>NZ_JBFUJW010000021.1:0-6720 GCF_056555145.1 Mycolicibacterium sp. P4_G11
CCACCGCGCTCGAGGGCTACATCCGCTGGTACAACACCGAACGCATCTCGACAAAACTCAAGGGCCTGAGCCCGGTCCAATACCGGGCCCAGGCCCTTAAGTCCTAAGCTCCCAAAGTCAGAGTCCAACTTTCGGGGACCACTTCAGTTTAGGGGGTTTTCACGTCTTGCTCGCGCTAAGACTCAGCAGTCGTAGTAGAGCGAGAACTCGTACGGGTGAGGGCGAATCTGCACCGGCAGGATTTCGTTCTCCCGCTTGTACGAGATCCAGGTCTCGATCAGGTCCTCGGTGAACACGCCACCCTCGGTGAGGTAGTCGTGGTCGGCCTCAAGGCGGTCGATGACGGCAGCCAGCGAGGTCGGGGCCTGCGGGATGCTGGCGGCCTCGTCCGGCGGCAGCTCGTAGAGGTCCTTGTCGATCGGGGCCATGGGCTCGATCTTCTTCTTGATGCCGTCGATACCGGCCATGAGCATCGCCGAGAAGGCCAGGTACGGGTTACCCGAGCTGTCCGGGCAACGGAACTCGAGGCGCTTGGCCTTCGGGTTGTTGCCGGTGATCGGGATACGCACACATGCCGAGCGGTTGCGCTGGCTGTACACCAGGTTGATCGGGGCCTCGTAGCCCGGCACCAGACGCTTGTAGGAGTTCACCGTCGGGTTGGTGAACGCCAGCAGCGACGGGGCGTGGTGCAGGATGCCGCCGATGTAGTGGCGCGCCATGTCGGACAGGCCCGCGTAGCCGGACTCGTCGTGGAACAGCGGCTTGCCGTCCTTCCACAGCGACTGGTGGGCGTGCATGCCCGAGCCGTTGTCACCGAACAGCGGCTTCGGCATGAAGGTGACGGTCTTGTTGTTGGCCCACGCGGTGTTCTTGATGATGTACTTGAACAGCAGCACGTCATCGGCCGCAGCCAGCAGCGTGTCGAACTTGTAGTTGATCTCGGCCTGGCCGGCGGTGCCGACCTCGTGGTGGCCGCGCTCCAGGGTGAACCCGGAGTTGATCAGGTTGGTCGACATCTCGTCGCGCAGGTCGACGTAGTGGTCGTACGGCGCGACGGGGAAGTAGCCACCCTTCGGGCGGACCTTGTAGCCGCGGTTGGGGGAGCCGTCGGCCTCGAAGGGCTCGCCGCTGTTCCACCAGCCCGACTCGGAGTCGACCTCGTAGAAGGTGCCGTTCATCTTGGAGTCGAACGCCACCGAGTCGAAGATGTAGAACTCGGCCTCGGCACCGAAGTAACAGGTGTCGGCGATGCCGGTGCTGGCCAGGTAGTTCTCGGCCTTGCGTGCGACGTTGCGCGGGTCACGGGAGTAGGCCTCACGCGTGAACGGGTCGTGCACGAAGAAGTTCATGTTCAGCGTCTTGGCGGCCCGGAACGGGTCGATGCGCGCGGTGTTGGCATCCGGCAGCAGCATCATGTCGGACTCGTGGATCGACTGGAAGCCACGGACCGATGAACCGTCGAAGGCCAGGCCGTCTTCGAAAACGCTCTCGTCGAACGCCGAAGCCGGGATCGAGAAGTGCTGGACAACACCAGGCAAATCGCAGAAACGAATGTCCACGTACTCGACGTTCTCGTCCTTGATCAGCTTGAAGATGTCGTCAGACGTCTTTTCTGCCACGTAAGTGATCTCCTTTACTGGTGTTACCCGCGGTTGAACCTAGGGACACGATGTTGCACGCCAATCAACCGTATGTTTCGCGGACGTTACGCGATCCCATGTTTGCGAATCGCGGACCACCCACCGCACGGTTCGGTTGGACAAGCGTGCACGCCTATCCTGACAGCATGTCCGGTGCAGATGGATTTCGGCTCGGTTCGTGGCTGTCCGGGCCCGAATCTGAGCGCCCCGTTGATGAGTCTTCGTACCCGGGTAAAGCCCTCGGCCTGCCGGAAACGGGCTCGCGATCCTTGGCCCGGATGGGACGCCGCACCGTGGCCCTGCTGGTCGACTGGCTGATCGGCTACGGGCTGGCCGGGCTCGCCATGGCCTTCGGTCTGCTGTCGGTGTCCACGTTGTCCACGGCCGTGCTCGTGGTGTGGCTCGTGCTCGGCATCGTGTCGCTGTCGCTGTTCGGGTTCACGCCCGGTCAGCTGGCCCTCGGCCTCATGGTGGTGCCGCTCGACGATGCCCCGCGCGTCGGCGTCATCCGGGCCGTGGTGCGCGGGGTAATGGTCGCACTGGCCGTGCCGGCACTGCTGACCGACGCCGACGGCCGCGGCCTGCAGGACCGGCTGACGAACACCGCCGTCCTGCGCCGCTGACCCGTCGACCTGTGCACGAAAATCCGCGGTCGCCGCGGAAAATCGTGCACAAATCGCTGGGTTACTTGCGCCGGGCGGTGCGCTGCATGCCCTTCATCTTCGCGCCGGCAGGCAGCGGGCCCTTGGGCAGACCGCCGGGACCCAGCTTGGAACCCAGGGCGGCCAGGCGGGACTCCAGCGCATCCATCTGCTTGGCGGTGATGTTGGCGGGCAGCTTGGTCAGGTGCCGTTCCAGCTTGGACAGCGGCACCTGATCCTCTTCGTTGCCGACGACGACGGTGTAGATCGGCACTTCGCCGATCAGCCGTGCGGTGCGCTTCTTCTCCTGCGCCAGAAGCGGTTTCAGGCGCTGCGGCGATCCCTCGCCGACGAAGATCACACCCGGCCGGCCGACCACGCGGTGCACGGCATCGAAGCTGCCGGTGGCGGCGACGGCCTGCGTGACCCGCCACTGGCCGCGCATGTTGTCCAGCGCCCAGGCCGCCGCGCCGGTCTGGCCGTCAGCCTTGCTGTAGACCGACTTCTGCGCCCGCCGGCCGAAGATGATGAACGCGATCAGCCCGCCGAGCAGCACACCCAGGATGGGCAGCGTGATCCAGCTGAAGATGCCGCCGGAGTACGCGGCCATCGCGACGGCGAGCGCCACGATCAGGACGAACGCACCGATCATGTACGGCAGCAGCCGCTTGTCCTCTTTGCGCTGAATCTGGAATGCCTGCCAGAGCTGGGCGCGGCGTGCCTTGGAGGCGGCCTTGCGGGCAGCCTTCGCCTCGGCCTTCGCAGCCTTCACAGCGGCAGCATTGGTGGTCTTTGCCATGCCACCAGGATAGGTTCAGGAAACCGGTGGCCGTAATCGGGCAGCTTGGGCGTACAGCTTTCCGGCCCGGTACGACGAACGGACCAGCGGTCCGGCGAGCACTCCGGCGAAGCCAAGACCCTCCGCGAACTGCTGGTGCTCGACGAATTCCTCCGGCCGCACCCAGCGCTCGACCGGATGATGCCGCGGCGACGGGCGCAGGTACTGGGTGATGGTGACGATGTCGCAGCCCGCGTCGTACAGGTCCTGCAGGGCCAGCCGGATCTCCTCGGGCGTCTCACCCATGCCGAGGATCAGGTTGCTCTTGGTCACCAGGCCGTAGTCGCGGGCCGCGGTGATCACGCCGAGGCTGCGCTCGTAGCGGAACGCCGGGCGGATGCGCTTGAAGATGCGGGGCACGGTTTCGACGTTGTGCGCGAACACTTCCGGGCGCGAGTCGAAGACCTCTTCGAGCAGCGCGGGCACGCCGTTGAAGTCGGGGGCGAGCAGCTCGACGCCGGTGTTCGGGTTCAGCGCGTGGATCTGGCGGACCGTCTCGGCGTACAGCCAGGCACCGCCGTCGGACAGATCGTCGCGCGCCACCCCGGTGATCGTGGAGTAGCGCAGGCCCATGGTCTGCACGCTCTCGGCGACCCGGCGGGGTTCGTCACGGTCGAGGTCGGCGGGCTTGCCGGTGTCGATCTGGCAGAAGTCGCAGCGGCGGGTGCACTGCTCGCCGCCGATCAGGAAGGTGGCCTCGCGGTCTTCCCAGCACTCGTAGATGTTGGGGCAGCCCGCCTCTTCGCAGACGGTGTGCAGGCCCTCGCGTTTGACCAGGCTCTTGAGGTCCTTGTACTCGGGGCCCATCTTGAGCTTGGTCTTGATCCACGGCGGCTTGCGCTCGATCGGCGTCTCCGCGTTGCGGACCTCCAGGCGGAGCAGCTTGCGGTTACCGGGATCGACGCTCATGGTGTCGATGTTAGTGCGCTGCGGGGTGTGCCGACGGTCGCCCCGAGTGCCGAGCACACCGCGGAGGCCACCCGGTCGATGACGTCCTCGGGCGTGATTTCGCGGCCCAGCTCCTTCGTCAGCGACGTGACGCCGGCGTCGGCGATGCCGCACGGGACGATGCCGCCGAACGCGCCCAGGTCGCAGTTGCAGTTGAGCGAGAACCCGTGCAGCGTCGTGCCGCGGGCGACCCGGATGCCGATGGCGGCGATCTTGCGCTCGGGCCGTAGCCCGTCGGCGGCCAGCCACACGCCGGACCGCCCGTCCACCCGGATGGTCTCCAGGCCGAGCTCGGCGCACACCGACATCAGCGCATCTTCAAGCAGCCGAACGAATTTCACCACGTCGAGCGGCTGGGCCAGGCCGATGATCGGGTAACCGACCAATTGGCCGGGACCGTGCCAGGTGATCTTGCCGCCGCGGTCGGTGTCGATGACGGGGGTGCCGTCGGTCGGGCGCTCGTGCGGTTCGGTGCGACGGCCGGCGGTGTAGACGGGCGGGTGCTCGAGCAGCAGCAGGGTGTCGTTGCCGCGCTCGTCGGAGCGGGCGGTGGCAAGCTCGCGCTGCAGCTCCCAGGCGTCGTTGTAATCGATGGTGCCCAGGCGGCGCACGTCGATCGGGCCACCGGCAGATCGGATCGTCACCGAACTGACGCTACGCCTGCCGCAGTCAGGCCGCGTTGGGGGCGGTGACGTACGACAGGGCCTCGCCGATGGTCCGCTGGTGGAACTCGAAACCGGCGTCCTCCAGCGCTGCGGGAATGGCCCGCTGGCCCCCGAGCAGCCCCTCCTCGGCGAACTCGCCGAGCGCCGCGCGCAGCGCGAAACCGGGCATCAGCAGCGGCGTGGGCCGGTGCAGCGCACGCCCCAGGGCTTCGGTGAACTCCCCGTTGGTCACCGGCGCCGGGCCCGTCAGATTCAGCGGGCCGGACAGCTCGTCATGATTCAGCGCGAACAGCAGGGCCCGCACCTCGTCCTCCAACGTGATCCACGGCATGTACTGGCGCCCGCTGCCCAGCCGGGCGCCGAGACCGAGCCCGAACACCGGCCGCAGCCGGGCCAGCATGCCGCCTGCCGGAGCCAGCACCAGGCCCGTGCGCGCGAGCACGACGCGGACCCCCGCGTCGGCGGCCGGGCGCGTGGCGGCCTCCCAGTCCAGACAGAGCCGGGCCAGGAAACCGGCACCGGCGGGCGACCGTTCGTCGGCGATCCGATCCCGGGTATCGCCGTAGAAGCCGACGGCGCTGGCGTTGATGAGCGTGGGGACCCCGGCGTCGACGACGGCGTCGGTCAGCACCTCGGTCGGAACGATGCGGCTGTCGCGCAGGCTTTGCTTGAACGCCCCGGACCACCGGCGGGATCCGACGCTCACCCCGCATAGGTTGACTACGGCATCGACGTCTTGCAGTGCGCGCCAATCGAAGTCGCCGGTACCCGGGTTCCAGTAGACCTCGTCGGCGTTGGCCGGTTGGCGGCGCACGATGCGCACCACCCGATGGTCGGTGGCGCGGAGCGCCGACACCAGTGCAGAACCGATCAGCCCGGACGAGCCCGCGATGGCTATGACCGCGTGCGCCATGCGATTACCGCCCGGCCTAGAGACCGAGGTCGGCCTCGAACGCACCCTCTTCGAGACGACGTTTGATGGTGGTCACGAACCGGCCGGCGTCGGCGCCGTCGATCAGGCGGTGGTCGTAGGTCAGCGGCAGGTAGCAGACCGAGCGGACACCGATCGACTCGTTGCCGCCCTCGTCCACGACGACGCGAGGCCGCTTGACGATGGCACCGGTGCCGAGCATGGCCGCCTGCGGCGGAACCAGGATCGGGGTGTCGAACAGGGCGCCCTGGCTACCGATGTTGGTGATGGTGAAGGTGCCACCGGCCAGCTCGTCGGGCCGCAGGTTGCCGGAGCGGGCGCGGTCGGCGATGTCGACGATCGCGCGAGCAAGACCACCCAGGGAGAGGTCACCGGCGTTGTGCACGACCGGCGACAGCAGGCCCTGCTCGGTGTCCACCGCGAAGCCGAGGTGCTCGGCGTCGTAGTAGGTGATCTCCTTGGTGTCCTCGTTGTAGCTGGCGTTGACGTTCGGGTGGATCTTCAACGCGTCGATCACCGCGCGGGCGATGAACGGCAGGTAGGTCAGGTTGACGCCCTCGCGCTCGGCGAACGAGTTCTTGGCGCGGGCCCGCAACCCGACGATGCGGGTCATGTCGACCTCGTGCGTCTGGGTCAGCTGCGCCGTGGTCTGCAGCGACTCCCGCGTCTTCTTGGCGGTGATCTGCCGGATCCGGGTGGCCTTCTGCGTGGTGCCACGCAGGTGGGCCAGCGCCGGGGCGGGCGCTGCTGCCGGAGCCTTGGCAGCCGGAGCGGCGGGGGCCGATGCGGCGGCGGCAGGAGCGGCCGGGGCCTTGGCGGCCTCGGCCGCGGCGAGCACATCCTGCTTGCGGATGCGGCCGCCGACGCCGGTGCCCTGCACCGAGGCAAGGTCAACGTTGTTCTCGGAGGCCAACTTTCGCACCAGCGGGGTGACGTACGGGCTGGCGTCGTCGGACGGGGCAGCGGCCGCCGGGGCGGGTGCGGCAGGCGCCGGAGCGGGCGCGGCCGGAGCAGGAGCGGGGGCCGGCGGYGGGGKCGGTGCGGCCGGGGCGGGGGG
>NZ_JBFUJW010000022.1:0-2980 GCF_056555145.1 Mycolicibacterium sp. P4_G11
ACCTTTTCAAGTCCAGTGGGTCCCGCTCATGAGCGGGACCCACTGTCGTCTGGTGTCGCGAGGGGTCGCCAGACATGCAGCGGCCCCCGAGCTTTGGATTCTGGTGGGGACGGACCGACCGGCTCGGGGGCCGGGGGCTGTGGGGAATTACCCAGCGCACGTAGTCCATTCACCTGCGCGCAGAGCAAAGCTGACCGACACCCTCACATGCCCATGAGTCAATCAGTCTCTCGGACCACCGCATTCCTTGTGCGCGAGCGACCCGCACTCCCGAGGTCTGAGGCCGATATCGGCTTTTCGCTTCCCGCTCAACCGCAGCGCAGGATCGCGACGTCTAGCGGTCAGTGTGACGCTCGACAGCAATCAGATACCCTGTGCACCAACGAGTTCAGCGAAGTGGACCGGACTCTCCTGGCATTGCACGTCAGGTCCGCGCGCCTCATCAGCGCACCGCTCGACGTCATACCCAACGACCCGGCCGCGAAGATGCCAACCGCGCGGTTCGCGGTTCTGGAGATCGACGATGACTCCTACTGGGGGTAGGGATCCAATTCACGCATCCGCTTCAGGTGAGCTCGTTGTATTTCGTCCGTACGGCTGAGGAACCCGACGATCAGGGCAATCTCCGTCGCGTTGTAATAGCTCAACAACATCTTGCCGCCCTGATCCAGCAGCGGGGAGACGAGTTCCGAGATACGGCGAGCAGCCAGATCCGTGGCCAACACGACTACTCGGCGATGATCAGTCGGATGTAACGAGCGACTGACGTATCTCAGCTTTTCCAGGCGGTTGAGCACGATCGTGGTGCCGGCGGCAGTGAGACCGAGCCGGTCGGCCAGAAGTCCCGGCGTCGTTGCCTTCTCGCCCGTAAGGAGAATGTGTAACAGGGCACGTAGATCGGTGTGATTGACGCCGAGCATCCTCATCAATTCGTGCGCCAATTCGTCGACGGATCCATGAAAAGATTCCAGTCTTCTCTTCAAGTCTGCAGCGATCCGAGCGAGTTCAGTTGCCATCGGACGAAAGACCTCCCCCAAGGTTCTCCACTAGACCTGATCATAGCGACGGTCGAGTGGCTCCGGACGCCATTATTGACGCTTTAGCTAGAACTGTCGATGACCAACTTTGACACCGCCCTGGCGGGCAATACCTGCTGGTCACGGACCTCAACTTTTCCGCGTGACCCCAGAAGTGTCAGCAGCTGCGTTGTACCAAACACTCGTGGGGCTGGCGCTGGGACGTGTTGGACTTGGCGGCGAACCGCGCCAGACCGCGGGTTGGAAACCCGGAAACCACTGGACTCATACAGGGAGCACCTCTTGCGTGAAACCCGGGTGATCTGTGTTTGATGAGCATGCGGAGTTGGAGTGCTTACGCCAAGAAAAAGATGTCGCGTTGCGCAGTATCCGTGGCATCGGTGGCTTGGATTCATAGACAGGTACCGGTGCCTATTTCGATGTGCAAACGTCAGCTTCCGCGAGGTGAACGACCCCGCCGGGCTGGGGTTCATTCACAAATGCAACCGACAAGTGCGAATAAGAGATTCGGGAGAGAATAATCTTCTCCCTTCGAGATGGTGACCGGAAAATAGAAATAACCCTCGACTGGGCTGGTCATTCAGCCCAGTCGAGGGCTATTCACCGCTGCACTTCCCCAGGCCCTGCGCTGAGTCTGACCCTAATCCGATCAGCGCCGTCCATATGTACAGTCGGCTATTTCTTGCGCGCCATCCGGAGTTAGGTGACGGTCGTGGTGGTGAGCGTCGGAGACGGATTCGGGTAGCACGCGGTTGCGACGTCGATTTGAGGAAGAAGCGGCGGTTTCACGGTAGTGGTGAAGGTCATGCCGGGGTTGCTGTAGCTGTTGCCGGCGTAGTTGCTGGTAACTGAGCCGGGAGCGTTGGCCGTCACGTTGATGGTGACCGCAGGCGGCGTGTACGTCGCGCCACCGGAAATTGGGCCGGGAACGGTAAGCACGACATTGCTTCCCACGAGGGCCGTCGTGCCGGGGACCGATCCACCCGATGCGCTAGAGGAAACATATGTCGAGTTGGCCGGCACCGGGATGAGCATCTTCATGTTGCTGATCTTGACGACCGTAACACCAGCCGCCGACGTCGGAACCGTCGATGAACCCGGTGCAATGGTAATGGCCACAGGAGAACCCGCAGTCACCGAACCCGGCGCGGTGGTAGTAACCGAGGTTGTCATGCTCGACGTCCCAACCGAGGCCTGACAACTCCAATTCACAGAGACGGCTGCATGTGCCGTTCCGGCGAAACAAAGTGCGGCAGCGAGCGCCATCGGAGTAATGGCGCCGGCACGACGCAACATGGACGCATTCGATCGCATAGTTATCTCCAAGAGGTGAAGGTAGCGACGTGGGCGAGGTGCCGCGCCGCATTAGAGCGAAGAAAACATAACTCGCCTCCAGTCAAATTCCGTGCACATATTGAATACGTTTCGATGACCGTGTCGCATTCATTATTCGCAATTAGTTATTCGATATTGAGAATTGCACAAAAGAAAGTAATTACTAGAAAGCTATTGAATGCGGCATTTCATGACACCCATCGAGCGCCTACGTGTCCATAACCTCCTCGAGAACTACAGCTGCTGCCCGGTTCGAGTTCTGCCATGCCCGCACCCGAGTGATCCCGGGCCGAGGCCCCGATCACCGATCGCGGGGTGATGGGGAGCCTGCCGCCGGTGGCGCCGACGACCGGAACCACGCTGAGCGCCCGGTTGGGCCGCGACTACTAAGTGGCGATCACCTCGAGGGCCTATTCGGCGCATCCCGGGGCGCAAGTGAATCACCCACGCGCGCTGGCGAATTCCCCACAGCCCCCGGCCCCCGAGCCGGTCGGTCCGTCCCCACCAGAATCCAAAGCTCGGGGGCCGCTGCATGTCTGGCGACCCCTCGCGACACCAGACGACAGTGGGTCCCGCTCATGAGCGGGACCCACTGGACTTGAAAAGGT
>NZ_JBFUJW010000023.1:0-1445 GCF_056555145.1 Mycolicibacterium sp. P4_G11
TGAAGTGCTCCCCAGAAGTTGGACTGAGAAGTTCAGTTCCTTGTTCTGGGGAGTACTTTTTTGCATCCTCGTAGTTCGTTGACCGAGGGGCAGCGTGGTGCGGTTGTCGCGTTGTTCGAGCAGGGGTGGCGGTATCACGCCACGGCGACTCATCTGGGGTTGAGTCCGTGGGCGGTGCGGGATCTGTATCGCCGGTGGGCGTTACACGGCAGGATGGCTCTGGTGGCCAAGCCGACGAAGACGACGTATTCATTCGAGTTCAAACTCGGTGTCGTGCGCAAGGTCCTCGATGACGGCGCGACAGCCGAGGCGCTGGCGCGCGAGTACGGGTTGTCTTCGGGCACTCTGGTGCGGTCGTGGGTGAGGTCCTATCGCCGGGACGGTGAGGACGGGTTGAAGCCCAAACCGAAAGCTCAGCGCCCCAATGATGGTGGACCACCGCGTGATGAGGGGTTGAGTGATCTGGCGCGGCTGGAGCAGGAGAATCTGCGGCTGCGGGCGGAGAACGCCTATCTAAAAAAATTGCGGGCCTTGATGGCGCACGAGCAGCGGTGAAGGCGCAGACCGTTGCTGCTCTCAAGGCTCAGTTTCCGCTGCCGGTGTTGCTCGATGTCGCCGCGTTAGCGCGGTCGACGTTCTTTTATCACCAGGCCAAAGCCGGTCGTGCCGATCCGTTGGCCGAGCTCAAGGCCGCGATCAGCGAGGTGTTCGAGGCCGCGCACGGCCGCTACGGTCACCGCCGCGTGCACCTGGTGCTCACTGGGCGCGGGTGGCGGGTCGCTAAGAAGACCGTGCTGTCGTTGATGCGGTCACTGGGCCTGTTCTGCAGGGTGCGGCGGCGCCGTCGCTACAACGCGTTCAAAGGCGAGGTCGGGCAGATCGCCGACAACGTGCTCGCCCGCGACTTCGCCGCCAGCGCTCCCAACCAGAAATGGGTCACTGACGTGACCGAATTCCGCATCGGGACGCGCAAGGTCTACTTCTCGCCGGTGATCGACTTGTTCGACCGATCGGTGGTGGCGCACTCCTGGTCACTGTCACCGAATCTGGAATTGACCAACTCATCGCTGGCCTCGGCGATCGCCACCCTCGAACCCGGTCAGCAGCCCCTGGTGCATTCCGATCAAGGCTTCCAATACCAGCACCGGTCCTGGCGTGGCCTGCTCACCGATGCTGATGCGTCGCAGTCGATGTCGCGCAAAGGCAACTGCTACGACAACGCCGTCGCCGAGAACTTCTTCGGCCATCTGAAGTCAGAACTGTTCTACGGCAACCGATTCGACACCATCGACGACTTCACCACCGCGCTCGAGGGCTACATCCGCTGGTACAACACCGAACGCATCTCGACAAAACTCAAGGGCCTGAGCCCGGTCCAATACCGGGCCCAGGCCCTTAAGTCCTAAGCTCCCAAAGTCAGAGTCCAACTTTCGGGGACCACTTCA
>NZ_JBFUJW010000024.1:0-1088 GCF_056555145.1 Mycolicibacterium sp. P4_G11
ATCACCACCATCACCGCCCACCTCGCCGCCCACGACCCCGGCTACCCCACCACCGGACTCACACCCGAACGCCTCCGCGACGGATGGCGCCTCAACCCCACCACCGAGACACCAACGATCTACTACATCACCGACGACAGCCACATCATCACCGCACCCGCCACCGCACCAACCACCCACATCGCCAGCCAAATGTCCGCAGAATTCCGCAACCGCCACCCCATCGAGAACCCACCACCAGCCCACGACACAGGCACCGACATCTTCGACTGAACAACCACGATGAACCACCCCGAACCGGCCAAGGTACCGGCACCCATCGCGGTCCCCCCGGGCGTACTGCAACCGGGACTCACTCTCGACGGCACACAACTACTACCCCGGAGTTATTACTGCACTTATCAGAGCCGAGCTTTCCGCTGTGACGTCAATGCTTCGCGAGTCACATTGTTCGTTCCCCCCGGAGAGCCGATTCCTGAAGGATTCGAGCACAAGGACGACCGCGATCAGTTTGTTCAGGCGGTCGCCTACAAGCGCGTGCCCAGTACTGACGTCGAGGCTTTCTACCGTGCAATCACGAGTTGCTGGTACAAGGGCGACCCGTACTCGATCAAGCGGATCGACGGGCCACACCTACGACTCAGCCTCGATGGCGGGCGTCGGATCAAGCGCGTCGTGCCCGAGCCGCCACACCCAACACTCAAGGAGATCAGGCAGTTCCCGAACACCGAGGTTCTGGGCCAAGGTGAGGTCTGGGCCACTATCGACATTCTGGAGGCCGCACAGCTCACCATGGCGGTCGTCCCGTACCACCAAGTCGGTGGTTACCTGAAGCCGGTTCGAGACGTGACGGGCGCAGGAGTCGCAGTGCCGACGGCCGACGAAATCTTCTATTTCCCCTCGCCCCAGGACAGCCCATTCCTCCCCGGAAACGATGCAATCACCACCATCACCGCCCACCTCGCCGCCCACGACCCCGGCTACCCCACCACCGGACTCACACCCGAACGCCTCCGCGACGGATGGCGCCTCAACCCCACCACCGAGACACCAACGATCTACTACATCACCGACGACAGCCACATCAT
>NZ_JBFUJW010000025.1:0-949 GCF_056555145.1 Mycolicibacterium sp. P4_G11
ACGACCTTGGCTTGGTTGTCGATGACCTTGGTCAGTCCGGCGTCGAACAGTGAACTGTGCGGGTCGGTGACGATATCGGACGACACGATCGGGGCGTCGTAGTACTTGAGGATCCCCTTCAACGGGCCCTCGGCGGCGGCCTGCATCGCCGCGTTGATCTCCGCCGCCGTGGCTGCGGTGCCCAGTTCGACGGTCAGGTCGGTGACCGAACCGGTGGGCACCGGCACCCGCAGCGCATACCCATCCAACTTGCCCTTGAGCTCCGGGAGCACCAGCCCGATGGCCTTGGCCGCCCCGGTGGAGGTGGGCACGATGTTGATCGCCGCCGCGCGGGCCCGGCGCAGATCCTTGTGCGGGCCGTCCTGCAGATTCTGATCCTGGGTGTAGGCGTGGATGGTGGTCATCAAGCCTTTGACGATGCCGAACTCGTCATTGAGCACCTTGGCGATCGGCCCCAGACAGTTCGTGGTGCACGAGGCATTGGAAATGATGTTCTGGCTACCGTCGTACCTGTCGTCATTGACACCCATCACGATGGTGATGTCCTCACCGGTCGCCGGCGCGGAGATGATCACCTTCTTGGCCCCGGCCTCCAAATGCCCCTTGGCTTTCGCGGCGTCGGTGAAAATCCCGGTCGACTCCACCACGATATCCACACCCAAATCGCCCCACGGCAACGCCGCCGGACCCTCCTTGACCGCCAAGGCCTTGATCTTGGCATCACCGACCACCAGGGTGTCGCCRTCRACCCGCACGTCATAGGGCAGCCGGCCCAGGATCGAATCGAACTTCAACAGATGAGCCAGCGCGTCAGTGGAGGTCAGGTCATTGACCGCCACGATCTCCAGATCGGTGTTGATGCCCGCCGCTTTTTGCGCGTCCAGAGCGCGGAAGAAGTTACGCCCGATGCGTCCGAAGCCATTGACGCCGATCCGAATAGTCACTGCTG
>NZ_JBFUJW010000026.1:0-860 GCF_056555145.1 Mycolicibacterium sp. P4_G11
CCACCGCGCTCGAGGGCTACATCCGCTGGTACAACACCGAACGCATCTCGACAAAACTCAAGGGCCTGAGCCCGGTCCAATACCGGGCCCAGGCCCTTAAGTCCTAAGCTCCCAAAGTCAGAGTCCAACTTTCGGGGACCACTTCAGTTCAGGGGGGTCTTGACGTCTGCTCGCGCGGGGTGGCTACCCCAGCGCCGCTCTGCCGTAGTTGTCCGCGTAGGCGTTCGCGACGCCGGGCAAGATCTCGACGACGGCGAAATACCGGTCCCACAGCGGTGTTTCGCGGAGCTCTTCGACGGCCAGTTCGTACTGGTGCGGGTCGGCGGCCTCGAGCACCCACACGTCGGTGACCCGGGCGGTGTAGAACTCGGTGTCGACCCACTTGAAGGTGACCGCCTGATGACGGTCGAGGATCGGCTGCAGATGCAGCGCGAGTTCGTCGAACCGTTTGGCGACCGGGAACCCGAGCCACTCGGGATTTGTCTTGACCAACATGAAAACCGTGAACATGGGCGAACCTCGTTCTCTCGCTTGTTGATAGGAGTGGAGAGAAACGAAAAAGGCCAACGAATCTCTCCGTTGACCTGTGAGGTTGTCAGCACCGCGAGCAGTGACGCTTGCAATGGTTAGGCTACCGTACTTTGTTGGTGCCTGGCAATGGTGTCGGTCGAGCCTCCCGCCGAGTAGACGCGAAAACCCCCTAAACCGTGAGGTTTGAAGTGCTCCCCAGAAGTTGGACTGAGAAGTTCAGTTCCTTGTTCTGGGGAGTACTTTTTTGCATCCTCGTAGTTCGTTGACCGAGGGGCAGCGTGGTGCGGTTGTCGCGTTGTTCGAGCAGGGGTGGCGGTATCACGCCACGG
>NZ_JBFUJW010000027.1:0-775 GCF_056555145.1 Mycolicibacterium sp. P4_G11
GAAGGTCGCGGCGACGAAGACCTCGGAGACGAAGACCTCGGAGACGAAGACTCCGGCGGCCGAGACCACCCCGGCAGAGCCCGCCGCGACGGCGCCAGCTGCAGGGGCACCTGCCGCGTCGTCGCCCGAGACACCTTCCCCCGCAACCGAAACGAAGCCGGACTCGGGCACGACTTCGGGCACCACCACGACGCCAACCGGTGGCACCGGCTCCACCAGCGGCACTACGGCCGGTGAGCCGACGAAGCCCACGAAGCCCGCCGGATCGACCGGCAGCGAGACGGGCTCGGGGAGCACCGGCTCSGGCAGCRGCAGTGGCGCATCCGGCGCGACCGGCGGCACCACGACCGATACACCCACCAAGCCCACCAAACCCACGAAGCCCGCCAAGCCCAGTGGGTCGACCGGGGGCCAGGCGGGCTCGGGTAGCTCCGGCTCCGGCAGCGGCAGTGGCGCATCCGGCGCGACCGGCGGCACCAAGACCGGTACGCCCACCAAGCCCACGAAGCCCGGCAAGCCCAGTGGATCGACCGGGGGCCAGGCGGGCTCGGGTAGCAACAGCTCCGGCAGTGGTGGCGGTGCCTCTGCTTCCGGAGGTGGCGCTTCCCACGCCGCCGCGTAGTCACACCTTTTCAAGTCCAGTGGGTCCCGCTCATGAGCGGGACCCACTGTCGTCTGGTGTCGCGAGGGGTCGCCAGACATGCAGCGGCCCCCGAGCTTTGGATTCTGGTGGGGACGGACCGACCGGCTCGGGGGCCGGGGGCTGTGGGGAATT
>NZ_JBFUJW010000028.1:0-620 GCF_056555145.1 Mycolicibacterium sp. P4_G11
GACGCCGCGAAAGCCAAGGGGCATTTGGAGGCCGGGGCCAAGAAGGTGATCATCTCCGCGCCGGCGACCGGTGAGGACATCACCATCGTGATGGGTGTCAATGACGACAGGTACGACGGTAGCCAGAACATCATCTCCAACGCCTCGTGCACCACGAACTGTCTGGGCCCGATCGCCAAGGTGCTCAATGACGAGTTCGGCATCGTCAAAGGCTTGATGACCACCATCCACGCCTACACCCAGGACCAGAATCTGCAGGACGGCCCGCACAAGGATCTGCGCCGGGCCCGGGCCGCGGCGATCAACATCGTGCCCACCTCCACCGGGGCGGCCAAGGCCATTGGCCTGGTGCTCCCGGAGCTCAAGGGCAAGTTGGATGGGTATGCGCTGCGGGTGCCGGTGCCCACCGGTTCGGTCACCGACCTGACCGTCGAACTGGGCAAGTCCGCGTCGGCCGCGGAGATCAATGCCGCGATGCAGGCCGCCGCCGAGGGCCCGTTGAAGGGGATCCTCAAGTACTACGACGCCCCGATCGTGTCGTCCGATATCGTCACCGACCCGCACAGTTCACTGTTCGACGCCGGACTGACCAAGGTCATCGACAACCAAGCCAAGGTCGT
>NZ_JBFUJW010000029.1:0-540 GCF_056555145.1 Mycolicibacterium sp. P4_G11
CCCCACAACCCCACAAATGCAACACCTGCCGGCTATCACACATCCATGGTTTAGCCTCTTCCGCTTTCGCTCGCCACTACTCACGGAATCACTGTTGTTTTCTCTTCCTGTGGGTACTGAGATGTTTCACTTCCCCACGTTCCCTCCACACGCCCTATATATTCAGGCGCGGGTAACACGACATCACTCGTGCTGGGTTTCCCCATTCGGAGACCCTCGGATCACAGCTCGTTTGACAGCTCCCCGAGGCTTATCGCAGCCTACTACGTCCTTCATCGGCTCCTGGTGCCAAGGCATCCACCGTACGCTCTTAACTACTTACAACAAAGATGCTCGCGTCCACTGTGCAGTTCTCAAACAACACACAACCAGGAAACCATGCGCAGACACCGGACCAACAAGGGCTCACACCCTCGCTGCGGTTTGACCTGCAGTTTCCCGCTTGTCGTTCTTGCCTAGAAAGAAACACTCGCGTGTTCTCTCAGGACCCAACAGTATGCCGATATATTCACCGCCGGCCGGCCACAAGGGACCAACCGA
>NZ_JBFUJW010000030.1:0-449 GCF_056555145.1 Mycolicibacterium sp. P4_G11
TGAATTTGGAGCCGGAGTTCAGTTACACCGCAGAGCTCGCCGAACCCCAGATCGTGGGACCGGGCCCATACGGGATGCGTCAGGTCCTCGCCGTCACCGGAGGCAAAGTCACCGGAAACCGGCTCAGCGGCACCGCCGCCCCCGGCGGCGGAGACTGGCTACTGGCCGGAGAAGACGGCTACGGCCGACTCGACGTACGCGCCCAGTTCTACACCGACGACGGCGCCGTCATCTACATGAACTACCAAGGCCTCGTCGAAGTCACCGAAGCCGCCGCAGCCGCACTCACCGGCGG
Organism: Mycolicibacterium sp. P4_G11; assembly: GCF_056555145.1. NCBI lineage: Bacteria > Bacillati > Actinomycetota > Actinomycetes > Mycobacteriales > Mycobacteriaceae > Mycobacterium > Mycolicibacterium sp. P4_G11. Next base: position 296 of record NZ_JBFUJW010000030.1, read on the forward strand.
CGCCACCGGCACCAACTACGGAGACCACTACTTCGTCACCACCCCACGCCTGGAATCCGGAGACCCCCGATACGCCTGGGTCAACCAAACCATCTTCGTCGGACAAGGACGCGTCCAACCCGGACCCGTCGTCGAATTCCAAGTCTTCCGCGTC
>NZ_JBFUJW010000004.1:0-352230 GCF_056555145.1 Mycolicibacterium sp. P4_G11
CGGTTGCGGGGGAAGGTGTCTCGGGCGACGACGCGGCAGGTGCCCCTGCAGCTGGCGCCGTCGCGGCGGGCTCTGCCGGGGTGGTCTCGGCCGCCGGAGTCTTCGTCTCCGAGGTCTTCGTCTCCGAGGTCTTCGTCGCCGCGACCTTCGGGGCATCAGGCGTCGTCACCTTCTCCGCGCCCAGCGTGACCGTCGCACCCGACAAAGCAGCCGACGGAACAGCGGACGGTGCAGTATCGGCCACCTTCGCCGCGAGGGACGTGGACGTAGCCGGAGCGAGCGCGTGGGCGATCGCGTTGAGGCCTTGGATCACCTGGTCGATCAGTCCGCCTGAGGTGAGCAGCCCAGGGGCGCCGGAGAGCGCAAACCCGTTGAGCACCGCGTTGACGATCGCGCCGGGGGTGGCGACAAGGGCATTGACGGCACCCATCAAGTCCCTGGCTTTCAGCGCGTCGAGGACGGCTTGCGCTTGAAATGCGGTCGCCTGCATGGTGCCGTTGACGGTGCCGATGACTCCGAAACTTGCGCCGACCAGAACGCTCGGGGCCACGGCGACGACGTCCGCGAAATTCTGCGCCATGTTGACCGGAATTTGAAGAAGTTCGAGCAGCGGGAAGACCGGACCGACGATGAGTCCGAGCCCTGCATTGAACAGCGTGTTGTAAGCCTCGTAGAGCTGGCCCGCCCGAATCTGGTTGAACGCGTTTTGAACCCCTGCCGGGAAGCCGTAGGGGTTGTCCAACTTCAGTTGGTCGACGAGATTCCCGAACGAGCTTTGCAGTGCCCCAAACGTCTGCCCGCCGTAGCCGAGGCCGTTGATGAGCAGCTGGTGCAGGATCGGCGCAGGGTTGGTCATATAGGTTTCGACGAGTCCGCCGCCGTTTGCGAGAGCGTCTCGGATGATGTTGCCCCACTGCTCGATCGGGTTCACCGCCGCCGTGAGCGCAACCTTTGCCGAGGACACCGCTCGCGCTTGTAGTTCGGCGATGGCGGGCATCGGTTGGGCGATCGGGGCGAGCGCTATCGCACTGGCACCCGCCAGTGCAATACCCATATTGATGCGTGGAACGGCAACCTGCATGCCATATCTCCTTAATTGACGGTCGTGACACCCGGAGGCTACCTGAGCGGAAGTCGAATTCCGCAAGTATTTTTATATCCGTCTCGGGACCCCGTCACTCGCAATCTGGATTGAGATAGGTTGTTGCTGGCTGTTGAATTTTGGAACAGATATCAGCAAACCGATACTCAAACGCGTTTGGCTAGGTTCATTTAGCTAATTACTTTTAATTAAAAGCATTTAACTAAATATGGTTAATTGAATGTGTGAGAATAGTCGAGGGTGCTCAACCGGCGTTCTAGTTGGCTTTTTGATTCGCCGCCGGTCGGAGACCAAGACGCGGGCACCGTCGTGGCCGCGGGTGGGTCGCTCGTGGTGCAGGCGCTCTTCTGCGCGGCGGCGGGTATCGCAGCCGGCGGCATGTATGCGCAGTGTCGCGTTCGGCGGTAGGGGTGGCCGCCCCCGGGTGTCATCCCGGCTTCGCCCCGTTTGGTGTGGCCGACTTGTTTGAAAACAGATCGGCAAGCTCATGTCGAAGTGGCTCCACGTAGGCAAGTGCCTGCTCGCGGGGGGCTCCAAAGGTTGCCGCCGCAGGTGCCCGGGCAATGTGTGGACCGTTCGGGCGCTGTGGCTTACAGGTTTGCTACTAGCCTGGCCTCGGGTGCTCAACTGCCCTGCTTATGAGCCATGAACTGGGCTGTTCAGTTGGCGCGTGAGGGGTATTGCCGTTCTGGAAGTAGCTGTAATCGCGGAAAACTGTTGCTTTGTAACTTACTCGTGGGTTAATTTTGTGACGACGGCGGGCTGAGATCGCTCACACAGTCGAGGGATGGGGTAATGCAGCTGACGTTGCGGCCGGCGGGGGTCACGCCGGAACCGAGTAGCTGAACAGGTTGTGGGCTCTGCTGGAAGGCGGAGGGCCACAACCATTTTGGGTGTTCGATCGGTGCGGCGGCCGACGGTTCGCGGATCAGCCGTTACCGCGCGACGCCAGCACGAACACCCGGAGCAGTCAGGCGGGTGGACGCGCGAGCTCCCACGCGAACCGCGCGGCGAACGCAGGCGAGCGCTGGGTGATCGTAAGTACGCCTGCGGCGCAGTCAGCTCGCCCGCCCAACGGCGGAGACAGGAAGTGATCGCACGTGTCATACCGAAACTGCGACGGTGGCAATCGGGTTCGCCATTCCGCCGTGGCCGCAGTAGTCAGCGCAGGTACCGCCATCGGCGCGCGCGCATGACGGAAGCAACCTCTGTCGTGAGCAGCTCTTCGACATCGGGTACGGGGATGGTTTCGGTCATGCCGGTGGGTGTGCGCTGGCAGGCGCATTGCACCTGCGGAGAATTGACCGCTGGTCCCCATCTGCTGAAAGGGGTAGCGGTCAACGACGCGCACGAGCACGCTTACAGGACTGGTTGCGCTGTCGGGTGGCCGCTCGTTGTCGCGCGTGGTTCGCGCACAACCGGATCGGTGCGCGGCTCGCAGGGGCGACCGTCGATGAACGATTGCCACTCAGTGGAGTAGAGCCGGCTGTGCATGGTCGGATCACTCATGTTGGGTAGCAATCATTTTCGAATGAGGGGTTGAGAAGGGGCAGGCCGGTGGGAGTCCACCCGGTTGATTGTTTGCGTCGAAGTGCCCGGAAGTGAATCCGTCTGATTGCCTCTTCGAGGTAGCTGGCCGGTGTGACACGACCGCCGGTGAGGTGATTGTGGTTACTGTTCAGGTGAGGGTTCGACGATCGGAGACATACCAATGACCGAAGCACCACCCGAGACCGGTTTGGAATTGCGGTCATTGGTGACCCCGGGCGGCATGCTCGAGCTCTCGCTGCACGACGTCGACATCCCGGCCCCGACCGCTGATCAAGTCGTCGTCCGGGTCGAGGCATCGCCCGTCAACCCGTCGGATCTGGGCCTGCTGATTCCGGGTGCGGACATGTCGGCCGCGACGGTCGCGGGCACCCCGGACCGCCCCGTCGTCACCGCACCGCTGCCGCCCGGGGCACTGGCGCAGCTGGCCGTCCGGGTCGGGCAATCGCTTCCCGTCGGCAACGAAGGTGCGGGCACGGTGGTGGCGGCGGGGGAGTCGCCTGCCGCACAGGCGCTCCTCGGCAAGACTGTGGGCATCGCCGGCGGCGCCATGTACTCGCAGTACCGCGTCGTCAATGCCGCCGCCTGTCTGGTCCTGCCCGACGGCGCGACTGCCCGGGACGGGGCGTCGTCGTTCGTCAACCCGCTGACCGCGCTGGGGATGGTGGAAACCATGCGGCGAGAAGGACATTCGGGTCTGGTGCACACGGCGGCAGCGTCGAACCTCGGCCAGATGCTGGTCAAGATCTGCCGCGCTGACGGGGTGCCGCTGGTCAACATCGTCCGCAAGGCGGAGCAGGAAGAAATCCTGCGCGGCCTAGGTGCGGTCCACGTATGCAACTCTGCGGCAACGACTTTCGAACAGGACCTGCTCGAAGCGCTCAAAGCCACCTCGGCGACACTGGCGTTCGACGCCACCGGTGGCGGCACCCTGGCGAGCCAAATCCTCAACGGCATGGAGCAGGCCGCCAACGCGACCGCGACGCAGTACTCCCGCTATGGCTCCGCCGTCCACAAGCAGGTGTACATCTACGGCAGCCTCGACACCGGACCCACCGTCCTCAACCGAAGCTTCGGCATGTCGTGGGGCATCGGTGGCTGGCTGCTCACGCCGTTCCTCGCCGGCGCGGGGGCGGAGGTCATCGGCAGGCTACGAGCCCGCGTCGCCGCGGAGCTCACCACAACCTTCGCGAGCACCTACACCCAAGAAGTCTCATTGGCCGGCCTGCTCAAGCCCGAGGCGTTCACCAGCTACCTCAAGAAGGCGACCGGCGAGAAATTCCTCGTGACTCCGCAGGCGGTGCCGTAGCTGCGAGTGCCCTGTGAAGCGCCTCGCGTGACAGGCGTACGGGACGAATCTCAGCTACCTTTCGGCTCATGATCTCCGTGGTCATCCCATGCCGGGACGGTGCGCGTGTCCTCGCCAAACAACTCGATGCCCTGCTATCGCAGCAAACCAGTGCCGAGTTCGAGATCGTCGTGGCCGACAACGGGTCAACGGACGGCACTGCCGACCTGGTGCGCTCCTATCCTGATCCGCGCGTGCGTGTTGTGGATGCGGGTCGGGCGCCGGGCGCGAATGTCGCTCGTAATGTGGGGATTACAGCTGCCAAGGGGGAGTTCATTTTGCTCACCGATGCGGACGATGTTGTCCACACGGGCTGGATCGAGGCGTATCACCGCGCTTTCCTGGGAGGGGCGGAGGCGGTCGGCGGTGGGCTCGATCGCATCCTCGACGACGGCACCTTGTTGGCGCGGGAACGCCGGCTCTATCCGGCACTGTCCCGCAAGGATGTGTTCGCGAACGGCACGAACTGCGGCTTCACCCGTGAGGTGTTTTCCCGCGTGCACGGCTTCGATGAAACGTTCAAGCTTGGCGCCGATGAGGTCGACTTCTTTTGGCGGGTAGCCGAAGCCGGATTCATGTTGGAGTTCGTGCCTGGTGCGGTGGTGAGCAAGGTGCAGCGCACAGATCTGAAGGCAGCGTTCGTGCAGTACCGGAATTTCGGCCGCGGTGAAGCACGCATACTGGACAAATTCCGTCCGTGGTGGCTGGGACCCGCCGCAATGGGGGCCGCGTTGCAGTCGATCGTGTGGGCCGCGGCGTGGCTGTCCGGTGTGGACCGCCGCAAGACGACGTGCTCGCTGGCCTGGAACCTTGGTGCGCTGCAGGAGGCAATAGGGCTGCTGCGGGTCCGTGCAGTCGGTCGGCCTGCTCAAGCGGTTCCGTAACTCAGAGCACGTGCTGCGCCGAAGGCCACGGCCGCCAATTTGCTGACGGCCGTCATCACTTTGGCGGCAACCGTCGTGTGATGGCGAGAAGGTGGCCATCGAGTGCCCGGCCTGCCAAATTACGGTTTGCTAGATGTTCGTCATTTGCGCGCCGTCGGGCCGGTGACAGTCGTACCCTGCTTACCAGTCGACATCGATGAAGGCCTGGCAACGGCGCCCGGCCGCACTTCGATCTGATGGTGGAATGGCATGACAAAACCACGGCCGCCGCTGGAGCCGCTGCCGCCTGTCGCTGCGGGGCAGGTGCATGCGCCGCTGAATCGAGATCGGACCCCGCCGTACAAGATCGCCGGCCTGATCCTGGCTCTCGTTGCCGCCGCAGGGATGGCGCTCACCTGGCTCCAGTTCCGCGGAGCGTTCGACTCCAAAGCCCAGGTGTACGTGCTGGCCAGTCGTGCCGGGCTGTCGATGGACAACGGCTCGAAGGTCACCTACAACGGGGTGCCGATCGGGCGGTTGAAGGGCACCGAAATCGTCACCGCACCCGGCGAGAAGCCCGAAGCCAAACTGATCCTCGACGTCGACCCGGAATACCTTGGCGTGCTGCCGCGCAATGTGGACGTCAAGTTGCTCGCCACAACGGTATTCGGCAACAAGTACATCTCGATGACGTCGCCGTCGAACCCGTCGCCGCAACGCCTCAAGGCCGGCGACACCGTCAACGCCGTCAGCGTCACCACGGAATTCAACACGTTGTTCGAGACCATCACCGCGATCTCGGAGCAGGTCGACCCAGTGAAGTTGAACGCGACGCTGACCGCGGCCGCGCAGGCGCTGGAGGGGCTCGGTGACAAGTTCGGTCAGTCGCTGGTCAACGGCAACGTCATTCTGGCCGACCTGAATCAGCGGATGCCGTCGATCCGGCACGACAACCGCGCCCTTGCCGATCTGGCCGAGGTCTACGCGAACGCGTCGCCAGATCTGTGGGACGGCCTCACGAACGCGGTGACCACCGAGCGCACCTTGAATGACCAGCGCAGCAACATAGATCAGGCGCTGATGGCATCGGTCGGCTTCGGCAACACCGGCGGCGACATCTTCGAGCGCGGCGGGCCGTACCTGGTTCGTGGCGCGCAGGACCTCCTACCGACGGCTCAGGTACTCGACAAGTACAGCCCCGAGATCGATTGCGGGATAAGGGCTCTCCCGCGTGCGGTGAAGGCCACAGCTTTCGCTGTCGGCGGCAACGGGTACTCGCTGATCTCGCACACGGCACTCGTCGGCTCGGCGAACCAGTACGTGTACCCGGACAACCTGCCGCGGATCAACGCCAGGGGCGGCCCGATGGGCCGGCCGGGATGTTGGACCGTCACTCGCGACATCTGGCCGATGCCCTACATGGTGATGGACACCGGTGCATCGATCGCGCCGTACAACCACTTTGGCCTCGGCTCGCCGTTCGCGTCCGAATACGTGTGGGGCCGTCAAGACGGCGAGAACACGATCAACCCGTGACGCGCCATCGCCGCTGGTCGCGCCATGTCTCGGACAGCACGTGGTAGAACTCGATGCTGTGAGTTGCCTGTGGTCCGCGGGTGACGTGAGTGGGGGATCAGGCATCGATGAAGAAGTTCTGGGCGCTGGGATTGGCGGTTGTGCTGATGACCGCAATGACGGCCTGTGGGGAGAAGTCCGAATCGAAGGACGCCACGGCATCGTCGTCGGCTCCGGCGAGTCAGGACGACGTCCGGGCGATCGCGAAAGACGCTTACGTCTACGGCTTCCCGATGGTCGACTCCTACCGCATCCAAAACGCCTACTTCGTCGACAAGGTCAGCCCGCAATACAAGGGTGAGTGGAATCAAACCCACAGCATTGCAAGGGTATTCACGCCCGAGGACACCGCGGTGCAGACGCCGAACTCGGACACGCCGTACACCATGCTCGGTGCCGACCTGCGTGCCGAACCGCTGGTCCTCACCGTGCCGCCGATCGAGGCGGGCCGGTACTACTCGCTGCAGTTCGTCGACGGCTACACCTTCAACTTCGCCTACGTCGGTAGCCGTACCACCGGCAACGGCGGCGGGAAATACCTTCTGGCAGGCCCGGATTGGAAAGGCGACAAGCCGGCCGGCATCACCGAGGTGATCCGCTCGGACACCCAGTTCGTGCAGGTCATCTACCGTACCCAGCTGTTCGACCCCGCAGACCTGGACAACGTCAAGAAGATTCAGGCCGGCTACACCGTCGAGCCGCTGTCGGCCTTCGAGCACCAGCCCGCAAAGACCGCCCCGCCAGTCGATTTCGCTGTCCCGCTGTCGCCCGAGGACGAGAAGACCTCACCCAAGTTCTTCGAGAACCTCAACTTCCTGCTGAAGTACGCACCGGTGCTGCCGGGCGAGCAGGACGTGCGCGCCCGCTTCGCCAAGATCGGCATCGGCCCCGACGGCGACTTCCATGCCGACAAGCTCAGCAAGGAGAAGCTGGAGGCGGTGAAAGCCGGCATGGCTGACGCCTGGGCCGAAGCCGAGGCCTTCAAGAAGGACAAGCTGGACACCGGGCAGGTGACGTCCGCGCAACTGTTCGGCACGCGGGAGTTCCTGAACGGCAACTACCTGTACCGCATGGCCGCCGCGGTGCTCGGCATCTACGGCAACTCCGCCGACGAGGCGATCTACCCCGTGCTGTCGGTGGATTCGACCGGGGCTCCGCTGACCGGCGCCGGCAAGTACACCCTGCGCTTCGCGCCGGGCCAACTGCCGCCGGTGAACTCGTTCTGGTCGCTGACGATGTACAAGATGCCGCAGAGCCTGCTGGTGGCCAACCCGATCAACCGGTACCTGATCAACTCGCCGATGCTGCCCAACCTGGTCAAGGACGCCGACGGCGGCATCACGATCTATGTGCAGAACCAGTCACCCGGACCGGAGAAGGAAGCCAACTGGCTGCCGTCCCCGGACGGTCCGTTCCAGCTGATCATGCGGCTGTACTGGCCCAAGCCCGAAGCACTCAACGGCACCTGGCAGGCGCCGAAGGCGGTGAAGAGTTAGTTCTTGCGGCCGCAGTTCGGCTGGGCCGGCTTGGCCGGCCACGCGCACACGTTGAAGAACGTCTCGGTGCCGAACCCGCCGCCGTCGAACACGCCGTAGTTGTTGCCGTGGGTACCGGTGTAAGTGGCGCCGCCGCCACCGCTCGATCCGCCGTCGTTCGACACGATGGTCGTGACGGCCCAGCCCTTGCCTTCGAGCGCGGCCTTGTAGGCCTTGACCACGTCAGCGGGTCCGCCCGTCACCTTGAAGCTGAGGTGAATCCCGTTGTCCGCGATAGGGTCTGGGCCGAAGGTCTGCACGGTACCGGCGGGCGCCGGCACCAGCGCCTGCAGTTCTGCAGGGGTCGCCGCAGCTGCTGATGACGCGGTGCTGGTCGACGCGGTGCTGGACGCTGCGGCGCTCGTCGACGCGGAACTCGACGATCCTTTGGCGCCCGAGTCGGACCCGCTGCTGCAGCCGGCGACGAGGCCGATCACTGCCGCTGCGACTGCCACCGAACGAATTGAGTTGCTCATGATCGCTCCCCTCGTTGAGCGCACGGTATCAACGTATTCGGCGGAGCGGTCAAAAATTGCACGGTTGGGTGGCTGCGTGCATCGCACCTACGATGCCAACGTGGCAGGGGAAGGCTGGGTAGCGCACATTCCGACGGCTACCTACGGCCCGCCTCGGCTGGGCGGGGCCGTCATCGCGCGGCCGGCGGTCACCCGATCCCTCCTCGCCTCGGACGCCGAACTCGTGGTGGTGACGGCACCCGCCGGGTACGGCAAGACGACCGCGGTGGCGCTGTGGGACGCCGCCGACGCCCGGCCATTCGCCTGGGTGCGGCTGGACCACCTCGACAACGACCCTGCCCATCTGCTGCTGCACCTGCTGACCGCGATGGATCAAGTCGCCGCCGTCGACGCCGCGACGTTCCAGTACCTCCGCGGCGCAGGCCGGGCCGTCGAAACCCAACTGGTGCCGGCCGTGGTCGCAGCATTGGAGTCCGCGGGACCAATTGTTGTGGTGCTGGACGATGTTCATGAGCTGACGCACGACGCGGCCGTCGACACCTTGCGTGCGCTGGTGCAGCTGGCTCCCGCGTCGACGACGCTGACGCTGATCAGCCGGACACCGCCGCCGCTGGATCTCGCGCGGCGCCGGCTGCAGGGCAGCGTGCTCGAGGTTGGTACCGAACAGCTGAAACTCTCTGCCGCTGAAGCACAATCGGCCCTCGACTCCGTCGGTGGACCCGACGGCCCCACGGCCGCGCTGGTGATCGACCGCTGTGAGGGCTGGGCAGCCGGGGTGGTCATGGCGGCGATGGCGTTGCGCGATGGCGCCTCCGGTGACGCGATCACCGGCCGCCACCGTCTGGTGGCGGGCTATCTGGTCGAAGAGGTGCTGGGGCGGCTGGACCCGGCCGTCGAGTCGTTCCTCGTCGAATCCGCGGTGCTCGACCACTTCAGCGCCGACGACCTGAACGACGTTCTGCAGCGCGATGATTCACCTGGCATGCTGAGCGCCATCCGCGCCTCGGGGAACCTGTTCCTGGTGCCGCTCGATGACCAAGGTGTCGCGTACCGGTACCACCGGCTGTTCGCCGATCTGCTCCGTGCGCGGCTGCACAACCGCGATCCGGAGCGGTACCGCGCTGTCGCCGCCCGGGCGGCGGAGCACCTCGAGCGCGTCGGCGACATCGATGGCGCCCTGTTACAGGCCTTGGCGGCCGACGACGCGGCACACGCCGCAGCGCTGGTCGAACGCGATGCCGTGCGTCTCGGATTCGACGGCCGCGCAGGCATCTTGGAGCGCCGGCTGCGGCTGCTCGACGAGCACGTCTTCGCCGACCATGCCGATGCCGCGATCGCCAGAGCCTGGTTGGGGGTGACGCTGGGGGACGCCGATCTGATCCAGCGGTCCCTGCTGGCGGCCTCGGCGGCGGACCGGGGCGCCGCCTTGGCCGACGGCACACCATCGGTGAAAGTTGGTGCGGCCCTGGTTGGTTCCCTCGTCGGTATCGGCGGCGTGCGTGAGGTGGTTCGGCACGCCGACACGGTGTGCGACGCCGGTGACCACCTGGTCAACCCGTGGTGGGGCGCCGCCGCCTCGGTCAAAGGCGGCGCGTTGTCGATGATCGGTGACGCGGAGAACGCCAGGGCCACATTGGAATCGGCACTCCCGGTCCTCGACGACCTCCCCGGCTTCCGGGCCGTGGCACTGGCGCATCTCGCCCTGTTGGACCTCGACGACGGGGCCCTGTTGTCCGCGGCGCAGCGCAGCGCGCAGGCCCGCAGCATCGTCGACTCCCGCGACTTGTGCGACTTGGTGCCGATGGTCGTCGTGTACGCGGTGGACGGGCTGGTGCGGGGCCACCGCGGCGATGTCGCCGGGGCACGCGACGCGGTACGGGGCACCGAACGGCTGCTGGAGCGGTTGGGCGACCTGGCCGCACGTACCGCGGCGCTGGGACACGCGCTGACCGCCGCCACCGCCCTGGAGATCGATGACCCGGAGTTGTGCCGACGGCATCTCGATGCGGGACAGCTCGCCGGCCGTCGGGAGCCCGACGCGGCCGCGGTGCAGCTGCGGCTGGCGCGGGTCCGGGAACTGCTGGCGGCACATGCGCAGCACGGGCCGCGGCCGCCCCTGACCGCGGCCGAGCTGCGTCTGCTCCCGCACCTGGCCACCCACCTGTCGCTGCAGAAGATCGCCGGGGAATTGCACCTGGGCCGGGAAACCGTGAAGAGCCAGGCCAAGTCGATCTACCGCAAGCTGTCGGTGTCGTCGCGCACCGAGGCCGTCACCGAGGCGGCGCGCCTCGGCCTGCTCGACCAGTCCTGACCCGTCAGGCTTTGCGGGCCAGGAACCGGGCGAACGGGATGAGCATCGTGAACTCGGCGATCAGCACCACCGTGATCATCACCGTGACGCGTGGATCGTCGAAGTTCTGGCCGGCCACCACGAAGGCCGCCGCCGCATTACGCTGCGCCGTGCCCAATGCGAGCACCGGCCGCGCGGTGGTGCTGAAAAACACCAGACCCCAACCGATTCCGGCGCACACGGCGGTGTAGACGATGGCCGCCAGGATGCCACGGGTGCCGTACACCGACAGCACCTCCCGGAAATTGGCGACGATCGTCAGGACGACCACCAGCACCATGCTGACCGTGCTGAGCAGCCCGATGGCCGGCCTGATCCGGGCGGCCACCGTCGGGGCCTGCCTCCGGCAGAACAGTCCGATCGCCAAGGGGATCAGCATGAGGACCACCAACGATGACGCGATGGCGAGCGGATCGACCTCCGATCCCTTGAGGAAGATCGGCAGCACGATCGGCACGTAGGCCACCGTGGTGATCATCAGCAGCGCCATCAGGCCCACCGTCAAACCCGCGTCAGCCTTGGCGAACTCGGCGAGTTTGATCAGGAACGGCGCGCCCGCCGCCAGCCCGCACAGCAGCAGCCCGACTCCCAGTGGCTCGTCGAGGGCCAGCAGGCGCCACAGTCCGAAGGCAACCAGCGGCGCCGCAACGAAATTGGCGACCAGGGCCAGACTCACCACCCGAATGTCCTTGAGCGGTGCCAGAATCTGGGCCGGGGTCAGGCTCAGCCCGACGCCCAGGGTGCTGGACACCACGAATAGGACGACGGCGATGTTGGCACCGCGCGCCGCCAGATCGCTCAGCGTCACATCGTCACCAGATTGCGCCAGAACGACTTCAGGCTGTCGCTGGCGCCGAACAGGGTCGTGAAGTGCGTCGAGTCGACCAGCACGATGTCACCCGCACGGTCACCGGTCGGCGGCATGTGGATCAGCGCGTTGAACTCGGTGTTGCCCGCCAGGGTGAACGGGTGCGGCCGGGTCTGGTCGATCAGCTGCCGGCCCAGGACCCGAAGGTCGGGGCTCTCCGGGGCAGTCAGCGCGTAGTGCGGCAGATGCGGATGCAGGGCCAGCGTGGTGACGTCCCGCAGCAGGCCGGCCGAATCCAGATCACGGAAAGCGGTAAGCGGCACAATCTGTTTGGTGCCCTCGACGGTGGCGGGGCGCAGGCCCCAGGTGTTGTGCACAGGGATGTTCAGCCCGGTCAGCAGCGACCGCGCGAAACCGCTGAACCGCTGGATCCGCGGCGTCAGCGGGTCGCCGTGATGCAGGTACTCCATCTGCTGCTGCTCTTTGTCGTCGGTGAAACCGACGTCATGGTGCGGGGCCAGCATCAGGCAGGTGCCATCGCGCTTGAGCCACTGCTGGATCGCGGCGATCTCTTCCGGGGCGGCGTCCTCGTCGCCCAGCAGGTGGTCCAGGCCGAAGATCATCAGGGTGTCGGTGTCGTTCAGGATGCGCTCATCGATCGGCAGCCGGTAGCCGGCTTGATCGACCCGTTGGAACACCGCCACCGGATGCCCGGTCGCTTCTCCGGCCACATCCTGAAATGCCAAGGAGGAGCGGTGGAACAGCTCCAACGTGCCGTCGACGCCCTGCAGGAAGTTCCGCGGGCTGTATTCGGGACCTTCGTACGCCGGCCACGTCGCCGCGCGCACCTCGGTCATGGTGGAGAACCGGTTGTACAGCAGCGCCGGGTCGCGCTGGGCCTCCCACGGGTAGCTCCACGACCAGTAGATGCTGACGCGCCGGTTGCCGTTGTGCGGGCGGGTGACGTGCGCCTGGTTGTAGGTGCGGGCGTAGGACTGGGTCGATGCCATGATTTCTCCTAGTTCTTCAAAGTCGAGAGGTGACGCAGTGCGTTCAGGCCGGGCAGGAAGAAGTACGCCCCGCCGCGCAGCGTGGTGAATGTCGGTAACCCCTTGTGCACCTTGCGGATCGGCCGCTTCGGGATCGTGAAGTCCAGCGTGCCGTCCTGGGTGCCGCAGATGGGGTCGTGTTCGTTGCCGAGCTCCTGGAACGCCGCGTCGTTGATCCACACGTTCTGGGCGAACTCGAACTGCCGCACCAGGCTGGCGCAGATGAGGAACATCCCGACGCCGCGTTCGACACCGTCGTCGGGCACGCCCTCCGGCAGTGCCGGCCCGTACGTGCCACTGCGCCGGATCAGCCTGCGCCGATTGGGATTCGGCTCGGTGTCGCGTGGATTGAGCCGGCGCGCATGCGAGCCCAGCGGGCATTTATAGCCGTGCGGATCCATCGTGCCGTAGTCGAAATCGTTGTTGCGCATCGGATCCGCACCGAGCTCGAGATCGTCGTGCTCAGGGGCCAGTACCAACGGGGCCCCGCTGCGCCAGCGGCCCATGAACTTGGCCGCCAACAGCTCCTGGCTCTCGGCGTCCTCGGCGTTCTGCCGCAGATAGTCGCGGAAGACCCCGACATGCTCCTCCAGGCGGCGGTACGCCATGAAACTGCCGTTGCGGGAAAGAGTATCGCGCGCAGGCTGATTCGATATCAGCCCCTCTTCGTCCGGATAGCCGAGCAGGAACTCGCCCGGAGCCAGCGCCCCACCCGCGCCCGGGATCAACTCCTCGCCGGACCCCTGCATCTGCGGCTGCGATACCGGATCGCGGTACCCGAAGTGATCGTGGTCGTAGTCGAACGGCGCGGTGGCCGCCAGATCCAGATGCGACAGCGACCGCACCCCGGGGCAGCGGGCCAGCAGCGCGTCGTGTTCACCGACGCACCGCACCCGCTCGTCCTCGTCCCGGGCGAACAGGATGACGATCGCGTGCAGATCGTCGCCCGCGAGCCCACCCACCCAATGCTCCGGAGCGGCCGCGCCGACATCGCCGAGGATGTCGGCTCGCGGACATCGGTCGCCGACTGCACGAGGGGAACCATCTCGGCCAGCCAGGCTTGGCCGGCTTCGGGGGTGTCGAAAGTCAGGAACTCGTACCGACCGGTCAGATGGGGCGTCCCGGTCAGCATGATGTGCTGAATGTCGTCGAATTCGAGGGCTGTCACTGCATTTGGTCCAACATCTCGGAGAACGCGGCCTTGAGCCGCAGTGCCTTCTTGACCTCCACGGACGTCACGTACGGGTACTCGCCGTACTCCAGGAAGCTGGGTACCTGGTGCTCGCGGACGAACATGATGAAGGCCTCGGGGTTGGTCTTCCAATCCTTCGGGAAGCCCTCCAGGTGGGTGAACGCGGTGGTGATGCCGGTCGAGCTGAACAGCTTGACGGCGTCCTCGGTGTACTTGTCGAAGTCGGTGTCGAAGATGCCCTGGTACTGGAAGTGCAGACCGGAGCCGACGTCGAACAGCTGCCACCGCAGGTAGTGCAGCTTCAGCGGGGCCAGGACGTCGGGCTGTGCGGCGACGGCGGCTTCGAGCTGTTTGCCGTAGTCGCGGATCGCCTGCTCATGGCCGTCGAGCACCTTGGCGATGATGTTGAAGCCGTAGCACGCCGGGGTGCGCGGGTAGACCGGTCCGTAGCGGCCGCGGGTCAGCTCGAAGTAGCCCTCCTTCGGGATGGCTAGAGCTGCGGGCTGGGTCCAATCGTCATTTCCGTTGTGCGCCATGGCAACGAGATTATGAGCGCCGCACACGCACGTCGTCCCCCGATTCGGGGGAAATCGTCGGAAGCTGCCTCAGCCGCGGCTGACGGTGTTGGACCTGCCCGGATTCGGGATGTCCGGCGTCCCGGAGTGATAGGTGACGTGGTTGTCCATGCCCGACGTGACGATCTTGTCGGCGGAGTCGACGGTCACGGTGTTCTCGATGCCGGATACGTTGACGGTCGCGCAGTGCCCGGTGATGGTGACGCTGTTGGACACCCCGCTGATGTTGATCGGGCGGTCGTTGCACGCCACGGTTCGGTGGCCGCGGACACCCGCGACCTGAATGGGCGCATTGGGATCATCGGACTGCGGCGGTAATTCGACCAGGCCCGGTCCGGACATCACCGTGGTGCCGTTGACGACCACCGAGGATTCGTCGCCGGGATGTGCCGGGGTCGGAACGGCGACCGAGACACTGGGCTGCTGACCGGCGCTGGGCGGGAGAAACGTCGTGTGCTTCTTTCCGGTGAGGTTGGCGATGAAGACGATTCCCGCCACCACCGGACCCACCAACACCGCGAGAACGACGGCGCCCAAGATCATGCGACGTGCCGCGGTGCTCGGCACCCCCGACGGCAACGGTTGCGCCGGCCAGGGCTTCTGCGGCCGGCTGTACTGGGCGGAGTACGGCCGACCTGTGACCGGCGCCCGCGAGGACCACTGCTGGCCGGGTTCGGTCAGCTCCGAGGCCCGGGCCTGTTCGTTCATCGCGCGTTCGAGCTCGCGGATGCGGGCCTCGGGATCGTCGTCGCGACTCATGTTCCGATGCTGTCACACCCGGCGGGGCGGCTCAACGCCACAGGTAGCGGGTCTTGGGCCGGCCGGTCCCGCCGTATTCGCTTCGGCGCGTGACCGTTCCGTCGTCCGCCAGTCGCTCCAGATAGCGCCACGCGGTCACCCGGGCCACCCCGACCGCCTTCGCGGCCTCGTCGGCCGTCAGCCCGTCGGGACTGTCCCGCACCGCGCGGGCGATATCGTCGTTGGTCAGCGTGGCGGCACCCTTCGGGGCCGCGGATTTGTCTGCGCCGGTGCGTAATTCGGCGAGCGCCCGGTCCACCTCGGCTTGGCTCGCGGCGTCCACCCCGGCCGGCAGCGCCGTCCGGTACCGCTGATAGCGATCCAACCGGTCCCGGAATGCGGCGAACGTGAAGGGTTTCAACAGGTAGGCCAGCGCACCGTGCGCGACGGCCGCCCGCACCATCTGGAGGTCGCGCTCGGAGGTGATGGCGATGATGTCCGGCGCCGGCCGCAGCCCGGACAGCGCCGATGCCAGGCTGATCCCGCTGGCGTCGGGCAACCCGAGGTCCAGCAGCACCAGGTCGACGGGCTCGTCGGTGGTGGTCGCCCGGGAGGCGAACTGCATCGCCTCGCGTGCGGTGTGCGCCACCGCAGCGATGGAAAAGCCTTCCAGCCGTTCGACATACGTGCGGTGGGCCTCGGCGATCAGCGGGTCGTCGTCGACGATCAGCACCCTGGTCATGTGAGTACCGCCGGGATCGTCACCGACACCACCGACCCGTAGCTGACGTCCGATTCGAGGGTGCCCCCGTGCCGCTTGACCACCTGCGCCACCAGGGCCAGCCCGAGGCCGTGCCCCGGCGCCGATTTCGTCGAATAGCCCCGGCGCATGGCGTTTTCGAAGGTCTCCGGGTCCATGCCGGAGCCGCTGTCGGCCACCCGCAGCACCAGTTCGGCACCCGGCTCGCAGCGCACCGTCACCTCGATCCACGGCTCGTCGCGGTCGCACGCATCCACCGCGTTGTCGATCAGGTTGCCCAGCACCGTCACCATCTCCTGCCCGGTCAGCGGTAGATATGAAGTGTCCGAAGGCAATTGCGAGTCCACGGTGACGGTGAAATCGATGCCGCGCTCGTGGGCTTGAGCGTTCTTGCCCAGCAGCAGCGCCACCAGCGCGGGTTCACGGACCTCACTGGACAGCCGGTCGACGAGTCGCTGCGACAGCTCCAGTTCGTCGGTGGCGAAGGCGACGGCGTCCGACGGGCGGCCCATCTCGACCATGGTGATCACCGTGTGCAGCTTGTTGGCCGCTTCGTGCGCCTGCGCCCGCAACGAATCGGTCAGCACCTTCAACGAGCTGAGTTCGCCCAGGGTGCTTTGCAATTCGGTGCGGTCCCGGATCGTCACGACCTCCGAACCCGCGGCACCGGACACCGGTGAGCGGCTCACCACCAGCACCCGCTCGTCGGTGACGTGGACCTCGTCGCGCACGCCAGGGTCGGCAGCGCGCAGGAACTCCGGCAGATCGGACAGTGCCACCGTCCCCGGCGGCAGGGCCAACAGACGGCGCGCCTCGTCGTTGGCCAGCGCCACACGGCCCTTCTCGAGCACCAGCAGACCTTCCGAAACCGAATGTAGGACGGCGTCGTGGTGCTCGTACATCACGCGCAGTTCCTCAGGCCGCAGGCCGTGCGTCTGGCGGAGCAGCCGGCGCCGGATCAGCCAGGTGCCGGACAACGAAAGAGCAAGGGCGGCAAAGCTGATCGCCGCGATCACCGGAATCTGGTGGCGCCACTGCGCGGTCAGTGTGGTCTCGGTGATACCCGCGGCGACCAGACCCAGCACCCGTCCGGAACCGTCGCGAACCGGGGCGATGGTGCGTACCGACCGGCCCAGCGTCCCGGTGTAGAACTCGGTGAACGTCTGGCCTTTCAGGGCCGGCTCCATGGTCCCCAGATAGTGGGCGCCGATGCGGCTCGGGTCGGTGTGGGTGAACCGGGTGCCGTCGGGCGCCATGACGGTGATAAACGCGATCCCGGTCTGCGCCCGAACGGTTTCGGTGACGGGCTGGAGCACCTCGGTGGCCCGGCCCGCCTGCAGCGCGGCCGCCGTCGACGGGGCGTCGGCCAGCGCTGTGACGATGCCGGTCAGTAATTGCTTGGCCGCGGCGTCGTTGGTGCGGCGCGATTGCACCAGCGCCAGCGCGCTACCGGCGGCCAGCACCACGATGATGATCGCGATCTGCAGCGCGACGATCTGCCCGGCCAGAGACCAGCGCGGCGCGGCCGGCCATCTGCGCATCCCTGCGCCCTTCTGTGAACTTCCGTGAACGAAATGAACATATGCGTGACGTGCCTCACGTTCTGGACCAACATCCTTGCAGAAGTTTTCGCCATCGAGGCCGGAGGATTCCCCGACATGACTGATCAAGCGCCGCGTCGCGACCGCACGCACTGGCTGTACATCGCCGTGCTCGTCGCCGTCGTCGGCGGTGTGGCCGTTGGCCTCATCGCACCGGGGGTGGGCAAGGACATCGCGATCCTCGGCACCCTGTTCGTCAACCTGATCAAGATGATGATCACCCCGGTCATCTTCTGCACGATCGTGCTGGGCATCGGCTCGGTGCGCAAAGCGGCGACCGTCGGCAAGATCGGTGGCCTGTCGCTCGGCTACTTCCTGCTGATGTCGACGGTGGCGCTGGCCATCGGCCTCGTCGTCGGCAACCTCCTGAGCCCCGGATCGGGCCTGCACCTGTCCGCGCAGGCGACCGGCCAGGGCGCCAAACTGGCCCAGAAGGCGCACGAGGCGGGTGGCCTCATGGACTTCGTCTCCCACATTATCCCCGAGACCCTGCTGTCCGCTTTGACCAGCGGAAACGTGTTGCAGGCCCTGTTCATCGCCCTGCTCGTCGGATTCGCCGTGCAGGCGATGGGCACCGCCGGTGAACCCGTCCTGCGGGGTGTCGAGCACCTGCAGAAACTGGTGTTCCGGGTGCTGAGCATGATCCTGTGGCTGGCCCCGATCGGCGCCTTCGGCGCGATGGCGGGCGTCGTCGGCCAGACCGGCTGGAAGGCGGTCACGCAGCTGCTGACCCTGATGCTCGGCTTCTACGTGACCTGCATCGTCTTCGTCTTCGGAGTGCTCGGGGTGGTGCTGTGGTCGGTGACGCGGATGTCGATCTTCCGGCTGGTCCGCTACCTGGCCCGCGAGTACCTGCTGATCTTCTCGACGTCGTCGTCGGAGTCGGCGCTGCCCCGGCTGATCGCCAAGATGGAGCACCTGGGCGTGGACCGCAGCACCGTCGGCGTCGTGGTGCCGACCGGCTACTCATTCAACCTCGACGGGACCGCGATCTACCTGACCATGGCGGCGCTGTTCATCGCCGACGCCATGGGACGGCCGATGGCGATCGGGGAGCAGTTGGCGCTGCTCGTCTTCATGATCGTCGCCTCCAAGGGCGCTGCCGGCGTCACCGGCGCCGGCCTCGCGACGCTGGCCGGGGGCCTGCAGAGTCACCGCCCGGACCTGCTGGACGGGGTCGGCCTCATCGTGGGTATCGACCGGTTCATGTCGGAGGCGCGGGCCGTCACCAACTTCTCGGGTAACGCGGTCGCCACGGTGCTGATCGGATCGTGGACCGGGACACTCGACCGCGCGAAGGCCGAGGCGGTGTTGCACGGCGCCGACCCGTTCGACGAACTGACGATGCTCGATTCGGGTGTCCCCAGCCCGTCCGCAACGTCAGTGTGACGCCCGTCTCATCATGAACAAAATGTGAACTTGTCGATAACAGCGAATATCAGGCCCAGTTCAGGTGGGCGCCGGCGCCGTAACGATCTTGATGAACGGAAGTGGGGCCTGAGTTGTATCGTGCGGATGAGACGGATGGGAATCAATGCGTTCGTGTCGCGGTGTGATGTTTCGCTCACTTTGCCTGGGAATGCCGGGAAACAGTGTTTGGAAACCCTCAGAAATGAGGTCTGCCTGTGTTTGCTCAAATTGAATTTTCCTGATGTTTACCCAGGTCGGAGCGTCGATCGCCTTTGATAACAAGTGCATAACAATTCGCACCTTAAGTAACTCCTAAGAGCACCTGTTCAATTCGCGATGTGGCGTCGCTGAAGCCGTCCGGAATGTCGGTGGGGATCACTACACTTCTTGAAAGCAGCGCTCATCCGGGCGCACCCGGACGGGAAATCGACTACCGGCGCGTTGCCGCGCTGGCGGAGGTACCGAAGATCGTGGCAAATAATAACGCTCGTGCAAAAGCGAAGCGGGCGAGCGCCCAGGCGCTGCGCGGAACCATGGACATCGCGCAGGTTGGCCGCGGCACCATCGCCGACATCGCCGAGAGCGCGGGCCAGTTGGTCGCGACCAGCTACGCCGACAACATGGTGTCGCTGATCGAGCCGCGCAGCCGCAGCATCCGCGATATCGCCGTCGACGGTGAGCCGTTCGCGGTCGTCGCCACCGATGACCGGGCCTACGTCGCCGTGTCCGGTGCCGAATTCGACGGCATCGCCGTCATCGACGTCGCCACCGGTGCCGAGCTGGCCGCCTACCCGCTGGCCTCGGGCGTCAGCGCCCTGGCTGTCAGCCCCGACGGCAAGCGCGTCTTCGCAGGCCGCGCAGGTGACGCCTACATCGACGTCGCCGTCATCGACATCACCGCCGACCGCGTCGGCACCATCGAGATCGCCACCGGTGCCGCCATCAGCATCGACGCCCTCTCGGTCGACCACACCGGTCGCCGGCTCTACGTCGCCACCACCGACGAGATGGGCAGCCAGCTCGTCGTTGTCGACACCGAGACCGCGCGCATCCGCAACACCATCGTCATCGGTGCCCCGATCCGCAGCCTGGCGCTCGGCCCGGACAACACCGCCTACGTGCTGACCTCGGACCTGACCGCCCGCGGTGAGGTGCATGTCGTCGACCTGGCCGCCGGCCGCGTGACCGGTCGCTTCGCCGTCGGTGACGCCCCGACCCAGCTGGTGCTCGGTGCCGACGGCACCCGCGCCTACGTCGTCGACTACGACCGCGTCTCGGTGTTCTGCACCCAGACCAACGCGGTCGTCGACACCATCACCGCCGATGTCCAGCCGTCCTGCGTCACCGTCAGCCGCGACGGATCGCGGCTCTACGTCGCGGACGTCGCCGGTGACGTCACCGCGGTCGCCGTCGAGGCGCCCAAGCCGCTGCTCTACTCGCAGTTCATGGCGACCAAGTCGGTGGCCATGAACGAGGTGCGCGCGCTGGAGCCCGCGACCGTCTGATCAGTCCAAAGAGAACGCCCCCACTGTGAAGGTGGGGGCGTTCTGCGTTGTGCGGCTAGTGCGTGCCCGTGCAGTCGAGCGACACCGAAATGGTCCTACTGGTCTGCGGCAGCAGGATGGAGTTGCCGTTGCGGCCCAGGACCGGTCCGGCGAACGGCACCCACTGCGTCGTCGACTGCGGATTGCGCACACTGGATACCGTGCACTGGGACATCGGCGCGGTCCCCAGCTTGTCGATCGTGACCACATAGCCCTCGGACTGCAGCCGGTTGATCGTGTCCTGTGCCGTTTCGGCAGCGGCCAATCCCGCCGGTGCCAGCACCGTCAGCGCAGCTCCGGTCATCGCTGCGGCGAGCGTCCAATTCCTGCGCATGATTTTCTCCTGTCGTGCCAACACTAATCATCCTCCTACCTGGCAGGGTCGGCTAGCATCTCGACATCCCAGCGGCAGCAACCCAGAGGCGAAACTCACGATGCTCAGTACGATGCAGGACGCCCCGCTCACCATCGCCACGATCATGCGGCACGCGACCGGGCAGAATGCCCGCCGAACCGTCACCACGGCGCTCGGTGGCGGGCAGTACCGCACCGTGACCTACGGCGACGTCGGCGAGCAGTGCGGGCGGCTGGCCAACGCGTTGCGCGGTCTCGGCATCACCGGGGACCAGCGGGTGGCCACGTTCATGTGGAACAACGCCGAACACACGGTGGCGTATCTGGCCATTCCGTCGATGGGTGCGGTGCTGCACACCCTCAACATCCGGCTCTCGCCCGAGCAGATCGCGTACATCGCCAACGAGGCCGAGGATTCGGTCGTCATCGCCGACCTCTCGTTGACCGCCCAGCTCGCCCCGGTGCTGCCGCAGATGAACACGGTGCACACCGTGATCGCCATCGGAGCAGGGGATTTGGGACCGCTGGAAGCGTCGGGTAAGACGGTCCTGCGGTACGACGAACTGCTGGCCGCCCAGCCCGTCGACTTCGACTGGCCCGAGATCGACGAGTGGTCTGCAGCCGCGATGTGTTACACCAGCGGCACCACCGGAAATCCCAAAGGCGTTGTCTACAGCCATCGTTCGAGCTTCTTGCATGCCATGGCGACGTGCACCAGCAATGCGCTGGACGTCGGTAGTGACGACGTGACGCTGCCCATCGTGCCGATGTTCCACGCCAACGCCTGGGGTCTGCCGTACGCCGCGCTGATGGCCGGTGCCGACCTGGTGATGCCGGACCGGTTCCTGGACGGTGCGTCGCTGATCGACCTCATCGAGACCCATCGCCCGACCATCGCCGGCGCCGTTCCGACCATCTGGAACGACGTGATGAACTGTCTGGAAAAGAACCCGGGACACGATATTTCGTCCCTGCGGATCGTCGGCTGCGGCGGCTCGGCGGTGCCGGTGTCGATGATGCGGATCTTCCAGGAACGGTACGGCGTCCACATCCGTCAGGCCTGGGGGATGACCGAGACCTCGCCGCTGGCCACCACCGCCAAGCCGCTGCCGAACGTGTCCGACGAGGAGTACTGGGCGTCCCGCGCGACTGCGGGGCGCCCCATGTGCGGCGTCGAGATCCGGATCGTCGACGACGCCGGCACCCCGCTGCCGCACGACGGAGAAGCGGTCGGGGAGATCGAGATTCGCGGTCCGTGGATCACCGGCAGCTACTATCTCGGCTACGACGCGAGCAAGTTCGACAGCGGCTGGCTGCGCACCGGCGACGTCGGCCGCATCGATGACTGCGGATTCGTCACGCTCACGGACCGGGCCAAGGACGTCATCAAGTCCGGCGGCGAGTGGATCTCGTCGGTCGAATTGGAGAACCACCTGATCGCGCACCCGGCCGTGCTGGAAGCCGCCGTGGTCGCGGTGCCCGACGACCGCTGGCAGGAGCGCCCGCTGGTTGCTGTGGTGCTGCACGACGGCGCTGCCGCGACTCCCGCCGAGCTGCGAGAGTTCCTGGCGGACAAGGTGGTTCGCTGGTGGCTGCCCGAGCGCTGGACGTTCATCGACCAGGTGCCGCGCACCAGCGTCGGCAAGTACGACAAGAAGACCATCCGCGCCCGGTACGCCGACGGCGCCTACGAGGTCGTCACCATCTAGCGCTCGCAGGGTCAATCCTGCATTCCTCGTTTCGAGGAAATCGGGCTGTGTAGGGGTGTCCGGAGTCGGAGCGTTGCACCGTGAGTTCCGGGTCAACGGTCCTCGAGTGCCGCTTGGCGTTGACTCGGAACTCCTGGCGCAAAACATCGAGTAACCACCGCCCTCAGTTCCGAGTCAATGGCACACCTTGTCCTGCGTTCAGGCTTGACCCACCCCGACGGCCGCCTCATTCGTTCAGTGCGAACTGACAGCGCAGAAGTTCGAGTGGTCGTGTGCGTAGATGCGCAGTCAATCGCTTCGCACGCTACGCGCGGACCGCGAGGGTCGACATGAGATCGGCGAGCCGGTCCGGCCGGTCGAGCATCGAGAATGTCCGTGCGCCGTCGATGATTTCGAGGCGGGCGTGGGGGATCAGGTCCGCCAGCTTCTCGCCGTCGCCGACTTCGAAGAACACGTCGTCGGCCGACCAAGCGATGAGGGTCGGCTTGTCGAACTCGGGCAGCCGCGCCGCCACCGCGGTGGTGACCTCGGTGCGCAGCGAGTTGGTGAGCACTCGGAGGTCCTCGGCGATCGACGGATTGGACTGTGGGTTGCGCACCCACTCGCGGGTCAAGGCATCGAGGTCGGAGTACGCGAGGCCGGCATAGGCGCGCTTGCGCACCAACGGAATCCGGAACACCTGCGTGCCGGCGCGGAAGATGGCCTTCGAGCGCGAGGCTGTGATCAACGGCTTGAGGATCGGCGGCGGAAAGTGTTCGAACGCATCGCAACTGGTCAGCACCATGGCACCGATGCGCTCGGGGTGGTGGACCGCGACCAGTTGGGTGACGACACCGCCGGTGTCGTTGCCGACGATGACGACGTCGTCGAGGTCGAGGGCGGCCAGGGTGTCGGCGACGATGCGCGCGACACCATGGATGGTTCGGTCGGCACCGGGCCGCAGCGGTTCGGAATGTGCACCCAGCGGCCAGGTCGGGGCGATGCATCGCAGGCCGCGTGCGGCCAGTCGCGCGCCGACCTGTCGCCACAGCTGGCCACCCATCATGTATCCGTGCACGAAGACGACAGGTCTGCCGTCCTTCGGCCCGAATTCCTCGAAATGGATGGTTCCGGCGTTAATCTCGATGATCGACATGGATCACTCCTAGCTCGATACTGATTTACAAACAGGCTGTCCGCAACTTACCAACAGGGTGTATGGAAAACAAGAGGCGTACTCAGGAAGAACGCTCCGCGGCGACGCGTGAGGCGTTGATCGTCGCTGCGCGGCGGCTGTGGGGTGAGCGTGGTTATGCCGAGGTGGGTACTCCCGAGATCGCGACGACCGCCGGGGTCACCCGGGGTGCGATGTACCACCAATTCGCCGACAAGGCAGCGCTTTTCCTGGCTGTGGTGGAGGTGGTGGAGCAGGACGTGATGGCCCGGCTCGGGGAGTGGGTGGCGGCGGCCGGTGCGTCAACCCCGGCGGATGCCATCCGGGCCGCGGTCGACGGCTGGTTGGAGGTCTCCGGCGACCCCGAGGTGCGGCAGTTGGTCTTGCTGGATGCCCCGAGCGTGCTGGGCTGGGCGGGCTTCCGCGACGTGGCTCAGCGCTACAGCCTGGGTATGACGGAGCAGCTGCTCAGCGAGGCCATCAAGTCCGGCCAGCTGGCCCGTCAGCCGGTGCGGGCACTGGCGCACGTGCTGATCGGGGCCCTCGACGAGGCGGCCATGCTCATCGCCACGTCCGAGGACCCGAAGAAGGCCCGCCGCGAGACCAGGCAGGTGCTGCGCCGCCTGGTCGACGCGATGTTCGAGTGATTTGCGCACGTTCTGTCACGCGGGTCGTGACAGAACGTGCACAAATCGCTAGCGTTCGGCGCGCTGGTAGGCCGTGACGACGGCAGCGCCGCCCAGGCCGATGTTGTGCTGCAGGGCGGCGTTGACGCCGTCGACCTGACGCTTGTCGGCGGTGCCGCGCAGCTGCCAGGTCAGCTCGGAGCACTGGGCCAGGCCCGTCGCGCCGAGCGGGTGGCCCTTGGAGATCAGGCCGCCGGACGGGTTGACCACCCAGCGCCCGCCGTAGGTGGTGTCGTTGTTGTCGATCAGTCGCGGCGCTTCACCTTCGCCGCACAGGCCCAGGGCTTCGTACAGCAGCAGTTCGTTGGCAGAGAAGCAGTCGTGCAGCTCGATGACCTGGAAGTCCTCGGGGCCGAGGCCCGACTGGTCGTAAACCTTTTGTGCGGCTTGGACATTCATGTCGTAGCCGATGATGTTGGCGGCGCTGCCATCGAAGGTCGACGCGAAGTCGGTCGTCATGGCCTGGCCGACGATCTCGACGGCCTGCGAGGCCAGCCCGTGCTTGTCGACGAACGCCTCGCTGGCGACGATCGCCGCACCCGATCCGTCGGAGGTGGGGGAGCACTGCAGCTTGGTCAGCGGGTCGGAGATCATCTTGGCGGCCAGGATGTCGTCGAGTGTGTACTCGTCCTGGAACTGCGCGTACGGGTTGTTCACCGAATGCTTGTGGTTCTTGTAGCCGATCTTCGCGAAATGTTCGGCGGTGGTGCCGTACTTCTTCATGTGCTCGCGGCCGGCCGCACCGAACATCCACGGCGCCACCGGGAAGGCGAACTCGTCGATCTCGGCGAGGGCCTTGACGTGCCGGCCCAGCGGCGATTCGCGGTCCTGTGCACCGCCGCCGAGCGAGCCCGGCTGCATCTTCTCGAAGCCCAGCGCGATGGTGCAATCCGCCAGGCCGCCGCGAATCGCCTGTGCGGCAAGGTAAAGCGCGGTCGAACCCGTCGAACAGTTGTTGTTGACGTTGACGATCGGGATGCCCGTCATGCCCAGTTCGTACAGGGCGCGCTGGCCGGAGGTCGAGTCGCCGGAGCAGTAGCCGACGTACCCCTGCTCCACCTGGTCGTACGAGATGCCGGCGTCGGCGAGCGCCTTGTTGCCGGACTCGTTGGCCATCTGCGGGTAGTCCCAGCCTTCGCGACTGCCGGGCTTCTCGAACTTGGTCATGCCGACGCCAACGACGAACACACGATTCTTGGCCATGGGGTTCCTTTCGTTACTACCTGTAGTTCAGTCACGCGCGGCGCTTTTAGTCAAGACCCCAAAGGTCTGGTCTCCGGAGCCGAGCCGGTGGTATACAACCTAGAACGTGTTCTAGTTCTGGCGGTGCTCGGGAGGTTTCATGGCGTTGCGGGTCGTGCAGTGGGCAACCGGCGGAGTCGGCGTCGCCGCGATCAACGGCGTGCTGGAACACCCCGACCTGGAGCTCGTCGGCTGTTGGGTGCATTCGGAAGCCAAGAATGGCAAGGACGTTGGCGAGATCATCGGCGTGGCGCCGCTCGGTGTCGCCGCCACCAACAACATCCAGGAGATCCTCGACCTGGACGCCGACGCCGTCATCTACGCCCCGCTGATGGCCAACCCCGACGAGGTCGCCGCGCTGCTGCGGTCCGGCAAGAACGTGGTGACGCCGGTCGGCTGGGTGTACCCGAGCGAGAAGCAGGGCGCGCCGATGCGCGAGGCCGCGTTGGCTGGTGGCGTCACGCTGCACGGCACCGGCATCGCGCCCGGCGGCATCAGCGAGAAGTTCCCGCTGCTGTTCTCGGCGATGTCCACCGGCGTGACTTTCGTTCGGGCCGAAGAGTTCTCGGACCTGCGGACGTACGAGGCGCCTGACGTGTTGCGGCACGTGATGGGGTTCGGTGAGACCCCGGACAAGGCGCTGACGGGCCCGATGCAGAAGCTCCTGGACAGCGGCTTCATCCAGGCGGTCCGGATGTGCGTCGACCGATTCGGTTTCAACGCCGACCCGAAGATCGTTGCCCGCCAAGAGGTTGCGGTGGCGACCGCACCGATCGACTCGCCGCTCGGGCCCATCCAGCCCGGCCAGGTGGCGGCCCGCAAGTTCCACTGGGAAGCGGTCGTCGGCGACGAGGTCGTCGTCCGCGTCACCGTCAACTGGTTCATGGGCGAGGAAAACCTCGAACCCGCATGGGATTTCGGCCCCGAAGGTCAACGCTACGAGATGGAGGTCAAGGGCAATCCGGACTTCACCGTGTCGATCAAGGGCTTTCAGGGACTCGTCGGCGAGGACGGACCGGAACCCGGCGTCGTCGGCACCGCCGCCCACTGCGTCAACTCCGTGCCGGCGGTGTGTGCCGCGAAACCGGGTATCGCCACCTATCTGGACCTGCCGCTCGTCAGCGCGAAGGCAGCGCCGCGCCTGAGATAGCGGTCATTCGCGCACGCTCGCGGGAAATGGGCTAGGGCTGGATCAGGATGCGGATCGGATTGCCTTCGGCCCGATCGAGTTTCGCGATGCCTTCGGCGACGTCCTCCAACGGGACGATCTCGCTGATCGACCGGGTGAGGTCGAGGCGGCCGCGGGAGACCAGCGTGGCCAGGGTGCCGATGTCGGCGTTCTGATAGCCCAGATGGCCGAGCACCTGCTTGCGGGTCAGGTTGAAGAACGACGTGGGGCCGATCGTCGGGGAGTCGGCGCTCATCCCGACACCGACGAACCGGCCGCCGACGGTCAGTGACGCCAGCGCCTGATCGAACGTCGACCCCTTGCCGACCGCGTCGAACACGACATCGAGCATCCGGCCTCCGGTGGCCGACGCGATCTGTGCCGCCAACTCCGGGTCACGCGCGTCGAACGCGTAGTCCGCGCCGACCGCCAGCGCGCGCTCCAACACCGCCGGATTGACGTCGACGGCGACGATGGGCGCGGCCCCGACCAACCGGGCCAACTGCACGATGTGCGTGCCGAGCCCGCCCACACCCCACACTCCGACAGACTCGCCGATCCCCACCTGGCCGGTCCGGACCACGGCGCCGAACGGCGTGGACACCGCGTCGGCCAGGATCGCGGCCTGCTCCAGCGGCACGTTGTCGGGTACGCGGGTCAGCCCGAAGGCCTGCGCGACCGTGTACTCGGCCCAGCCGCCGTCGTACGCGAACGCCATGAGCCGGATCCGCAGACAGTTCGACATGTCGCCGCGCATGCAGTTCACGCAGTCCATGCACGGCTTGCCGGCGGCGACGACGACGCGGTCGCCCTCGGCCCAGCCGGTGACACCCGGTCCCAGCTTGGCGACGGTGCCTGATGTCTCGTGCCCTTGGGTCACCACCGGGAGCTGCGACGGGAACGTGCCGTTGATCAGGCTGAGGTCGGAGTGGCAGATGCCGCAGTAGGCGACTTTGACGAGGACCTCGCCGGGGCCTGGTTCTGGAATCGGAACATCTTCCACCACAACCTTTTTGGTGTCGGAGTAGAACCGTTGGGCCCGCATCGTTGAGGTCATGACACTCCAGTGGTCAGCTTCGATGGTTACGATCGCCATCATGGCGCAGGCATTGGTGGTCGAGCAATCACGAACAGTTCCCGTCACGGTCGCTGACGCGTTCAGCGGCACGGTCCCGATGCCGTTGAACGAGCTGTTCTGTCGGTGGTACGGACCGATCCCGCCGATCAAGGCGGTTCGTGACCAGACCGGCATCTGGGACGCGGTCGGGCAGACCCGCACGATTCTGCTGCAGGGCGGTGGCAGCATGGCCGAGACGCTGACGTCGTTCAATGAGCCGCACTCGTTCGGCTACACCCTGTCCGACATCACCGGCCCGATGGCCGCGCTGATCAGCGGCGTCAACGGCGAATGGCTGTTTCAACCCGCCGGCACCGGTACCAAGATCACCTGGCGCTGGACCTTGCACCGGCGCAGTGCGGCGACCGCTCCGCTGCTGCCGGTGTTCGGCCGGTTGTGGAAGGGCTACGCGGGCCGGTCACTGGAGCATCTTTCTGACCTCCTGGTGGGATGACAGTCCCACGGTGCACGCCGGATCATGTTAGATGAACTAATGACTAAACGTGCACTCGTTTTGGCTGGTGGCGGCATCGCCGGCATCGCATGGGAGACCGGCATCCTGCAGGGAATCGCCGACGAAGCGCCCGAGATCGCGGCAGCGGTGCGGAATGCGGATGTGGTGTTGGGCACATCGGCAGGCTCGGCGGTCGGCGCTCAGCTGGGCAGTGCGCTGAGCATCGGCGAGCTGTTCGAACGCCAGGTCGCCGCAGAGTCGGCGGAGATCAGCCCCGGTATCAACATCGAAGTCGTCTTGACCGTGTTCGTCGAGGCGATGTCCACCGGCAACGGCGCCCGCGCCCAGCAGTTGCAGCGCCTCGGGGCTGCCGCGGCCGACGCGGACACCGTCAGCCCGGCCGTGCGCCGCGACGTCATCGAGCGCCGGCTGCCGTCGCACGAGTGGCCCGACCACGACCTGCGCATCACCGGCGTCGACATCGACACCGGCGAGTTGGTGGTGTTCACCCGCGAGTCGGGAGTGTCCCTGGTCGATGCGGTCGAGGCCAGTTGCGCGGTGCCGGCGGCCTGGCCGATCGTGACCATCGGCGGCCGCCGGTACATGGATGGCGGCATGGGCAGCAGCGTCAACATGATCGCGGTCAAGGACTGTGACACCGCCGTCGTCCTCGTCCCGGCTCCGTCAGACTCGCCGTCACCGTTCGGCGCGGGCCCCGGCGCCGACGTCAAGAGTTTCGCGGGCAGCGCCTGCGCCATCTACGCCGACGACGAGTCCCTCGCCGCCTTCGGTCTCGATCCGCTGGATCCGGCCTGCCGCATTCCGTCGGCGCAGGCCGGCCGGGCGCAGGGCCGCCGGGTCGCGGCTGAGGTCGCCGCGTTCCTGGCCTAGTTGCCGAGATCGAGGGAATCGAGTGCGGCGCTGGCCAATTCGTGCCCGATGTCGATGACCTCATCGGCGCGATAGAACTCCAGGCTGCGGCACACCGTGCGCGGGACCTCGATCAGCAGATCAGGTGGGTACGCCGCCAGGGTGTGCCGCATCAACGCGGCTTGCGAGATTTCGATGGTGCGGTTCATCACCTCGAACCCGCCGAGCCGCGGCACGGCGGAGTCCTCGGCCTCGGCGTCGGCCTCGGCGGGGTTGTCGATGCCGTCGACCGCATTGCTGAAGCGGCTCAGCACCGATCGTGCGGTGGGGCCGTCGAGCAGCGTGCTCGCCGCGGCCCGGTCGATCAGTGACGTTGTGCTGCGTCGCATCCGGCTCAACAGTTCGGCGGTGGCACTGGGGGACTCTGCCGGGTGACTGGGGTCGCTGGCGTTGAGGCTGACCGCGATGGTCAGGTCGGCGTTGACGGCCGCGAGCGGCGCCATGGGCAGTGGGTCCAGGATGCCGCCGTCGGCCAGCAACCGGCCATCGAGCAGATACGGGGCGATGACGCCGGGGATGGCGATGGAGGCGCGGATGGCCGCATCGATGGGGCCGCGCTGCAGCCAGACCGACTTTCCGGCGATCAGGTCGGTTGCGACGGCGGTGAAGGGGATCGGCAGGCTCTCGATGGTCCGCGGGCCGATGATCTCGCGGACGGTGGCCAGAATCTTCTCGGCCCGCAGCACCCCGGCGGCGGTGAGGGACGGATCGAGCAGGCGGAGTACCGCGCTCTGGGTGAGGGCGCTGGCCCACGCGGTGAATTCGTCGAGTTTGTCGGCGGCTTGCAGGGCGCCGACGAGTGCGCCCATGGACGAACCGGAGATGCCGACGATGTCGTATCCGCGCTCGCGAAGCGCGTCGATGACTCCGATGTGTGCGTAACCCCGTGCGCCACCGCTGCCGAGGACCAGTGCGACCCGCATGGCCCTATCTTGGCGTGCGGATCAGGCTGAGGTGAGGCGAGGCGGCGTCAGCAGCGGATGCGCGAGAAGAACGCCGCGGAGATCAGGCCGATGATCAGGGCCACCTGCGGCTGTCCGCTGCTCATGGCGAAGACGATGCCGCTGACGGATGCGACCGCGATGAGCAGCAGCAGGGTGCCCATGAAGAGCATCCGGCGCCCGTTGACTGCGCCACTGTGCGCCCGTGCGACCGGTACGTGCTGACGAGCAACCATCGGGCTCATCCCTTCGACTATGAGTGAGACACCCCATAGTGTGCACCATTGTGTGAGTCGAAGCACAATTACTGACCAGTAGTTGGGAAATACGTCGCATTCGTTAGCTGATCTCATTGGTTTCGCGATGTTTTGCCTGGTCGACGGGCAAATTTATTAGTTGTGCTTTGTGTTCTGGGAATGGCGTTCGGGTCCGATTTCGCGCCGTAAGAGGCGGCAAAATTAATTCGTTGAACTAAGCTAATTAATTCGCGGAGCGACGTGCGATGGATGACATCGCGAGCGTGCGGCCAGATCGCGAAATCGATGTTGCGACGTTGAGTCTGAACTGAGGTCGCAAAAGTTCGGTTGAGCAGGTGCGTAGGTTCGCGGCCGCCGCTGGCGCGCGTCAGTTGACGCAGGGGATGCCGCCGTTGGCCCGCACGGGCGGGCCGGATTCCGGCGTCGGCAACGTGGTGTCGTAGTTGGACGACTTGGCCGCGGCCATGGAGACGCTGTCCAGGGTGTCGGGCACCTGGTAACCCGGACCCAGCGTGACGTGGATGCGACCCGCGGGCACTGCCGGGTCGGCACGGACCGCGTCGATGCCGAGCAGTTCTGCCAGGTGCTTGGCCTCGGCGTCGGCTCCGGTGCCGAAGTCGACGGCCGTCGAGCTCAGCTCGCCGTCCTGCGAGCTCCTGGTCTGGCCCATGGAGTATTCGAGATCGCCCAGGATCTCCGACATCTGCCGGCCCAGGCCCATTACGTCCGAACCGTTGATGACGTCGATGATCGCGGTCTTGGCGTTCTTCGACGTGGTGCCGGTGCTGTCCGAGGCCTTGTCCAGCGTGGACGGCTCGGTCGACGTGGTCGGCGTCGACGTCGTCGCTCCCGGCGGCGGCTTGAGGCCGAAGGCCTTGGCGACCTCGGTCTTGACGGCCATCGGGTCGACGATGTTGACGTCCTGGCCATCGATGTTGTCGTAACGCACGACGGGCAGCGTCCGGTACTGGACGTTCGCGCCGCCGGCGATCTCGCCCATGCGCTTGAACTGCTCCTGGCCCCACCCGGCCGACAGCACGACGTCCTTCTGTGCGACGCCGATCAGCTGGTTCAGCTTGCCGAGGTCGCTGAACGACCCGTCCTGCTGCAGTTGGTGCATCACCGAGATCAGGAACGCCTGCTGGCGGTGGGTCCGGTCCAGGTCGCCGTTGTCGAGGCCGTGCCGCTGCCGGACGAAGGCGACGACCTGCGAGGCGTCGAGGGTCTGCCGGCCGGCCGGGAAATCGGCGCCGGAGTAGTCGTCGTACACCGGGTGGTTCAGGCAGATCTCGACATCGCCGAGGCTCTCGGCGATGTCGTAGAAGCCGGCGAGGTTCACCTCGGCGAAGTAGTCGATGGGCGCACCGGTCAGGTTGCGGACCGCGGCCAGTGTCGCGGCGCGGCCGGCCTCGCGGCTCTTGCGCTCCAGCTCGGCCTGGTCGGTGACGCCCTTGTCCATCAGGTGCTGCATGGCGTTGGCCTTGGTCAGGCCGTACGCCTCTTTGATCTTGATGTGGTCGTACCCGGGGATGCCGGTGACCCGTACGTAGTCGTCTCGCGGAATCGAGAACGCGACGACATGGTTGTC
Source organism: Mycolicibacterium sp. P4_G11 (assembly GCF_056555145.1). Taxonomy (NCBI): domain Bacteria; kingdom Bacillati; phylum Actinomycetota; class Actinomycetes; order Mycobacteriales; family Mycobacteriaceae; genus Mycobacterium; species Mycolicibacterium sp. P4_G11. The sequence continues at coordinate 32,074 of NZ_JBFUJW010000004.1, forward strand.
GGCGGTGATGTGCGCCAGGATCAGCGTGTTGGTGTTGTAGCCGCCGTTGTCGGAATCGCCGGCGTGCAGCTTGTCGAGCAGCGCCTGCGGCAGGTCGTTGCCCTGCTGGTCTTTGCGGGAGTCCAGGCCGATCAGCAGGATGTTCATCGCCCCGCCGGTGGACTTCGGCGCGTCCGCTCCGAGTGCGTCGCTGACCGTGATGCCGTGCAGCGCGCCGCGCACCGTCCACCAACCCAGACCGGTCGCCGCCACGGCCACGACCGTCACCAGCGCGAGCGCCACGCGGCCGACGGTGTCCCAGCCCACGCGGGCGCTGAGCAGGCTTTGCAGCCGGCTCCGGCGGTGCCGGGCTGGAAGACGGTGGCGGGCGGAATCGCTGCGCTGGAAATCGGGGGTGCTCAGATGCGACCCCACGGCGTGCTGGTCATGTCGATGGGCCTCGCGGGTACGTGTGGGCCGCCGGTCGGATCCGGCGGTCGGAAAGTCGGCATCACCGCGGCCCGCGTGGTTGCGTCTTCATTGACCGGACGGCAGCACCACCGATTTTAGGGCAACGCCCCTGACTCAGCGAATCCTCAGAGAACGCCGGGGATCAGCCGCATTCGCCCTTGGATGCGCTGGTCGCGGCCATGATCACGCCGGCCTGTTGGGCTGCTGTGAGCTCGGCCCAGGGGGTGTTGAAGTTACCGGGATCACGTGTTTCCGGCCGTTGCAGGATGCTCAGGTACGGCTCGACCAGCGTCGTCGGGTCGGCTCGCTGGGCGTCCATCCACAGTTTCGCGGCGTGGCAGGCCTGGCCGAATTCGGACTCCGTGGCCGCCGACGGGACGTCGACGGCGGTCGTCACACCGCCGGGGGAGACAGCGACCCCGCCGGGGGCCGGGTGTTCGTGCGACTGCGTGGGCAGCTCGGCGGCGGGCGTCTGAGCAGGACCCGCCTGCTTGTCCGGACCGCAGCCCGTCAGCACGGTCAAGGCGGTGGCGGTGAGCAGCGTTGCTCGGCTGATGGTCAGCATGAGAGCCAATCTAGGTCGTCGCGCATTCAGGATCACCCTGACGCTAACCCTTTCCCACTCGCCACGGGATCGTCACGATGGGGAACATGGCAGTGCAGAACGTGCAGAACGCGACGTGTTGTCGGGCTTGAGCCCGGCCTCATGAGGGCTGATAGCCCACCGTTCGTTTCTGCATTGGAGTTCCGTCATGTCCGTCCTGACCGATTTTTCTGTATCTGGTCCTGCCCTCGTCGCGCCGACCCGATTGCGCCTACCCGACCTGCTGCACGCCACTGACCGCTGCGCAGACGATGTGCTCAGTGGCCGCTACGACCGGCTGTTGCCCGCCGATGGCCTGCCACTCGAAGAACGTTGGTACCGCCGGTTGTACGGCGACGACGAACTCGATCTCTGGTTGATCAGCTGGGTCCCCGCGCGCAGCACCGAACTGCACGACCACGGCGGATCGCTGGGTGCGTTGACCGTGGTGTCGGGTGCGCTGGAGGAGACCCGGTGGGACGGTCGCGGGCTGCGCCAACGCACGTTGGAGGCCGGTGACCAGGCGGCGTTCCCACTGGGCTGGGTCCACGACGTGGTGCGCGCCGCCGATGAGCCGGCGACGGTATCGCATCCCACCTTGAGCGTGCACGCCTATTCGCCGCCGCTGACCGCCATGTCGTACTACGACGTCTCCGAGAGCAACAAGCTGCGTCGCGTCTACACCGAACTCACCGACAAACCCGAGGGGGACTGATGCCCAGCAAAGTCGACGCGCTGCTGGACGCCGCCCGGGAGCGGTTGGTCCGGCTGTCGGCCGCCGAAATCCCGGCCGCGCTGAATCGGGGCGCCGTGCTCGTGGACATCAGGCCGGCGGCGCAGCGCGCCGTCGAGGGCGAGTTCCCCGGCGCACTCGTGGTTGAGCGCAACGTCCTGGAATGGCGCTGCGACCCGACCAGCGATGCCCGCCTGCCGCAGGCCACCGGCGACGACGTCGAGTGGGTCGTGCTGTGCTCGCAGGGTTACACCTCGAGCCTGGCCGCCGCGGCGCTGCAGGACCTGGGGCTCTACCGGGCCACCGACGTCATCGGTGGGTACCGGGCGCTGGTCGCCGAAGGACTGCTGGGCGGGACGGCCGCGTCGGTGCTGCTGCGCGCCGGCGCTTGGGTGTAGCGGGTCGGTTCAGCTCGAGTAGCCGCGCGCCAGCAAGGGGCGCAGCTGTTCGGTCTTCTCCGGTGTCCATCCCGGCGGTTGCAGGATGGCCGCCCAGGCGTTGGCGACGTCGCGGATGAACACGTGACCGTGCCCGTCCGGCACCTCGACGGCCACCGCCATATCAGCCGAGACCTGCAGGAAGGTCACCACCGGAATCCACTCCATCCGTGGCGACACATCGCGGCCGCGGGGTTCGCGCAACCAATCCGGCATGTGGAACAACAGATCCGGATTGAACCAGGAGATCGGATCGGACGGGTGCTGCAGGTACACCACCCGTGGGTGGTGCCACGCAGTGTTCGGACGGTCCAAATCCGTTGGCTGCGAGACAAACCGGACGTACTCGCCCTTGTCGTAGATGGGCAGCTTCTCGGGGGAGCCGGCGTCGCGCCGGGCGGTCAGATCGGTCCAGATCGTGTTCTGGAACGTCGGTCCCGAGAACAGGGCGCCGTCGGTTCGGGCGATGAGATTGTTGAGCGACAGGAACGGTGCCTCGCCGCCGAACGAGCCGAGACTCTCGCCGAACACCACGAGCTTGGGCCGTTTGCCTTCGGGCAGTTCGCGGACCATCTCGTCAACCGCCTCGAACAGCTCCTGGCCGGCCTGACGGGCGTTCTCCTTGTCCACCAGGAACGAGATCCAGCTGGGCAGGAACGAGTACTGCATGGACACGATCGCGGTGTCGCCGTTGTACATGTACTCCAGCGCTGACGCCTCGGCCGCGTTGATCCAGCCGGTACCTGTCGTCGTCGCGACCGCGATCACCTTGCGGTTCAGTCCACCGGTGCGTTTGAGTTCGTCGGCGGCCAGTCGAGCCGTGGCACGGATGCCTTCTGCCGAGTGCAGGCCGGCGTACGCACGAATCGGCTCAATTGCTTTGGTGCCGTTGAATTTCGACAGCTCGTCGACGGTCGGTCCGCCCTTGACGAACACCCGGCCCTGATGGCCCAGGGAGTCCCAGCTGGCCAGCGACTGCGGGCCGCCGGAGCGCAGCGTGCTGGTGGGTGCCGGGTTGTCGGTGTCGTTGTTGGCGTTCTCGAAGATGTTGTTGATCGTCGACATGGCGAAGCGGACCACGACGCCATTGAGGATCGCGATGAACAGGCTGACGACCAAGACGACGGCGACCACACCCGACACCCGCGGCGGCGCAACACGTTCCAGCTGGCGCACCAGGAACAGCACGAGCTTGCGCACCAACTGTCCGAATTCGACGAACGCGAACAGGAAGACGACCGACAGCACTGCCGTGAGCGGGTGATCCCAGAAGCCCATGCGCGGCACGCCCATCATGTCCCGGACGTCGTCCTGCCAGACGTGGAACCAGATGATCGCGAGCACCTGGCCGATGGTGCCGATCCCGATCAGGGTCAGCCAGGCCCAGCGAGGAGCCTTGGGGCTGCTGTCCTTCGACCGCATGTAGCGCACCAGCCAGACGCCGAGGACTCCGAAGCCGTAGCCGCACGCGCCGGCGGCACCGCTGACGATGCCCTGGAACAGCGGGCCGCGCGGCAACAACGACGGAGTCATCGACAGCCAGATGAACATCAGGCCCACCGCGGTGCCGAAGAACGTGTAGCGGCGAACCCACCAATCCGACGGCGGCTCTTCCAGTTTCGCCGCTAGCGACTCCTCGCCCGACGGGTCGGCCACCGCTACTGCGGTGCCGTCGTCGTCGGCAGGATCAGAGTCTTGAGCAGTGTCGGCCACCGCTCGACTTTACCGATGCGTGAAGTTCGGTGCGCGCTTCTCGGTGAAGGCCGCCATGCCCTCGGTCTGGTCGTCGGTGGCGAAGGCCGAGTGGAACAGCCGACGCTCGTACAGCAGACCCTCGACGAGGGTGCTCTCGAAGGCGCGGTTGACGGCCTCCTTGGCCATCCGCGACGCCGAAAGGGACATGCCGGCAATGGTTTTGGCGACGGCGTTGGCCTCATCGAGCAGCGTGTCGGCGGGGACCACGCGCGACACCAGGCCGCAGCGCTCGGCCTCCTCGGCGTCCATGTTGCGGCCGGTGAGGATCAGGTCCATCGCCTTGGCCTTGCCGACGGCGCGGGTCAGGCGCTGGCTGCCGCCCATACCGGGCAGCACGCCCAGCTTGATCTCGGGCTGGCCGAATTTGGCGGTGTCGGCGGCGATCAGCAGGTCGCACATCATGGCCAGCTCACAACCGCCACCGAGCGCGTAGCCGGCGACGGCCGCGATGGTGGGGGTGCGGGTCGCGGCGAACTTGTTCCACAGTGCGAAGAAGTCCTGCGAGAACACGTCGGCAAACGTGAGGCTCGCCATCTCCTTGATGTCGGCGCCCGCGGCGAAGGCCTTCTCGCTGCCGGTGATGATGATGGCGCCGATGCCCGGGTCGGCGTCGAGTTCGGCTGCGGCCGTGGTGACTTCGGCCATCACCTGGCTGTTGAGCGCGTTGAGGGCCTTGGGCCGGTTCAGGGTGATGGTCGCGACGCGGTCGTCGCGGGTGACCAGGATGGTTTCGAACGTCATCAGGGCTCCTAGAAGGTCAGGTCGGGGTCGGCGGAGACGAAGTAGGCGTCGACGTCGGCGGTGGTGCAGTCCGACAGATTAGCCGGGGACCACTGCGGGTTGCGGTCCTTGTCGACGAGCTGGGCACGGATGCCCTCCACGAAATCGTGGGACTTGTGCGACGCCATCGAGACCCGGAATTCCTGGGTGAGGACGTCCTCGAGGGTCGGCAGCTTGGCGGCGCGGCGCACGGCCTCCAGTGTGACAGTCAGCGCGATGGGGGACCGGGTGGCGATCAGGTCGGCCGCGGCGTTGGCTTCGGCGGCCTCATGGCCGCGCAGGTTCTCCAGAATCTCCGCGACGGTGTTCGCGGCGTAGCACTCGTCGATCCAATGCTGTTGTGCCAGTAGCTCACTGGCCGGCGGCTCGATGGCGTGCTTCGCCAGGGCCGCGTCGGGTCCATCGCTGATGACCAGGTCCCGGAAAGCGGCGAGGTCGGCCTGCGAGACGAAATGGTCGGCGAATCCCAGGGCGATGGCGTCCGCGCCGGAGAACGGGGCACCAGTCAGTGCGGCGTGCAGGCCGATCAGGCCGGGTGCCCGCGACAGCAGGTAGGTGCCGCCGACGTCGGGGATGAAGCCGATGCCGACCTCGGGCATGCCGAGCTTGGTCTTCTCGGTGACGACGCGGATGTTGCCGTGCGCGCCGACGCCGACGCCGCCGCCCATCACGATGCCGTCCATCAGTGAGACGTACGGCTTGGGGTAGCGGCCGATGTGGGCGTTGAGGAGATATTCGTCGTGCCAGAAGGTCCTGGCGTTGTCGTCGCCGGCCTTGGCGCTGTGGTAGAGCGCGATGACGTCGCCGCCCGCGCACAGGCCGCGCTCGCCGGCGCCGGTCAGCAGGACCGCGCGCACGCTGTCGTCGTGCTCCCACGCGGTGAGCGCGTCGGCGAGGCCCGTGACCATCACATGGTTGAGCGAATTGATGGCCTTCGGACGGTTCAGCGTGACGACGCCGACGCCGTTCTCGACATTTACTAGGATATCCTCGTTTTCCGCCACGGTAAGCAATCTAGATCGTTGCGCGTCGGCTACGTCGACCAGGTACCGTTTCACAGTAAGTTCCCAGTTTCTCCGTCTCGCCGGGAACCAACACCCGAAGTCGTACGTTGTGTGGGTGTTCGTCAGCAGACGGACCACAGCTTCAGGAGAGGAACCCGACGGTGCGCGAGAGCAGCAACCCGATATTTCGTTCCCTGCCCAAGTCGCAGGGCGGATACGCGCAATTCGGTAGTGGCGCAGCCGCATATGGTGCCCAGCAGACCATGGCCCAGCCGTACACCGAGTACCCGCAGCAGCAGGCTGGTTTCGCCCGCCCGCTGACCATCGATGACGTCGTCACCAAGACCGGCATCACGCTGGCGGTGCTGACGGTCAGCGCGGTCGTTTCGTACTTCGTGATCATGTCGAACCTGGCGCTGGCCGGGCCCATCGCCATGATCGGTGCCCTGGGCGGCCTGGTGATGGTCCTCATCGCCACGTTCGGCCGTAAGCAGGACAACCCGGGCATCGTGCTCACCTACGCGGTGCTCGAAGGCATGTTCCTCGGTGCCTTCTCGTTCATCATGGCCAACTTCGCGGTGTCCGGCGCCAACGCCGGCGCCCTGATCGGCCAGGCGATCCTCGGCACCTTCGGTGTGTTCTTCGGCATGCTCGTCGTCTACAAGACCGGCGCCATCCGCGTCACCCCGAAGTTCACCCGCATGATCGTGGCCGGCATGTTCGGCGTCCTCGCGCTGATGCTCGGCAACATGGTCATCGGCTTCTTCAACGGCGGCGCCGGCATGGGCCTGCGCAGCGGCGGCACCATCGCGATCATCTTCTCGCTGGTCTGCATCGCGCTGGCGGCGTTCAGCTTCCTGCTCGACTTCGACGCGGCGGACCAGATGATCCGCGCCGGCGCGCCGGAGAAGGCGGCATGGGGCGTCGCGCTCGGCCTGACCGTCACCCTGGTCTGGCTGTACGTGGAAATCCTGCGACTGCTGAGTTACTTCAACAACGACTAGCTCCGTTGACAGAGAAGGGGCGTCCGCTTCGGCGGGCGCCCCTTCTTCGTGTCACGGTGCTGTCGGTCAGACCACGCGCGGCGTGACCCTGCTCGCGGCTTCGGCAGCGTTGCGCCGTGCGGTGTCGACATCCGCGGCGCGGGCCAAGGCCACTCCCATCCGGCGAGTCCGGAAACTCTCCGGCTTGCCGAACAGGCGAATATCGGTGCCCGGCACCTGCAGCGCGTGATCGACGCCGTCGAAGACGATGCCCTCGGCCTCGACACCGCCGTAGATCACCGCGCTGGCCCCTGGCGTCTTCAGTGAGGTGTCCACCGGCAGGCCGAGGATGGCGCGGGCGTGGAGCTCGAACTCGTTCTGCCACTGCGTGATCATCGTCGTCATGCCGGTGTCGTGCGGCCGCGGGCTGACTTCGCTGAACCACACCTGGTCGCCCTTGACGAACAGCTCGACACCGAAAACGCCCTGCCCGCCGAGGTTTTCGGTGACCTTGTGCGCGATCTGCTGGGCGTTGGCCAAGGCGGTGGCCGACATCGGGTGCGGCTGCCAGCTCTCCACGTAATCGCCGGCGACCTGACGGTGCCCGATCGGTTCGCAGAACTGGGTCTCGACCTGGCCCTCGGCTTGAGCGCGGACGGTCAACAGCGTGATCTCGTAGTCGAAGTCGACGAAGCCCTCGACGATGATCCGGGTGTTGGTGACGCGCGCCCCGCCCATCGCGTAGTCCCAGGCCTTCGCGACGTCGTCCGGTCCGTCGAGCTTGCTCTGGCCCTTGCCCGAGCTGCTCATCACGGGCTTGACCACGCACGGGTAGTCGATGCCGCCATCGATGGCGGACTGGAGCTCTTCCAGCGAGTCGCAGAACTTGTAGGGACTGGTCGGTACCCCGAGCTCCTCGGCGGCCAGCCGGCGGATGCCCTCGCGGTCCATCGTCAGGCGGGCGGCGCGAGCCGTCGGGATCACCCGCACCACACCGGCGTCCTCGAGTTCCTGCAGCGCCGGCGTCGCGATGGCCTCGATCTCCGGCACCACGAGGTCCGGCTTCTCGGCCTCGACCAGCGCCTTGAGCTGGTCGGGGTCGGTCATCGAGATGGTGCGTGCGTGATGCGCGACCTGATGTCCCGGTGCGTTCGGGTAGCGGTCGACGGCAATGGTCTCGACGCCCAAGCGCTGCAACGCGATAAGCACTTCGCGACCGAGTTCGCCGGAGCCGAGCAGCATGACCTTGGTCGCGCTGGGCGACAGAGGGGTTCCGATGGTGATCATCGGGGGCTGAGTCTAGGGGGTGCGGCCCGATTTGCGTTGACCCGGAATCGTGGGCGCATGTCACTCGAACAAATGCGCCAAGGTTTCCGGGTCGACGTGAGTCATCCACAGTTCGCGATTGATCCACACTCCATGGCGCTCGACGCGGATTCGCGCCCAGTCTTGTCGGCCCACTGACCGACCGTGGCGGCATGAAAACAGATTCGGACCCATTCATCGGCAGCGAGGCGCTCGCGGCCAAGTCGCTCACCCGCTTTGAGCTCCGTCGCTATTACCGGGCGATACTGCCGAACATCTACGTGGACAAGCGAATTGACCCGTCGACGCTGCAGCGCGCGAAGGCGGCGTGGTTGTGGTCTGGGCGTGAGGCCGTCATCGCTGGAAGTGCTGCAGCCGCACTGCACGGCGCGAAATGGGTGCCCGACGACGTGCCGATCGAGCTCATCTATGCCACCTCCAAACCACCGAAGAGCGTCCTCGCCCGCGATGATCTGCTTCTTCCCGGCGAGAGCCAGGACGCCGGCGTCATGTTCGTGACCACACATGAACGCACAGCATTCGATCTCGGCAGACGAGGCCGGTTGACCGATGCGGTAGCCCGACTCGATGCGCTGGGTTCTGCCACCGGACTCAAGGTTGAACCGGTGCTCGAGATGGCGGCGGCGCACCCGCACGCGCGGGGTTTGCGTCAACTGGAGCGTGCGCTGGACCTCTATGACCCCGGTGCACAGTCGCCGAAGGAAACCTGGCTTCGACTGTTACTCATCTCGGAGGGATTCCCGAAACCGCAGACCCAGATTCCGGTGCCCGGTCCAGATGGCCGTCCCAAGTATTTCCTCGACATGGGTTGGGAGGAACTGATGCTGGCCGTCGAGTACGACGGAGAGCAGCACGCTTCCCAGATCGGCTACGACATCGTGCGAAGCGAATACATCGCCACGGCGGGGTGGACGGTGGTCAGGGTGGCCGCGGGACATCGCCGCGCGGAGATCGTCGCGTGGGTCAATCGGGCTTGGGCAAGGGCGCAGTACCGCCGGAATCCGGCGGCATTTCTGCCAGGGCGGACGACGTGAATTGCGGCAACGTTTCCGACTGAACACCACTGCCGCTCAGAAACACGTTGACCCGGAACTCTGGGCGCATGTCACTCGAACAAATGCGCCATGGTTTCCGAGTCGACGGCGTGGCGGCCGAGAAGCACGTTGATCCGGAACCCTGGGCGTTCGCTACTTGAACTTTTGCGCCATGGTTTGAGGGTCAACGCAAAACGAGGGCCCCGCACCGAAGCGCGGGGCCCTCGAAGAGACGAAACTAGCTGAGCCGCTCGATGATCATGGCCATACCCTGGCCGCCACCGACACACATGGTCTCGATGCCGAACTGCTTGTCGTGGGTCTGCAGGTTGTTGATCAGCGTCGCGGTGATGCGGGCGCCGGTCATGCCGAACGGGTGGCCGAGGGCGATGGCGCCACCGGAGACGTTCAGGCGGTCCTCGTCCATGCCGAGGGCGCGGGCCGAGCCCAGGACCTGCACTGCGAAGGCCTCGTTGATCTCGTACAGGTCGACGTCGCCGATGTTCATGTTGGCGCGGCCGAGGGCCTGCTTGACGGCCTCGATCGGGCCCAGGCCCATGATCTCCGGGGACAGACCCGACACACCGGTCGAGACGATGCGCGCCAGCGGGGTCAGGCCGAGGGCCTTGGCCTTCTCGTCGCTCATGATCACCAGGGCGGCGGCGCCGTCGTTCAGCGGGCACGCGTTACCGGCGGTGATGGTGCCGTTCGGGCGGAACACCGGGTTCAGCTGGCTGATCTTCTCGTAGGTGGTGCCGGCGCGCGGGCCGTCATCCTTGGAGACGATGGTGCCGTCGGGCAGGGTGACCGGCACGATCTCGCGCTCGAAGAAGCCGGCGTTGATGGCCTCTTCCGCCTTGTTCTGCGACCGGACGCCCCAGTGGTCCTGGTCCTCGCGGCTGATGCCGGTGTGCAGGACGACGTTCTCGGCGGTCTGGCCCATGGCGATGTAGACGTCCGGGAGGACGCCGTCCGCGCGCGGGTCGTGCCACTCGGTGGCGCCTTCGGCCTGCTTGAGGGTGCGGGCCTGGGCCTCGTCGAACAGCGAGTTCTTGCTGTTCGGGGCACCGTCGGCGGCGCCGACGCCGAAGCGCGACACGGTCTCGACACCGGCCGAGATGAACACGTCACCCTCGCCGGCCTTGATGGCGTGGAACGCCATGCGGGTGGTCTGCAGCGACGACGAGCAGTAGCGGTTGACGGTGGTGCCCGGCATGAAGTCGTAGCCGAGCTCGACGGCCACGGCGCGGCCGAGGTTGTAGGCGGCCTCGCCACCGGGCTGTCCGCAACCGATCATCAGGTCGGCGACGTCGCGCGGGTCCAGCGCGGGGACCTTGTCCAGTGCGGCGCGGACCATCTGCGCGGCGAGGTCGTCGGGCCGCATGGTGGCCAGCGACCCCTTGACGGCACGGCCGATGGGGGAGCGGGCGGTGGAGACGATGACGGCTTCGGGCATGACGGGAGCTCCTAGTGGATCAAAAGGAAAGGTATTGCTTTCCCTGGAATTTATCCCGTCACAGGAGCGACGATCGGCGCGGGTACGCCTGTCGTGCGCCGCCACAGACGCGACACGTTTGTCAACCGCGCCAGCGCGTTGGTCTCGTCGGAGGTCCTGGAGACCAGCGCCGATGTCGGCGGCGAGTCAGTTGTCCACTCGCCCAACGCTTCACACAAGGCGGGGAGCAGCTGCTGGGCGGCCAGCGAGTACCCGGCGGCCGACGGATGGAACATGTCCGAGGAGAAGAGCACCTCGGGTGCCTTGAGGAAATCGGGCGACAGCAGGTCGGAGAACGGCACCGGCACGCCGCCGAAGGTGCGGACCTGGCCGGCCTGGGCCCGGGCCAACCGCAGGCCACGATTGCGGGTGACGAAGCGCAGTGGTTGCGGGATGGCGGCGATGGCGCCGAAGTCCGGGCAGGTGCCGACGACGACGACCGCGCCGCTGGCGTGCAGGCGCTGCACGGCGTTGCCCAGCCGGTGGGCCGACTGCCAGATGCCGTTGACGGCGGTGATGTCGTTGGCGCCGATCATGATGACCGCGGCGTCCGGCGGTGGGCCCGCGACGAACATGGCATCGATCTGGCCCGACAGGCCCTTGGAGGTCGCGCCCACAATGGCCTTGGTGGACAGCCGGATTCGCTTGCCGGATTGCTGCGCCAGCCCGCGGGCCAGCAGTACGCCGGGCACTTCGTCGGCGCTGTGGCAGCCGTATCCCGTGGCAGTGGAGTCGCCGAAGACCATCAAATGCAGGTCGAAAGGCACCCCGCGCTGCCATTTTTCGACGGGTCCGCCACCGGGGCCGTAAACGCCGTCAGCCCTGGGCGGGACGTCCCACGACTTGGGTATCACTCGGCGGGCCTTGGCGGCCTGCCCGGTCAACAGGTTTCGCGCCCCGACGTAGAACGAGCCCGTCGAGGCAATGGTGGCTGCTGCCGCCAGCGCGATAGTCGTTCGGCGAGGTGCACGTGTGCCCACGGCGTTCAGTTTAGGTGCGTTGCGCAGATTCGCAGGTCGATGAACCCCGGGTGGCGCGGTTACGTAAATATATCGACTAGGGCATCAATTCGAGCACTTCGATTGTTGATCTATGTACCAGTGGCAAGCTAAGTTACGCGGGTTGTCTAACAAGTGACGTAGGTAACGAAGTACACCGGGAACTACAAAGGCGTAGGAGTGGTGGCGATGACCGCACCGAGTAGGGTCGTCAGGACCCATAGTGTTGGCATAAGTGCTGTTAAGGGGCGGAAACCACGCCGCTACCCGGTCAGCGACGGCGCGCCGGTAGAGATCATCGAGGACGGTCCGAGCCTTGCCGGACGCCTGATGTCAGTGGCCGCAACCCTCGCCATCAAGTCAACTCTGACCATCGGCAGCTACGTTCCGAAGGCCCCCTGGCCATGGGGAATGGTCGACTTCGTCGCCCGCGTCATGAGGCCCGAGCCGGGTACCATCCGCGCCACGATCGGTTTGCCGAACTGTACGGCGCAACTGGTCCGCGCCAAGGGCGTGCTGCCGGCCGACGGCCGGCGCAGCGTCATCCTCTACATGCACGGCGGGGCGTTCCTGACCTGCGGCGTGCATACCCACGCCCGCGTGGTGGGCGCGCTGTCGAAGTACGCCGACGCCCCCGTCCTGGTCGTCGACTACCGGATGATCCCCAAGCATTCGATCGGCGAGGCCATCGAGGACTGCTACGACGCCTACCGCTGGCTGCGGCTGAAGGGCTACGAGCCGGATCAGATCGTCTTGGCCGGGGATTCGGCCGGCGGCTACCTGTCGCTGGCGCTGGCCGAGAAGCTGCAGGAGGACGGCGAGCTGCCGGCCGCGGTGGCGACCATGTCGCCGCTGTTCGAGATCGACAACGAGAGCCGGGCCCAGCACCCGAACATGAAGTCCGACGCGATGTTCCCGGCGCACGCCTTCGACGCGCTGGTCGAACTCATCGAGGACGCCGCGTCGCGCCACATCGTCGACGGCCGGCCGGAAGAGGTGTACGAGCCGCTCGACCACATCGAGCCCGGGCTGCCGCGCACCCTGATCCACGTCTCCGGTTCCGAGGTGCTGCTCAACGACGCCCGCAAGGCCGCCCACATGCTGGCCGCCAGTGGTGTGCCGGTCGAGGTGCACGTCTGGCCGGGTCAGATGCACGTGTTCCAACTCGCTGCCCCGCTGGTCAAGGAAGCCGACCGCTCGCTGAAGCAGATCGGTGAGTACATCCGCGAGGCAACCTGGTAATCCGGTATGCGCAACCCGGGTGCGGCCTGACAACATGTACCCATGCGCATCGCCCGGCACATCAGTGAGCTCATCGGCAATACGCCTCTGGTCCAACTGAACTCGGTTGTCCCAGCTGGCTCCGGGGTGGTGGCAGCCAAGATCGAGTACCTCAACCCCGGCGGCAGCGCCAAGGACCGCATCGCGGTCAAGATGATCGACGCCGCCGAAGAGGCGGGACTGCTGAAGCCGGGCGGCACCATCGTCGAACCCACTTCCGGTAACACGGGCGTCGGGCTCGCCATCGTCGCGCAGCAGCGCGGTTACAAGTGCATCTTCGTCTGCCCCGACAAGGTCAGCGAGGACAAGCAGAACGTGCTGCGCGCGTACGGCGCCGACGTCGTCGTCTGCCCGACGGCCGTGGCCCCCGACCATCCGGACAGCTACTACAGCGTCTCCAACCGCCTCGTCACCGAGATCGACGGTGCCTGGAAGCCCGACCAGTACTCGAACCCGAACGGTCCGGCCAGCCACTATGAGACCACCGGCCCGGAGATCTGGGCTGACACCGACGGCAAGGTCACGCATTTCGTGGCGGGCGTCGGCACCGGCGGCACCATCACGGGCACGGGCCGCTACCTCAAAGAGGTCTCGGGTGGCCGGGTGAAGGTGGTCGGCGTCGACCCCGAGGGCTCGGTGTACTCCGGTGGCACCGGCCGGCCGTACCTCGTCGAGGGCGTCGGTGAGGACTTCTGGCCGTCGGCCTACGACCCGAGCATTCCCGACGAGATCATTGCCGTGTCCGACGCCGATTCGTTCGAGATGACCCGGCGCCTGGCGCGTGAAGAGGCCCTGCTGGTCGGTGGCTCGTGCGGCATGGCCGCGGTCGCCGCGATCAAGGTCGCCGAGCGCGAGGGTCCCGACGCGGTCGTCGTCGTGCTGCTGCCGGATGGCGGAAGAGGCTATCTGTCAAAGGTTTTCAACGACGAGTGGATGTCGTCGTACGGCTTCCTGCGGAGCCGGCTGGACGGCACACCGGAGGAACACACCGTCGGCGACGTGCTGCGCGGCAAGTCCGGTGCGCTGCCGGACCTGGTGCACACCCACCCGTCGGAGACGGTGCGCGACGCCATCGGCATCCTGCGCGAGTACGGCGTCTCGCAGATGCCGGTGGTCGGTGCCGAGCCGCCCGTGATGGCCGGTGAAGTGGCGGGCAGCGTGTCCGAACGTGAGCTGCTCTCAGCGGTTTTCGAAGGCCGGGCGAAGTTGGCCGACGCGGTGGCGCAGCACATGGGCCCGCCGCTGCCGCTGATCGGTGCCGGCGAGCTGGCGTCCGCGGCGGCCAAGGAACTGCGCGAGGTCGACGCCGTCATGGTCGTCGACGACGGTAAGCCCGTCGGTGTGCTGACCCGGCACGATCTGCTCGGCTTCCTGTCGCAGGGCGGCTCGCGTAAATAAGCCGCGTAAGCAGGAGAGATTGACTTATCTTCTCCGTTAGGGCGAGATGCTCGCTTCTCGCTAATTCACCTTTGGAAAGGCCGCAATGACCGAGTACCCGCCACCGCCGCCCGGGAATTTCCCGCCGCCCCCTCCGGGGAATTTCCCGCCGCCTCCGCCGGGCGGTTACCCGCCGGCTGGTGGATATCCCGCTGCAGGCGGCCCGCCGGACAACAACCTGGTGTGGGGCATCCTCGTCACCATCTTCTGCTGCTTGCCGTTCGGCATCGTGTCGATCGTCAAGGCGACGCAGGTCTCCGGACTGTGGCAGCAGGGCCGGCCTGACCTGGCGCAGGCCGCCGCCGACGAGGCCAAGAAGTGGGCCATGTGGGGCGCCATCGCCGGTGCCGTGGTGGCCGTGCTCTACATCGTCTTCGTCGTCGTGCTCGGCGCGTTCTCGTTCTCGACGTCGTACCCGGGCTAGTCAGGTCCGACGATGCAACACCTGCAGCGGCCCAAGGCGGTTAGTCCGCTCCTTGGGCCGCTCGGTGTTGCGGCAGCCGCCGGCGTCGTGTGCTGCGCGGTGTGGCTGAGCGACCCGACGGTGCCGGGTGGCCCGATTCCGGTCTGCCCCACCAAGGCGTTATTGGGCATCGATTGCCCTGGCTGCGGCAGCATGCGAATGCTGTATTCGCTGATGCACGGCGACTTTTCGGCTGCGCTGCACTTCAACGCGGTCGGTCTGATCGCCTTGGTACTGCTCATCTGGGCCTATGGCGCATGGACCTATGGCCGTGTCGTGGGCCGACGAATCACCAGTTGGCAGCATCGACGTTGGGCCGCTCCGGCTGTTTTGACGGTAATGTGCATTTGGTTTGTTATTCGGAATGTGCCGATAGCGCCGTTCATTTCGTTGTACGTGTAGTTCACGTTGTAACTAGAAACGCCACATCCACATCGCTCGGAGGGACGAAAGATGACGGACCAACCGACGGAAGGCACGCCGCCGGACGCGAATCAGCCGACGGAGTACATTCCGCAGCCACCGCCGGGTGGTTTCCCGCCGCCGCCTCCAGGAGGCGCTCCGACGGAGTACATTCCGCAGCCGCCGCAAGGCGGAGGATTCCCGCCACCGCCGCAGGGTGGTTACCCGCCGCCCCCGCAAGGCGGTTACCCGCCGCCTCCCGGCGGAGGCTTCCCGCCGCCGCAGGGTGGTTTCCCACCGCAGCAAGGTGGATACGCGCCGCCGCCACCTCCGGGCGGTGCCTACCCGCCGCCCCCGCCGCCCCAGGGTGGCTTCGCTCCGCCGCCTCCGGGGGCCTACCCGCCGGCCGGGTATCAGTACGGCGCGCCGGGCGGTGTGGCTCCGTTCAGCGTTGGCGACGCACTGGCGTGGGCGTGGAACAAGTTCACCAAGAACCCGGCGCCGCTGATCGTGTCGACGTTGATCTACACCCTCGTCGTCGCTGTGATCGCCGGCATCGTGCAATTCAGTGCTCTGGGCCTGGCTGAGACCTCGGTCTCGAGCTACTCGGCGGACGACGCCGGATTCAGCTACTCGTACAACATCACCTCACTCGGGCCCGCCAGCATCGCCATCCTGGTGCTCGGTTACCTCGTGCTGCTGGTTGTCGCAGCGGCGATCTCGTCGGCCAACTACGTCGGCCTGCTGGGCATCGCCGACGGACAGCCGACCACCATCGGGTCGTTCTTCAAGCCGCGCTACATCGGCCCGATGATCCTGCTGACGCTCATCGTGGGCGTGCTCGTGGGCATCGGTTACGCGTTGTGCGTGCTCCCCGGTTTGGTCGTCGCACTGTTCGCGATGTTCGCGCACCCGATTCTGGTCGATCGCAATCTGTCCCCGATCGACTCGCTGAAGGCCAGTATCGAGATCGTGAAAGCCAATGTCGGACAGGTGATCCTGGTCTGGCTGGTGGCAGGGTTGATCGTCTTCGCAGGCGCGTTCGCCTGCGGTGTCGGCATTCTGGTCGCGGGTCCGGTCGCCTCGCTGATGCTGGTGTACACCTACCGTCGCCTCAGCGGTGGTCAGGTTGCCCCGCTGACGCAGTAACGCTGTGACCTGTTCGGGGGACGTGGCCGGTTGGTCGCGGCCCCCGAACAGGTATGACGGCAGCAGATGAGACAGGACAACTTGAACTACACACCCTGGTGGGCCCGCGTGGTGGCCAGCCTGATCGACCGGGTCCCCCCGCTGTTCGTCATCATCGTCGGCGGGCTGATCGAGCGATCCCAGCGGGTGACGAAATGCCTTGCCGATCAGGCGGATTACAGCATCGGCCCATTCTGCGCCACCGGGAACTCGGTCGCCGGCGTGCTGATCTGGCTGGCCGGCGTCATCGTGGCGGTGCTGTTCATGGTGTGGAATCACGGCTACTTGCAAGGCACCACGGGCTCCAGCCTGGGTAAGCGGGTCCTGCATTTCCAGGTGATCGACGAAAAGACGGGGGAGCCTGTCGGTTTCGGTCGGTCGGTGCTGCGGCAGCTGGCCCACGTCGTCGACGCCGTCCCGGTTTACGCCGGGTACCTGTTCCCGCTGTGGGACGCCAAGCGGCAGACGCTGGCGGACAAGATCATGTCGACCGTCTGCGTGCCGACCCGTTGATGACGTATGCCCCGTGGTGGCGCCGCGCCGCCGCCACCGTCATCGATCTGCTGCCGCTGCTGGTCCTCACCGCGGCCGGCGCGGCGCTGGTCTGGCTCACCCGAGACCGGGTGTGCGACACCGACACCTCCGCATTCGACGGCGGCGCGCAATGCGGCGACGGCTACTCGACGCTGGGCTACGTCAGCCTGGTCACGACCTGGGTGCTCATGGTGGGGTATCTGGTCTGGAACTTCGGCTACCGCCAGGGCCGCACCGGCGCCAGCCTCGGCAAGACCGCCCTGCGCTGCCGAGTGGTCGGCCAAACCTCAGGGGCGCCAATCGGTTTCACGCGGTCGCTGCTGCGGCAGGCCGTGCACCTGACCGACCTCTCGATCGTCGGCTATCTCTGGCCGCTGTGGGACGCGCACCGGCGGACCTTCGCCGACATGGTCATGGGGACGGTCTGCGTGACACCGCCGCGCAAGCGCACTCCGGTCAGCGGAACGCACTGACTCCCGTCAACGCCTGCCCGATCACCAACTGGTGCACCTCGGACGTGCCCTCGTAGGTCAGTACCGACTCCAGATTGTTGGCGTGCCGGATCACCGGGTACTCCAGAGTGATGCCATTGGCGCCCAACAGGGTTCGGCACTGCCGGGCGATCTTGATGGCCTCGCGGACGTTGTTCAGCTTGCCCACGCTGATCTGCTCGGGCTGAATCTTCCCGGCGTCCTTGAGCCGGCCGAGCTGCAGCGCGAGCAGCTGCGCCTTGCCCAGTTCGACGGCCATGTCCGCGATCTTGGCCTGCGTCAGTTGGTATTCCGCGAGCGTCTTGTCGAACACCGTGCGGGTGCCGACGTAGTCCAGCGTCGCCTGCAGGCAGTCGCGGGCCGCACCCACCGCGCCGAACACGATGCCGAACCGCGCCTCCGACAGGCAGCTCAGCGGTCCGGCCAGACCGCGGGCGCCGGGCAGCCGCGCGGACTCGGGCAGCCGCACGTCATCGAGGCTGAATTCCGAGGTGACCGAGGCCCGCAGCGACATCTTGCGCGTCATCTCGCGGGCGCTGAAACCCGGTGTGTCCGTGGGCACCGCGAACCCCAGCACGCCCTCCTCGGCGCGGGCCCACACGACCGCGACATCGGCGACCGAGGCATTGGTGATCCACATCTTCGACCCGTTGAGCACCCAGTCGTCGCCGTCCCGGCGGGCGGTGGTGCGCATGCCACCGGGGTTGGAACCGAAGTCGGGCTCGGTGAGACCGAAACAGCCGATCAGATCACCCGCAGCCATCCCTGGCAGCCACTGCTCACGTTGCTCTTCGCTGCCCCAGTGGTGAATCGCGAACATGGCGAGCGAACCCTGCACCGACACCAGCGAACGGATGCCGCTGTCGACCGCTTCCAGTTCCTGACACACCAGCCCGTACGCCGTCGCCGTCGAACCGCTGCAGCCGTACCCGGTGAGGTGCATGCCGAGCAGGCCCAGCTTGCCCACCTCGGTGGCGATCTCCCGCACCGGCACCGAACCGTTCTCGAACCACTCGGCGATGAACGGACGCAGCCGCTGTTCGCCGAACTGGCGCACCATGGTGCGCAATTCGATGTCCTCGGCGCTCAGCAGGTCGTCAGTGCCGAGCAGGTTGTCGATCGAGGCTGTCATGGTGCAGTTCTACACCGGGAGTTCGGCGTAAGGCGAGTGCCCGCCCCGGCTACGCTGGTCGCTCAGGGACAGACGGGGTGGACGATGACAGAGCACGAACAGAACCAGGGCGCGGGCGAGCCGGAGGCTTCGACCCCGGCTTACGGCATGCCGCCGCTCCCGGCCTATGGCGCGGAGCTCTACCCGCCGACACCGGCGCCCGAAGCATTTCCGCCGCCGGTTCCCGGGTACCCGGGCCCGGGCTACCCGCCGCCGGTCGCGCCGTATCCGCCTGTGGCCCAGGGCTACCCGGGCATGCCGCCGATGCCCGGGATGATGCCGTTCGGGTACGCGCAGCCGCCGAAGACCAACGGGCTGGCCATCGCGTCGTTGGTCTGTTCGCTACTGGGCCTGGCGACGTGCGCGGCCACCTCGATCCTCGGGGTGATCTTCGGGCACCTCGCCAAGTCGCAGATCAAGCAGAGCGGTGAGGACGGCGACAGCATGGCTCTGGCCGGCTTGATCATCGGCTACATCGGTTTGGCGATCTTCGCGTTGATCGCCATCTTCTACTTCGGCCTGATCGCGTTCATCGTGGGCAGCAGCGGCACCACCACCTACTAGACGGGAAGTCAAGCAATGTCGAATCCATACGAGCCGACGTCGAATGCATACGAGCCCGGCGACAGTTCCGGTCAGCAGCAACCGGGCGAGCCGCAGTTCGGCCAGCCCGAATACCCGGGTTACCCGCAGCAGCCGGGCTATCCGCCACAACCGGGTTACCCGCCGCCCGGATACCCGCTGCAGGGGGGATACGCGCAGCCGGGATACCAGCAGCCGGGCTACGGCTATGGGCCGCAGTACGCGGTGGACCCCTCCGCACCGTTCGGCCGTGACCCCATGACGGGGCTGCCCCTGTCGGACAAGTCCAAGGTGACGGCCGGCCTGCTGCAGATCCTGTTGGGCGGCTTCGGCGTCGGGCGATTTTATCTCGGCTACACGACCATCGGTGTGCTGCAGCTCGTCGTCTCGCTCGTCACCTGCGGCATCGGTGCCATCTGGCCCCTCATCGACGGCGTCATGATCCTGATGGGGAACGTTCCCGACACCCAAGGTCGCAAGCTGCGCGACTAGGCTGGCGCCTGTGAGTGAGCAGCGCAGCCAGGCAGACCACTACCGCGCCTACGGGCCGTCGACCCGGGCCATTCATGCCGGGTTCCGGCCGGACCCGCAGACCGGTGCCGTCAACACCCCGATCTACGCCAGTTCGACGTTCGCGCAGGACGGCGTCGGCGGGCTGCGCGGTGGGTTCGAGTACGCCCGCACCGGCAACCCGACCCGGTCGGCGCTGGAGACGCTGCTGGCCGCCGTCGAGGGCGGGAACTACGGCCGCGCGTTCAGCTCCGGCATGGCCGCCACCGACTGCGCGCTGCGTGCCGTGCTGCGTCCGGGCGACCACATCGTCATCCCCGACGACGCCTACGGCGGCACCTTCCGGCTGATCGACAAGGTGTTCACGCAGTGGGGCATCACGCACACACCGGCGCAGCTGTCGAACCTCGACGAGGTGCGCGCGGCGATCACGTCGAAGACCCGGCTGATCTGGGTGGAGACCCCGACCAACCCGCTGCTGTCCATCGCCGACATCGCGGCCATCGTGCAGATCGGCGCGACGTCGGGGGTGAAGGTGTTGGTGGACAACACCTTTGCCTCACCGGCGCTGCAGCAGCCGCTGTCGCTCGGGGCGGACATCGTGCTGCACTCGACCACCAAGTACATCGGCGGGCACTCGGACGTCGTCGGCGGCGCGCTGGTGACCAACGACGAGGAACTCGACGCGAAGTTCGCGTTCCTGCAGAACGGCGCCGGTGCGGTGCCGGGTCCGTTCGACGCCTACCTGACCTACCGCGGCCTCAAGACGCTGCCCCTGCGCATGCAGCGGCACTGCGAAAACGCCTTGCGGGTCGCCGAATTCCTCAACGACCACAAGGCGGTCACGACGGTGCTGTACCCGGGGCTGTCGAGCCATCCGGGCTACGAGGTCGCTGCCAAGCAGATGAGCGGGTTCGGCGGCATGGTGTCGGTGCGGCTGCGCGGTGGCGAGCAGGCCGCACGCGAATTGTGCTCGCGTACCGAGATTTTCATCCTCGCCGAGTCGCTCGGCGGGGTGGAGTCGCTGATCGAGCACCCGGGCGCGATGACGCACGCGTCGACCGCCGGCTCGCAGCTGGAGGTGCCGAGCGACCTCGTTCGGCTGTCGGTCGGTATCGAGGATGTGGCCGACCTGATCGGTGACCTGGAGCAGGCGCTGGGTTAGCCCGCCGACTGGCTGGTTGTGGCACGGAAACTGCGAAAAGCCGTGTCATGACTGGCCATTCGGCGTCAGGAGACGAGAGCGCCCCGTACCGCGGCGGCCGTGACGGCGAGGTTCACCTCGGCGACACCGGTCTCGTATTCGTTGACCCAGTGGCCGCTGGCGATGTCGCCGGCGCGGGCATGTACCCACCGCCAGCCGCGGTCGTTGAGGCTCATCATGGACCCCAGGCCGTCCACGGTGTGCAGCAGTGTGACGATGGCCGCGGTCGGAGGGCTGGGTGGTCGGCGGTCGAACAATGCCGACAGCAGCTCCGCGCGGGCCTGGCCGACTCGCGCCCGGTCCGTCAGCGGCAACGCGTACTGCGGCCGGAACCTGTTGCCGCCCAACGGCTGCCGGCGTAGCTGCCCGGCGCGCTCCAGCTGGTCGATGAGACTGCTCTCGGTGCCTTTGCGCAATTTGGACAACACGTCACCAGGCCGCCGCGGTCGCTGACGCAGTAACTCCAGCGCCGGCGTGGACACCGGGTCGACGGCCCCGTCGCCCGAGAGGGCGACCAGGTGTCCATCGGGTGCGCCGTCACCTGGCGAGGCGGGCCGAATACGGCACGCCAGCGCCAGGTCCAGCAGGACGGCACCGGACAACACCCGGTGCCGACGTGGTTGATCAAGACCTGGCTGTGCGGACGAGTTGTCCAGGAGCAGCAGATACAGGTCCTCGGCGATCTGAGCCATGGATCGTCAGCCGGTGGCCTCAGTCGTTGTAGGGCTAGGCGTGATAGGGCTCGGCCTTGACCAGAGTGACCTTGACGGTGGCGCCGCTGGGCACCGTGTAGCTGCGCTCCTCGCCGACCTTGGCGTCGATCAGCGCGTGGCCGAGCGGCGAGTTGGGGGAGTACACCTCGAGCTTGCCGTCGGTGACGCCTTCCTGGCGAGTGGCGATGAGGAACGTCTCGGTGTCCTTCTCGTCGCCGTCGTAGAAGACGGTGACGACGGAGCCGGGCAGCGCCACACCGGACTTCTTCGGGGCCTCGCCGACCTTGGCGAGGCTGAGCAGATCCTGCAGCTGGCGGATACGGGCTTCCTGCTGGCCCTGCTCATCGCGGGCTGCGTGGTAGCCGCCGTTCTCGCGGAGGTCGCCCTCTTCGCGGCGGTCGTTGATCTCCGCGGCGATGATCGGGCGGTTGGCGATCAGCTGGTCGAGTTCGGCCTTCAGGCGCTCGAATGCCTCTTCGGTGAGCCAGGTGACCTGGGTATCGGTCATGTCTGCTGCTCTCCTGTCGTTGTAAGTGCTTGTGTGCCCCGGCGTCGTGTCCGGGGTTGCCCCGTTACCGGGGCCGGCGGCGCTGCGATCGCGAGGGCATCGCTAGGTTTTGGGTCCCCCAGAAGGTGCCTGCAGGTGCCCGCTAATGCAGCAATACACGGCCCCAGTCGGAACCGTGTACTGAGCAAGCGTACCACTTGGGCGTCTCCGAACCGTCATGATTTCGCAGTTCGCAGTTCGCCGGATGGTTGGTTGCCCGGCCGTCGATCAGGGCGCGACCAGGTACGACGGCACGTCGGTGCCACAGCCGTAAACATCGCCGACGACCGGCGGTTTTGTGGACTTCACGACCGCGGTCACCTGGATGGTCTTGGCCTGTGCCGGCTCGATCAGGATCTCGCGCCGCCCGGTTTCGCTGCCGTCGAGGGCCCTGGCCCGCACGATGCACACCGCCGGCTGCGCCGGGTCCTCGCGCGTGACGGAGATCGTCACCGCCACAGTTTCGTTGTCGACCAGCTTGTAGGTGCTCAATTCGCCCTTGACCGGGGACGTCCCGAGGCGCTGGAAACCGACGAAGGCAAGCGCCACACCTGCGACGACGATGAGCAGCGTGAGGCCGATCGCGATGCGGCGACGGGTCAGCCGGGACATGCGCTGCTGCCCGTAGCGGGCGGTCGGACGCTCGATCATGGCTGCTTTGGGTGCCCCATCGGTCGGTTCGGATTGCTTGGACTGGAACTATAGGACCCAGCGACATGGTTGGACTCCATCGAGTTGTCCCACCGAGTAGAGACAGTAGGTAAGGCACACGTGAGCGAACTGCGGTTGATGGCGGTGCACGCGCACCCCGACGACGAGTCGAGCAAGGGTGCGGCCACCACGGCCAAGTACGCGGCCGACGGCGTCCGGGTCATGGTGGTGACCCTGACCGGCGGCGAGCGCGGCGACATCCTCAACCCGGCGATGGACCTGCCCGAGGTGCATGGCCGGATCACCGAGGTCCGCCGCGACGAGATGGCCAAGGCCGCCGAGATCCTCGGCGTCGAGCACCACTGGCTGGGGTTCGTCGACTCCGGGTTGCCCGAGGGTGACCCGCTGCCGCCGCTGCCCGACGGCTGCTTCGCGGTGGTGCCGATCGAAGAGCCCGTCCGCCGGCTGGTGCAGGTGATCCGCGAGTTCCGTCCGCACGTGATGACGACCTACGACGAAAACGGCGGCTACCCGCACCCCGACCACATCCGCTGTCATCAGGTGTCCATGGCCGCCTACGAAGCGGCCGCCGACCACGTGCAGTTCCCCGACGCCGGTGATCCCTGGAGCATCGCCAAGCTCTACTACGGCCACGGGTTCCTGCGCCGGCGCATGCAGCTGCTGCAGGACGAGTTCGCCAAGCACGGGGAAGTCGGGCCGTTCGAGAAGTGGCTGCAGCACTGGGACCCCGAGCACGATCCGTTCGCCAACCGGGTGACCACCCGCGTCGAGTGCGCCGACTTCTTCCGGCAGCGTGACGAGGCGCTGCTGGCCCACGCCACGCAGATCGACCCGAACGGCGATTTCTTCCGCGCGCCCATCGAATGGCAGCAGCGGCTGTGGCCGACCGAGGAGTATGAATTGGCCCGATCCAGGGTTCCGGTGACGTTGCCCGAGACCGATCTGTTCACGGGAGTATCGCTGTGATTTCTGTTCCGCTCACCATCCTGCTGGCCGAGGGTCCGCGCCAGACGGGTCCCGACTTCGGCAAGGCCAGCCCCGCCGGGTTGGTGATCACGCTGATCCTGTTGATCGCGGTGGTGGCCCTGGTCTGGTCGATGAACCGGCACCTGCGCAAGTTGCCCGAATCCTTCGACCCCGCGCATCCCGAAGCCGATCAGGCGGTCGACGACGGCACTGTCGGTGGTGTGCCACTGGAAGCTCCGGATGCCGATGCTGGGCACAAGGATGCGGGCAAGCCAGATGCTGGGTCAGACTCCCGGGATGGCTAAGTCTGATGCACCGGGCTTCTCATCGCGGCTCGTACCTCACCGCTTGATCGGCGCCCGGTGAACACCCTCGGCTCCGCCACCAGCCCGTACCTGCGCCAGCACGCCGACAACCCGGTGCACTGGCAGCAGTGGTCGCCGGAGGCGCTGGCCGAGGCCGCGGCCCGGGATGTGCCGATCCTGCTGTCCATCGGCTACGCGGCCTGCCACTGGTGCCATGTGATGGCGCACGAGTCCTTCGAGGACTTGGAAGTAGCAGCCGTGGCGAACGAAAGCTTCGTGTGCATCAAGGTCGACCGGGAGGAACGTCCCGACCTCGACGCCATCTACATGAGTGCGACCGTCGCCATGACCGGCCAGGGCGGCTGGCCCATGACGTGCTTCCTGACGCCTGACGGGCGGCCGTTCTTCTGCGGCACCTACTACCCGAAAGCCGGCTTCCTGCAGCTGCTTTCGGCGGTCACCGACACCTGGCAGAACCGGCGGGCTGAGGTCGAACAGGCCTCGGACCAGATCGCCTCGGAACTGCGCAAGATGTCGTCCGGGCTGCCCGACGGTGGACCCGTGCCCTCGCCCGAACTGTGCGACCACGCCGTCGCCGCGGTGCTGCGCGACGAGGACCTGCCCCGGGGCGGCTTCGGCCGCGCGCCCAAGTTCCCGCCGTCGGCATTGCTCGAAGCCCTGCTGCGGCACCACGAACGCACCGGCTCCGCGCTCGATGCGGTGGAACGCACCTGCGCCGCGATGGCCCGCGGCGGTATCTACGACCAACTGGCAGGCGGCTTCGCCCGATACAGCGTGGACGCCTCCTGGGTGGTGCCGCACTTCGAAAAGATGTTGTACGACAACGCCCTCCTGCTGCGGGTGTACGCGCACTGGGCGCGGCTGACCGGAAACCCGTTGGCGCGCAAGGTGGCCGACGAGACGGCACGATTCATCATGAATGACCTCGGCGACGGCGGCATGTTTGTCTCGTCGCTAGATGCCGACACCGCCGGGCATGAGGGCCTGACCTATGTGTGGACGCCCGCGGAGCTGGTGTCGGTGCTGGGCGACGACGACGGCCGTTGGGCCGCTGCGCTTTTCGAGGTCACCACCGCCGGGACGTTCGAGCACGGCAGTTCGGTGCTGCAGCTGCTGGCCGACCCTGACGATGCCGCGCGCTTCGAGCAGGTCCGCGCGAAGTTGATGGCGGCCAGGGAGCTGCGTCCGCAGCCGGGTCGTGACGACAAGGTCGTCACCGCTTGGAACGGCTTCGCCATCACCGCTCTCGCGGAGGCCGCTGTCGCGCTCGGGGTGTCCGAATTCCTTGACGCGGCAACGGGTTGCGCCCGTCGGCTGCTGGATCTGCACCTGGTCGACGGCCGGCTGCGCCGGGCCAGCCTCGGTGGCGTCGTCGGCGACAGCGTCGGGATCCTGGAGGACTACGCGGCGCTGGCGACGGGTCTGCTCACGCTGCATCAGGTGACTGCGGACGGCAGTTGGCTGGCCGCCGCGCAGAACCTGCTCGACACCGCGCTGACGCACTTCACCGACCCCGACCGCGGCGGCCGGTGGTTCGACACCGCGGATGACGCCGAGGCCTTGCTGGTGCGCCCCGCCGACCCGGTCGACGGGGCGACGCCGTCGGGCGCCTCGTTGGTCGCCGAAGCGCTGCTGACGTTCGCGCACCTGGCTGCTGAGCCGCAGCGATACATCGACGCGGCCGCCGCCACCGTGGCGTCGGCGACCCCGATCCTGGCCCGCTCGCCGCGCGGCGGCGGTCACTGGCTGGCGGTCACCGAAGCGGCCGTCCGAGGCCCTATCCAGATCGCGGTGGCCTGCGCCGACCCGGATTCGGAATTGCTCAGTGCCGCACGCAGATTCGCGCCCGGCGGGGCGATCGTCGTCGGTGGCGCGGAAGGGTCGTCGGCGCTGCTCGACGGACGTGGCCTGGTGCGCGGTCAGGACGCCGCGTACGTCTGCCGCGGCCAGATGTGCGACCTCCCGGTCACGACGGCGGGGGATCTCGCCGCTGCCCTCGGCGCGGCCGTGTAGCGTGCGGCGCATGCCCAGCGCTGAGCAGATCACCGAAAACGTCAACCGTTACCTGGACCTCGTCGACGTCGCGGACGCCGATGGGATCGCGCAGCTGTACGCCGTCGATGCCGCCATCGAAGACCCGGTGGGTGGCGAGGTGCACGTCGGCCGTCAGACGATCCACGGGTTCTACTCGAACATCGCGGGCACGAAGAACTCCCACGAACTGCACACGCTGCGGGTCTGCGGCCACGAGGCCGCGTTCTACTGGACCCTGACCGTCAACAGCGCCATGCGTATCGACATCATCAGCACCATGAACTTCGACGCCGACGCCAAGATCACGTCGATGAAGGCCTACTGGGGCCCCGCGAACGTCACCCAGCTTTAAGCGATTTGTGCACGTTCCGTCTCGCTCAGCGTGACGGGACGTGCACAAATCATCACGAGAAGACCGCGAACCACATCGCGATGTAGTGGCAGATGGCCGCCACCGCGGTGCACGCGTGGAAGAACTCATGGTGCCCGAACGTCCGGGGCCACGGGTTGGGCCACTTGACCGCGTAGAGCACGCCGCCGATCGAATACAGCGCGCCGCCGACGAGCAGCAGCACCACCGCCGTCACCCCGGCGCCTTCCAGGATCGGGCCGATGAACCACGCCGCCACCCAGCCCAACAGGATGTACAAGGGCACGCCCAGCCAGCGCGGGGCCGTCGGCCACAGCATCTTCAGCGCCACCCCGGCGAGCGCGCCGCTCCACACGATCCAGAACAGCAGCCACCCGTTGGTGCGGACGGCGAGCAGCGCGAACGGCGTGTAGCTGCCGGCGATGAAGATGAAGATCATCGAGTGATCCATGCGCTTCATCCAGGTGCGCGTCTTCACCGACTTCCAGTTCACCCGGTGATAGGTGCCGCTGACGGTGAACATGGCGACGATCGTGAAGGTGTAGAGCAACGTCGCCAATCCGGCGCGGGTGCCCTGCAAGGCCCACGACACCGAAACCAGTGCGGCGCCGGCAAAGAACGCGACCACCGCCGAATACACGTGGATCCAGCCGCGGGCTCGGGGCTTGCCAAGGAACTCGACGACGCTTTCCACCACCACGTCCGGCAGCGAATCTGAATGACGGAGTACCGCCGCAGCACGGTACGGCTTGGTCATGTGCGTCGGCGCATCGGCCGCTTCGGTGGCAGCCGGATCTGTATTGCTCGGAGCGGTCAACGTTCCTCCACTAACAGCCATGGGATACCCAGAAGTCCACAGTAGTCTGGTTTCTCGTGGACATCATTCCTCCGCGCCTCAAGGAACCGGCGTACCGGCTCTATGAGCTGCGGCTCCGTCAAGAGCTGACGGCCTCGAAAGCGCAACTGCCACGCCATATTGCGGTGCTGTGCGACGGGAACCGGCGCTGGGCGCGTGAGGCAGGTCACGACGACGTCAGCTACGGCTACCGCATGGGCGCCGCGAAAATCGCCGAAGTGCTGCGCTGGTGCCAACAGGCCGGCATCGAGATGGCGACGATCTATCTGCTCTCGACCGAGAACCTGCAGCGTGACCCGCATGAGCTGGCGCCGCTGATCGAGATCATCACCGACGTCGTCGAAGAGATCTGCGCGCCCGACAAGCACTGGACCGTCCGCACCGTCGGCGACCTCGAACTGCTCGGTGAGGAACCGGCCAAGCGCCTGCGCGACGCGGTGGAGTCGACGACCGAGCGCACCGACGCCGGCTCGTTCCACGTCAACGTCGCCGTCGGCTACGGCGGTCGGCAGGAGATCGCCGACGCGGTACGCACCCTGCTGAGCAAGGAACTCGCCAACGGCGCGACGGCCGAAGAACTCATCGAGGCCGTGACCGTCGACGGCATCTCGGAGAACCTGTACACCTCGGGCCAGCCCGACCCCGACCTCGTCATCCGGACCTCGGGTGAGCAGCGGCTCAGCGGATTCCTGTTGTGGCAGAGCGCCTATTCGGAGATGTGGTTCACCGACGCGCACTGGCCGGCGTTCCGGCGAGTGGACTTCCTGCGTGCCCTGCGCGACTACACGCTGCGGAACCGCCGCTACGGAAAATAGCGTTCGTGCCAAACTGAAGACATGGCTGCGCTGTCGGCAGTGGTCTTCGCCCTGAGCTGGTGGCTCGGGCTGTATCTGCTGGCGCGCGATCCCCGCAAGCCCATCCTGGCGTGGTCCGCGGTCGGGTTGTGCAGCTTCGCCGTGGTGGTCGCCGTCGACGCCATCCGGCTGGGCAGCGGTGCGCCCACTGGTCTGCTCAGTCACGTCGAGGCGTACCTGGCTGTGCTGCCCGGCATCGCGTGGCTCACCGTGCTGCTCGAGTTGGCCCGGCCGGTCGATTCGACACGGAGCCGGCAGGGCTTCTTTGTGGTGGCGGCGGTGGCCGCCATCGCGTTGGTGGGGGCCGGGATATCCGGTGGCGTGCACCCGCCGCTGCGGCCCGGGCACTGGGTCATGGTCGGCGCCATAGCCTTGTCGGCGTTCGGTGCCCTGGTGCTCGCGGTGCGACGGCTGCGCCGTGGGGCGTCGTCGCGCAAGATCGTCCCGCCGGTGGTGGCGGCGACCATCTTCTTCGGGCTCGGCAATGCGATTTTGCTGATCCCGCTGGGGCTCCTGCCGAGTTGGGTGGTGCTGGCCTCGGCGGCCTTCGACGTGCTGCTGCTCGGTATCGCGGTGGCGTGGTGGGACGCGTTCGACGAGGGGCAGGCCCTGCGCGCGGGCATGCGCCGCTCACTGGTCGGCAGCATGGCGGTGTCGGTGCTGTTCGGCGGGCAGGTGCTGATCGGTCTGGCGGTCACCGGTGAGCATGTGGCGTTGATGGTTTTGTTGTTCACCAGCCTCGCGGTGGCGATCGCGATCAACGTGCTGGCCGACCCGCTGTCCGGACTGCTGGACCGGCTGGCGTTCGCCCGCGAACCGGATCTGCGGGCCGACCGCGCCGCACTGCGTCGCACCGAGGCGGCGCTGCCGCTGCGCGCGACCAACCCGCTGGACCACGTCGATGACGAGACCTTCGTCCGCCTCACCCGACGCGCCCTCGGCCACTACGCCGACCTCTCGAAGCTCGTCGCATCGCCGCTGACGACCCTGCCGGTGATCGACGACCGGCTGGCCCGGCGCGGCGCACCCGACCAGCCGCTGGAGCGCGCCAACGAACTCAAGGATTTGCTGGCCGATCGCATCGCGGCGCTCAAGCCGCGCGACGCCGGCGACTTCGGTACCACCGAGCAGTGGCGCCACTACAACTCGCTGTACTTCCCGTACGTCGTCGGCGTCCGGGCCTACGCGCAGAACGCCACCGCCTCCGGGCTGGACCCAGTGGCCCGCCAGGCCTGGCAGTGGTTCGTCACCGAGGTGCCGCAGCGGTCGCTGCACAACTGGCAGAACGCGGCCGCCCGGGTGATCGCCGCCGACTTGCGCGGTACCCCGGTATCAACCTCGAGTTAGGCCCTGCAGGGCGCTGACCTGCGGTTGGCAGTGCCTGGCAGTATTCGGCAGCATTTGGTGCAGACCGGGCAGCGCGGTCCGGGCAATGTCATGGGTGTCCCCACACCGGCACCGCAAGGAGCGACCGCCATGACCGCCATCAACCCAGGACTCCACACCCGCCCACTGTCCGACAGTTCCGATTCCCTGCTCCGTTTCGCCCTCCGGGTCGACGGCACGCTGTGCTCGCTGACCGGCCTGCTGATGGCTTTCACCGCTGATCCGCTGTCCCGGTTGTCGGGGCTGTCGGCGACGTCCGAATGGATCATCGGCGCCGTGTTGGTCGTTTGGGGGTTTGCTCTGTACGTCCTGGCCGCGGTGCCCCGGATTCGGCGCGTCGGGACCGGCGTGCTGATCGGCAACCTGGTCGGCACCGTCGCGGTGCTCGGTGTGCTGGCCTCGGGGGTGCTCCCGCTGACCGCGGCAGGCAACGTCCTGGTGCTGGCGATCATGGCCGTCGGCCTGGGCTGCGCCTGGCTGCAATACCTCGGAGTGCGTCGTCTGGCGTGACTCCCTCCCCGCCGGGCGGGGACGTCACTGAAAGAGGTTGCAGTCGACGTCCCCGCACCGGCCTTCCCCAAGCGATTTCGGCGTGATTCGTATCGATCAACGTGACGAATCACGCCGAAGTCACCACTCGATGAAAGGAAAATCCATGACCACCATCACTTCACCTGTCCGCGTCCGGTCCGACCGCCTGCTTCGCCTGGCCCTCCGGGCCGATGCGCTCATCAGCGGCGCCGCCGGCGTCATCATGGCGGCCGCGGCCGGCGCCGTGGCGGCGGAGTCGGGTATCCCGCAGTCGGCCGTCTACGTGTTGGCCGCGGTCCTCGTCGGCTACGGCGCCGTCGTCTACGGGTTGTCGACCATGGCGGCGGTGCGCCGTCCCGGCATCGCCGTCGCGATCGCCAACGTGGTCTTCACCATCGCCGCGATTCTGGCCATCGTCGACGACGTCTGGCCACTGACGACGACCGGCGTGGCCATGATGATCGTCAGCGCCGTCTACACGCTGGCGATGGCCGAGCTGCAGTACCAGGGCGTCCGCCGCGCCTGATCACCGGGGATTTGTGCACGTTCCGTCACGCTGACCGTGACGGAACGTGCACAAATCACTGTCTAGAGCTTGCGGAGACGCAGCCGGTTGATGGCGTGGTCGGCGTCTTTGCGCAGCACCAGGGTGGCGCGCGGCCGGGTCGGCAGGATGTTGTGGATCAGGTTGGGCAGGTTGATGGACTGCCAGATGTCGCGGGCGGCGAAGATCGCCTGCTCGTCGGTCAGTGTCGAGTAGTGGTGGAAGTGCGACTGCGGATTGGCGAATGCGCCGGCGCGCATCGCCAGGAACCGCGACACGTACCACTGCTCGATGTCTTCGATCCGGGCGTCGACGTACACCGAGAAGTCGAACAGGTCCGAGATCATCAGGGCCGGCCCGGTCTGCAGGACGTTGAGTCCCTCGATGATCAGGATGTCGGGATGCCGGACGACGACCTTCTCGCCGGGCACGATGTCGTAGATCAGGTGCGAGTACACCGGGGCGGACGCCTGATCGGCGCCCGACTTGACCGCGGTGACGAAGCGCATCAGCGCACGACGGTCGTAGCTTTCCGGAAAGCCCTTGCGGTGCATGATCTTTCGCCGCGTCAGCTCGGCGTTCGGGTACAGGAAGCCGTCGGTGGTCACCAGGTCGACGCGCGGGTGGTGGCCGAACCGGGCGAGCAGCGCCTGCAGCACACGGGCGGTGGTCGACTTGCCGACGGCGACGCTGCCGGCCACGCCGATGATGAACGGCACCGGCCGGTCCGGGCTCTGCTGGGGCTCGCCGAGGAACTCGGAGGTGGCCGCGAAGAGGCGCTGCCGGGCGGCGACCTGCAGGTGGATCAGACGGGCCAGCGGCAGATAGACCTCTTCGACTTCCAGCAGGTCGAGTTGCTCGCCCATACCGCGCAGGCCCAGCAGTTCATGAGCAGTGAGTTTCAGGGGAGTCGCCATACGCAGTGCGCGCCATTGGCGCCTGTCGAACTCGACGTAGGGACTCGGCTCGCTCGGCCGCGGCATGCGCCCAGTCTTGCAGTAATTGCCGCGCGGTGAACGCGGGGGTACCGGCTAACGTGGCGGATATGAGCACTGGGCATATCCCGATGCCGGTTACCGATACCGCCGCAGACGGCTTGATCCGCGAATACCTGCTGCTCGGTCTGCGGTTCGACCGCATCGAGGAGGGCTACGTCGACTCGTTCACCGGGGACCCCGCGCTGCGGGCCGCGGTCGCCGATGAGGCCGCGCCGGACCCCGCGGCGCTGGCCCGGCAGGCGCGCCGCTTGCACGGCGAGGTCGACGGCTCCGGCCTGAACCCGCAGCGGGCGGACTATCTCAAGGCCCATCTGCGGGCCCTGGACTGTGCGGGGCGCAAGTTCGCGGGGGAGGACGTCGGCTTCGTCGACGAGGTCCGCGACTACTTCGACGTCTCGATCGCAAAAGGCGACGAGGACCGGTACCGCGAGGCGCACCGCGCGCTGGACGAGGCGCTGGGCGGCAGCGGCCCGCTGGTCGAGCGCATGCAGGCCCACCGATCCGGCGAGGAGATTCCGCCCGAGCGGCTCGAGGAGTGCATCTACGCGTTCTCCTCGGCGCTGCGCGACCGTGTCCGGGCGGACTTCCCGCTGCCCGACACCGAGACGATCAACTACGAGATCGTCACCGACAAGCCGTGGTCGGGCTTCAACTACTACGAGGGCAATTTCCGGTCGACGGTCGCGGTCAACGCCGACCTCAAGCAGCAGATGTCGAACCTGCCGCGGCTGGTGGCGCACGAGTCGTACCCGGGTCACCACACCGAGCACTGCCGCAAGGAAGCCGGCCTCGTCGAGCTGGGCGGCCAGGCCGAGCAGACCATCTTCCTGGTCAACACCCCGCAGTGCCTGATGGCCGAGGGCCTTGCGGACCTGGCGCTGCACGCGGCGGTGCCCGACAACTGGGGCAGCTGGGCCGCCGAAATCTACGCCGACCTGGGCCTGCGTTTCGACGGCGAACGTGCCGAGGCGATCTCCGCGGCGAGCGCCGCGCTGGCCGACGTCCGTCAGGACGCCGCGCTGATGCTGCACGACGAACATCGCGACGCGGACGACGTCGTCACCTTCCTGCAGCGCTGGCTGCTGACCAGTCCGGAGCGGGCCCGGCAGTCCATGCGGTTCCTGTCGTCGCCGTTGTGGCGCGCCTACACGTCGACGTACGTCGAGGGTTACCGGCTGCTGCGGGGCTGGCTCGATGCCCGGCCTGACGACGTCACCCTCACCGCGCGGTTCGGCCGCCTGCTCGACGAGCCGCTGATCCCGTCGTCCTTGCGGAATTAGGCCCGGACGGTGTCGACCCTGCCGCGGGACAGCGCCGGCCAGGCCATGCCACTCAACATCCTGTTGGTGGCGTGGATGGCGATCGGGCGGGGACTTTTCGTGCCGCTGGGCTGGATAGCGCTGTTCACGATCTTCTTCTCGCCTCTTCTCCTGGCGTGTCTGCTGGCGACCACCAGGATGATTCGCCGGCTACCCGGGCGGGACCTCACAGTCGGGCAGACGCGCGCACAGGTCGCCTTATGGTCGGCGATGTTCGGCTTCGGGTTGTTCGCTCCCGATGGCGGTGACGGTCCTACCTATCCGTCGATCCTGATGAAACTGCTCGGTGAGCCGTCCTGGTCGGAAACAGTGAGCGGGCTGCTCTGGTGGGGCTGCATCATCGCTGGGCCGGTCGCGTGGTGCGTGCTGTTCTCCAAGCTCACCAAAGGTCTCGCCGCTGTGCAGCCGCCGTACCCGCCCACGGGCTAGCCATCCTGGGGCAGGAGCGCAGAGACCAGCGCACTATTCTGAACGCATGACCGCAGACGCTTCCGTGTCCAAGTCCGGCCTGGGTGCCGGCTACGCCGCCACCGCCAGCGAGGCCTACCAGGCGGCGCTGCGGGTCATCGAGCAGGTCGAGCCCCGCGTCGCCGCGGCGACCCGGAAAGAGCTTGAGGATCAACGCAGTTCGCTGAAGCTGATCGCCAGCGAGAACTACGCGTCGCCCGCCGTGCTGCTGACCATGGGCACCTGGTTCTCCGACAAGTACGCCGAGGGCACCGTCGGGCACCGGTTCTACGCTGCCTGCCAGAACGTCGACACCGTCGAGGCGCTGGCCGCCGAGCATGCCCGTGAACTGTTCGGCGCCCCGTACGCCTACGCGCAGCCGCACTCGGGTATCGACGCCAACCTGGTCGCGTTCTGGGCCATCCTGGCCACCCGCATCGAGGCCCCCGGCCTCGCCGAACTGGGCGCCAAGCACGTCAACGACCTGTCCGAGGAGGACTGGGAGAAGCTGCGCAGCAAGCTGGGCAACCAGCGCCTGCTGGGCATGTCGCTGGACACCGGCGGCCACCTCACCCACGGTTTCCGCCCCAACATCTCGGGCAAGATGTTCCACCAGCGCAGCTACGGCACCGATGCGCAGACCGGCCTCATCGACTACGACGCCGTCGCCGCTGCCGCCCGCGAGTTCAAGCCGCTGGTGCTGGTCGCCGGCTACTCGGCCTACCCGCGCCGCGTGAACTTCGCCAAGATGCGCGAGATCGCCGACGAGGTCGGCGCCACCCTGATGGTCGACATGGCGCACTTCGCCGGTCTGGTCGCGGGCAAGGTGTTCACCGGCGACGAGAACCCGGTGCCGCATGCCCACGTCACCACCACGACGACGCACAAGTCGCTGCGCGGTCCGCGCGGTGGCCTGGTGCTGGCGACCGAGGAATACGCCCCGGCCGTCGACAAGGGCTGCCCGATGGTGCTCGGCGGCCCGCTCTCGCACGTGATGGCCGCCAAGGCCGTCGCGCTGGCCGAGGCCCGCCAGCCCGAGTTCCAGACCTACGCCCAGAACGTCGCCGACAACGCCAAGTCGCTGGCTGACGGCTTCCTCAAGCGTGGCGCGACGCTGGTCACCGGCGGCACCGACAACCACCTGGTGCTGCTGGACGTGCAGTCCTTCGGGCTCACGGGCCGGCAGGCCGAGTCCGCGCTGCTGGACGCCGGTGTGGTCACCAACCGCAACTCGATCCCGAACGACCCGAACGGCGCCTGGTACTCCAGCGGCATCCGCTTCGGCACCCCGGCACTGACCACGCGTGGTTTCGGCGCCGACGAGTTCGACAAGGTCGCCGAGCTGGTGGTGGACGTGCTGTCGAACACCCAGCCGACCGCTGCGTCGAATGGGCCGTCCAAGGCCAAGTACACGCTGGCCGACGGCACCGCCGACCGCGTCCGCGCGGCCTCGGCCGAGATGCTGGACGCCAACCCGCTGTACCCGGGTCTGACGCTCTGACGCCCTGAGTTTGTGCCGAACGTGGGGCCTGTGACCGCAGAAATCGCGAGATTTCGGTCATAGGCCCCACGTTCGTTCGGCGAGGCTGATTTCAAAAACATGTGTACTCGGGTTACAGTTACTTTCATGGCTGCGAAACCCGTTGCGAACGCGCTGACCCTTGAGCTCGATCCCGTCGTGGGCCACGAGCTGTCCCGGCACCTCGGGACCGAGGAAGCCTGGTACGCCCACGACTACGTGCCGTTCGAGCAGGGCGAGAACTTCGCCTTCCTCGGTGGCACCGACTGGGATGCCTCGAGTGTCACGCTGCCCAAGCCGGTCACCGATGCGCTGGAAATCCTGCTCATCACCAAGGACAACCTCGCGGGCTACCACCGTGAGCTGGTCGAGCACTTCATCCTCGAAGACAAGTGGGGCCGCTGGCTGGGCCGCTGGACCGCCGAGGAGCACCTGCACGCCATCGCGCTGCGCAACTACCTCGTGGTGTGCCGCGAGATCGACCCGACGGCCAACGAGGACGTCCGCGTCGCGCACGCCATGAAGGGCTACCGGGCCGACAAGTTCAGCCAGATCGAGACGCTGGTCTTCATGGCGTTCTTCGAGCGTGCGCACGCCGTCTTCACCCGCAACCTGCAGGCCCAGATCGAGGAGCCCGTGCTCGCCGCCATGGCCGGCCGCATCGCGCGTGACGAAGAGCGGCACGAGGAGTTCTTCGCCAATCTGGTCACCCACCTGCTCGAGACGCACCGCGACGAGACCATCGCCGCCATCGCCGCCCGGGCCGCGGGCATCGAGGTCATCGGCGCGGATATCGACGCCTACCAGGACAAAGTCCAGGTGGTTGCCGACGCCGGCATCTTCGACGCCGCGGCGCTGCGTACGGTCATCTCCGACCGCATCAAGGCGTGGGGCCTGGGCGACGAACCGTCGCTCGCTCAGTTCATCTAGACGTCACAAAACAGTCACGGCGCGCCAGCCAGCGGGGTGCGGCAGCCGAGAGTAGCGTCGCCGGTGATGGCTAGCGAACTGCTCTGCTATCCGGGCGGTACCCGATTCGAGATTGGGACCGGCCCCGGTCCAGGTACCGCTGCGTCCACCGAAGTACTCGTGTGGGGCCGCACGGGCCGAGGAGCGCCACGTGTCTGATTCGCAGGTCCGTACCTATGTGCTCGATACCTCCGTGCTGTTGTCCGATCCTTGGGCTTGCACGCGTTTCGCCGAGCACGAAGTGGTTGTCCCCCTGGTGGTCATCAGCGAGCTGGAAGGTAAACGCCATCACCACGAACTGGGATGGTTCGCCCGGCAGGCGCTGCGCATGTTCGACGACCTGCGTTTGGAGCACGGACGGCTGGATCAACCGATTCCCGTTGGGACACAAGGTGGTTCGCTCCAAGTTGAGCTGAACCACGTCGACCAGTCGGTGCTGCCCTCGGGCTTCCGCACCGATACCAACGACCACCGCATCCTGGCCTGCGCCGCCAACCTCGCCGCCGAAGGCAAGCGAGTCACGTTGGTCAGCAAGGACATTCCGCTGCGCGTCAAGGCCGGTGCGGTGGGTCTGATCGCCGACGAATACCACGCGCAGGATGTCATCACCTCGGGCTGGACGGGCATGACCGAGATGGATGCCGCGCCGGACGATATCGACACGCTGTTCGCCGACGGCGAGGTCGACATTCTCGAGGCGCGGGATCTGCCGTGCCACACCGGGATTCGGTTGCTCGGCGGCACCTCGCACGCACTCGGCCGGGTCAATGCCGAGAAGCGGGTGCAGCTGGTCCGTGGTGATCGCGAAGTGTTCGGCCTCCGGGGAAGGTCAGCCGAACAACGCGTCGCCCTCGATCTGCTGCTCGACGAATCCGTCGGCATCGTCTCGCTCGGCGGCAAGGCCGGTACCGGCAAGTCGGCGCTGGCGCTGTGCGCCGGCCTGGAGGCGGTGCTCGAGCGTCGCACCCAGCGCAAGGTCGTGGTGTTCCGCCCGCTGTATGCCGTTGGCGGACAAGACCTTGGCTACCTGCCGGGCAGCGAGAGCGAGAAGATGGGCCCGTGGGCGCAGGCCGTCTTCGACACTCTGGAAGGACTGGCCAGCCCGGCCGTGCTCGAAGAGGTGCTGTCCCGCGGAATGCTGGAAGTGTTGCCGCTCACGCACATTCGCGGTCGCTCGCTGCACGACTCGTTCGTCATCGTCGATGAGGCGCAGTCGCTGGAGCGCAACGTGCTGCTGACGGTGCTGTCTCGCCTCGGCAGCGGTTCGCGGGTGGTGCTCACGCACGACGTCGCCCAGCGCGACAACCTGCGCGTCGGCCGGCATGACGGTGTCGCCGCGGTGATCGAGAAGCTCAAGGGCCACCCGCTGTTCGCGCACATCACCCTGATGCGCAGCGAACGGTCGCCGATCGCCGCGCTGGTCACCGAGATGCTCGAGGAGATCAGCCCCGGCACCCTGCCGTGACGTGATTGTCGAGGATGACTTTGCCGACGGTCTCTCCGGACTCCATCAACCGGTGAGCCTGCCCGGCGTCGTGTAGCGGTACGACGGTGTCGACCATCGGGCGGATGGCCTTTGTCTCGAACAAGGGCAGCACCTCCCGGATGACGCCGGCGACGATCGCGGCTTTCTGCTCGGCGGGGCGGGCCCGCAGCATCGTGGCGGTGACGCTGGCTCGCTTCGCCATCAGCAGGCCGAGGTCCAACATCGCGGGCTCCGTGGAACCGCCGATGACGACCAGGTGCCCGTCGGGTGCGAGGCACTCAAGGTTGCGGTCCAGGTAGCTCGAGCCCACCACGTCGAGGATGGAGTCAACCCCGCGACCACCGGTGGCGGACAGCGTGGCGGCGACGAAATCTTCGGTGCGGTAGTTGATCGCCGTGCGCGCGCCCAGGTCTCGCCCGGCGTGCACCTTGTCGTCGCTGCCGGCGGTCGTGATGACGTCAACACCGATGGCGGCGGCCCACTGAATGGCGAACGTGCCGATGCCGCCACCGGCGCCGTGGATGAGCACGCTGTGCCCGTGGGTGAGTCCGGCGACCATCGCGAGATTGGAGTACACCGTGCAGGCCACCTCCGGGATCGCGGCGGCTTCGATCATGCTCAGCCCTTGCGGGATCGGCATCAGCTGGGTCGCGCGCACCGCGACCTGGTCGGCGTAGCCGCCGCCGTCGAGCAGGGCGCACACCTGGTCACCCGGCGACCAACCGGTGACGCCCTCGCCAATCGCGACGATGGTTCCCGCGCATTCCAGCCCGAGCGGACGCGGCGCCCCGGGCGGCACCGGGTACCGTCCGCGCCGCTGAAGCAGGTCGGCGTTGTTGATCCCGGCGGCCTCGACACCGATCACCACCTCGCCCGGGCCGGGCAGAACGGGGTCCACGGGTTGCCAGTGCAAAACGCCGGGGTCGCCGGGATGGTCAAACAGCACTGCTGAGGGCATGCGAAGTCTCCTTTGCCTGGTTGGGTGACTATGCGGCGGTTGCGGCGCGGTCGGCCGCCCAGCGGGCGATGCTCTGGGCGTACCGCGGGGTCTCGACACGGCAGTGGCGTCCG
Organism: Mycolicibacterium sp. P4_G11; assembly: GCF_056555145.1. Taxonomy (NCBI): domain Bacteria; kingdom Bacillati; phylum Actinomycetota; class Actinomycetes; order Mycobacteriales; family Mycobacteriaceae; genus Mycobacterium; species Mycolicibacterium sp. P4_G11. The sequence goes on from NZ_JBFUJW010000004.1 coordinate 70,523, forward strand.
GAGGCGTCCTGACGGGCGGCGGCTGCCTCGGCGAAGGTCTGCCCGTGCTGGGCGATGAATTCCAAGAAATGCTCGGTGGGGTGCGAGGTGACCGTGTTGGTGTAGCGGCAGCGGTCACCGTCGAGCTGCTCCATCCGCAGTTCCCAGATGACCTGCGTGCTGGTCCATCCGAGCGGGGTAAACACATCCGATAGCGAAACCATCCGGCAGTAGTGCGGCTCGGCGACCTCGAACCGGTACTGCTGCACCACCAATCCGGTGCCGATCATCTCCACGTTGATGGACATCGGGGTTCCGTCGTCGTCGACGGTGTAGCCGGCCGCCTTGTGGTCGCCCGGGGCGCACCGCTGATATTCGTGTGTCGGGAGGGTTTTCAACCACCGCGCGATGTCGACGTGATCAAACGGCGCCCGCACTTCTGCGGTTATCACCGCCTGCGACAGGATCAGATCCTCGCGAACCGTCGAACTCATGAAATGCTCCCTTCATTCCGATGTTGTGTGTGGTCAACCCTGCTCGACGAGAAACTCCGGCACCATGGCGCTAGCCGCACATTCGGCGGTAGTGCTAGCCCCCACTACGCCGGGGTCAGGGACCAGTCAGCCGCGGCCGGTAGCATTTCTCCCGTGCCACGCCGACCCGAGAGCCCGTTTTGGTCCTATTGGCGAACCGTCCTCGGCGTCTGCGCCGGCGTGACGATCGTCGTGGTCGGGTGCCAGACCGGTAATGTCGCCAAGGCCGACGAAGTCGACTGCAGCAAGTACAAGTGCATCGCGCTGACCTTCGACGACGGTCCCAGCCCGTACACCGACCGGCTGCTGAAAATCCTGCAGGACAACGACGCCAAGGCGACGTTCTTCGAGATCGGCAACAAGGTCGCCGCCAACCCGGCCGGCGCCAAGCGCGTCGTCGACGCCGGGATGGAGCTGGGCAGCCACACCTGGGAACACCCCAACATGACGACGATCCCGCCGGAGTTCATCGCGGGCCAGTTCAGCAAGGCCAGTGACGCCATCGAGAAGGCCACCGGGCAGCGGCCGAAGCTGGTCCGCACCGCCGGCGGTCTGATCAACGACCAGGTGCTCGCCGAGGCCAAGAAGCAGGGCCTGGCCGACATCAACTGGGACGTCATCCCGTTCGACTGGGCCAATGACTCCAACACCGCGGCCACCCGCTACATGCTGATGACGCAGATCAAGCCGAATTCGGTGGTGCTGTTCCACGACACTTACTCGTCGACGGTCGACCTGGTGCAGCAGTTCATCCCGGTGCTCAAGGCCAACGGCTACCACCTGGTGACGGTCAGCCACATGGTCGGCCATCGCGAGCCGGGCACCAGCTACGGCAGCCGCGACAACGGCCCGCCAGTCAACGGGCTCACCGACATCCCGCCGGCAGAGATTCCGACGCTGCCCAACACCCCGTCGCCGCCGCCGATGCCGAACATCCCGATCACGGACATCCCGGGCGCCAACTCCGGCGGCTCGAACAACGGTCAGTAATTCCGCGAGCAGACGAATAACTGTCGTTTTCGCCTGGAAATGGACAGTTTTGTGTCTGCTCGCGAGGGAACGCTAGGCAGTGGGGAAGCGGTCGGCGATCGCATCGACCATGGCCATGACGTCGGCCATCCTCGAACGCAGCACCTCGAGGTGCTTGTCGGCGCCCTGTTTCGCCGCCCGGCGCTCCGTCGCCGCCAGCTGCAGGTTCAGCTCGCCCAGCTCTTCTTCGAGCAGTTCGATGAACAGCCTGGCCTGCAGCACGTCGGCGTTCCGTTGCCCCGGTGAGGTCGTCACCAGTTTGAGGACATCAGCCTGGGATTTGGGCATCGGCTCCACGGCGTGTGTGTGCGGCATGTGGTAACGCCCGTGCGTCATGCACGGGACGGCGTCCAGCCGGGTACCTCGATACGAATCAGTGAGGTCGGCCGCCATTGCAACACGATCGCAAATACGCGGGCGAATCCCGTTTCCCAGCCGTATCTGCGCCGTAAGGACCTATTCACATCGTCGGCACCGAGGTTGTGAGAAGGAACCCGCCCGAGCGCACAAAAATGCCCCCTCCCGAGGAAGGGGGCATTTTCGACGCGAGAACTACTCGCCGTCCTTGACCTTCGCCATGGCCAGCACGTCGAGGCGCTTGTCCAGCTCGGCCTCGGAGAGGTTGTCGCCGATCAGGCCGCGGTCGATGACCGTCTGCCGGATGGTCTTCTTCTCCTTGAGGGCTTCCTTGGCCACCTTGGCGGCTTCCTCGTAGCCGATGGCCGAGTTCAGCGGCGTCACGATCGACGGCGACGACTCCGCCAGCGTGCGCAGGTGGTCCTCGTTGGCGACGAGGCCGTCGATGCACTTGGACGCGAACAGCCGGGACACGTTGGACAGCAGCGTGAAGGATTCCAGCACGTTGCGGGCCATCATCGGGATGTACACGTTCAGCTCGAAGGCACCGGACAGGCCGCCGACGGTGACCGCCGCGTCGTTGCCGATGACCTGTGCGGCCACCTGGGTAACCGCTTCGGGCAGAACGGGATTCACCTTGCCCGGCATGATCGAGCTGCCCGGCTGCAGGTCGGGCAGCTGGATTTCGCCGAGGCCGGTCAGCGGGCCCGAGCCCATCCAGCGGACGTCGTTGGCGATCTTGGTCAGCGACACCGCGATGGTCTTCAGTGCGCCGGAGGCCTCGACGAGTCCGTCACGGGCGGCCTGCGCCTCGAAAGAGTCTGCGGCGGTGCGCAGTTCGGCGATGCCGGTCTGGTTCACCAGCACCTCGACGACCTTGGCGCCGAAGCCGTCGGGGGCGTTCAGGCCGGTGCCGACGGCGGTGCCGCCGATGGCCAGCTCACCCAGGCGGGGCAGCGTCCCCTTGACGCGCTCGATGCCGGCCTCGACCTGGCGGGCGTAGCCGCCGAACTCCTGGCCCAGGGTGACGGGCACGGCGTCCATGAGATGGGTGCGGCCGGACTTGACGACGGTGCGCCACGCGCGGGCCTTGTTGGCCAGCGACTCGTGCAGCACCTCGAGCGCCGGGATCAGGTGGCGCACAGCGGCTTCCGTCGCCGCGATGTGCGTGGCGGTGGGGAAGGTGTCGTTGGAGCTCTGCGACATGTTGACGTGGTCGTTGGGGTGGACCTCGACGCCGTTGCGGCCCGCGATCGAGGCGATGACCTCGTTGGCGTTCATGTTCGAGCTGGTGCCCGAACCGGTCTGGAAGACGTCGATGGGGAACTGGTCGTCGTGCAGACCGTCGGCGATCTCACCGGCGGCGGCGATGATTGCGTCGGCCTTGTCGGCGGCCAGCAGGCCCAGGTCCTTGTTGACCTGCGCGCAGGCGCCCTTCAGCAGGCCGAGCGCGCGGATCTGAGTGCGCTCCAGGCCGCGGAACGAGATCGGGAAGTTCTCCACCGCTCGTTGCGTCTGCGCGCGCCACAGGGCGTTGATCGGCACCCGGACCTCGCCCATGGTGTCGTGCTCGATGCGGTATTCGACATCGTTGTCGGACATGTGCTCCCTTTTGTTGAGGTGAACGGAATTACGGCAGGGGGTGTGCAGCGGACAGGTCGCCGGTGAAGTCCACTGCGGAGTACTCGTTGAGCTTGGAGAGCCGGTGGTAGGCCTCGATCATCCGGACGGTGCCGGACTTCGAGCGCATCACGATCGACTGGGTGGTGCAACCGCCGGCGAAGTAACGCACGCCGTTGAGCAGGTCGCCGTCGGTGACGCCGGTGGCGCAGAAGAAGACGTTGTCGCCGGCGACCAGGTCTTCGGTGGTCAGCACGCGGTCCAGGTCATAGCCGCGGTCCAGGGCGCGCTGGCGCTCGTCGTCGTCGGTCGGGGCGAGGACGGCCTGGATCGCGCCGCCCATGCAGCGGATGGCGGCCGCGGCGATGATGCCCTCGGGGGTGCCGCCGATGCCGGCCAGGATGTCGGTGCCGGACTCGGGGCGGCAGGCGGAGATGGCGCCGGCGACGTCGCCGTCGGAGATCAGCCGGATGCGGGCGCCGGCCTCACGGACCTCGCTGATCAGCTGGGCGTGCCGGGGCCGGTCCAGGATGCACACTGTGACATCGGCCACGGATTCGTTGAGCTTCTTGGCGACCCGGCGGATGTTCTCGCCGATGGGCACAGTGATGTCGATGACGTCGGCCGCGTCGGGTCCGACGGCGATCTTGTTCATGTAGAAGACGGCCGACGGGTCGAACATGGTGCCGCGCTCGGAGACTGCCAGCACCGAGATGGCGTTGGGCATGCCCTTGCTCATCAGCGTGGTGCCGTCGACCGGGTCGACGGCGAAGTCGCAGTCGGGGCCGTCGCCGTTGCCGACCTCTTCGCCGTTGTAGAGCATCGGGGCGTGGTCCTTCTCGCCCTCGCCGATGACCACGACACCGCGCATCGATACCGAATTGACCAGCTCACGCATGGCGTCGACGGCCGCGCCGTCACCGCCTTCCTTGTCACCGCGGCCAACCCAGCGGCCGGCGGCCATGGCCCCGGCTTCAGTGACCCGGACGAGTTCGAGTGCGAGGTTGCGGTCTGGGGCTTCCCGGCGCGAAGGCGTCATGCGCAGATTGTCCCATTAGCCAGTGCGCGTCGGGGAGCTGGGATACTGAGCACCGTGACGTCATCATCCCCGGAACCTGAGGGCCAGCCGATCGCCGCACCCGAGGTGGTCGCCGAGGGCCAGTCGGTGCCGGTGCCGCGCCCGGCGAAGGACCGGCTGCTGCAGGACGGCCGTGACATGTTCTGGTCGATCGCCCCGCTGGTGGTGGCCTGTATCGCGCTGGCCGGGATGCTCGGGATGTGCTCGTTCGCGCCGCAGGGGCCGGGCAAGGGTCCGGCGCCGCAGTACGACGCCCCGGCCGCCCTCAAGGCCGACGCCGCGGCGCTGCACATCCCGATCCGCGTGCCCGAGCTGCCGTCGGGGTGGCATGCCAATTCGGGGTCCCGCGGCAGCATCGAGGCGGGTCGTATCGATCCCGTCACCAAGCAGCCCACGCGGGCGTTGACGTCCAAGGTGGGTTATCTGACCGCCGCCGGCATGTTCGTGGCGCTGACCCAGAGCAATGCCGACGAGGACAAGCTGGTCGCCTCGATCCACAGCGGTATGTACCCGACCGGTGCCCAGGATCTGGGCGGCGTGCACTGGGTGGTCTACGAGGGTGCGGGCGAAGACCAGCAGGGCACCGAACCGATCTGGACCGCCAGGCTCGACGGGCCGACCGGCCCGGCGCAGGTCGCGGTCAGTGGGTCGGCGGGGCCGGTGGATTATCGGACGCTGGCGGAGGCGACGCAGCAGGCACAGCCACTGCGGTAGCCGGTTGCGATCGGCGCATTCGGGCCCACAGTGCGGCGCTCAGCCGGGAAAGGCGTCCCGGTGCCCGGGGTCCGTCGGGTTCCGGGTCGCTCAGCGGAACGCCTTTGTACACAGCGAGATACACGCTGATCGTGGTGACGACGACGATCATCAGCACCGGGCCGATCACCAGTCCCAGGAAACCGAACATCGCGATCCCGGAGAACACCGACAGCAGCATCAGTGCGGAATCCAGCCGGGCCGCGCGGGGCACCAGGATCGGCCGGAGCACATTGTCGATATTGGTGACCACCAGGATGTGGAACAGGATCACGAACAGTCCGCCGCCGACATTGCCGAACAACGCCAGGCCGATGCCGAACGGGATGCTGACGATGCCACCGCCCAGCGGGATCACCGACAGGGCACTCAGCAGGATCGCGAAGATGAAGAACCCGTCGTGGAATCCGGCGATATAGATCGAAATCGCGCCTGCCACACCCTGAGCCAGGGCGATGACGAACTGGCCGAGGACCGTCCCGCGGACCATGGCGCCCATCTTGGCCAGGTACAGGTCGGTGACCTCTTCGCCGAGCGGATTGAGCCGCCGGATCAGCAGGACCACTTCGTCACCGTTGACCAGTAGCGAGATGAACACGTAGAGGAAGATCACCGCACCGGCCAGCGCGCCGAACAGTCCGCCCGCCGCGTCCTGCAGCACGTTCAGGCCCCATGCACCGGCGCGCTGCGCGAACGTGATGATCCATTTCTGGAGTGATTCGCTCGTCAGCGTCACGTCGTGCAGGTACGGGATTCGTGCCAGCAGGTCGTTGACGGCCTGTAGCGAGCGGGTGCCCAGTGCGCCCATGTCGGTGCGGCTCACCCAGTCCGACACATTGCGGATCATGCTGCTGATCTGAACGATGCCGATGGCGACGGCCCCGCTGATCGGCACGACCACCACGACCAGCGCGGCCAGCAGCGTCAGCGTGGCCGACAGTCCGGTGCTCAGCCGCGTCGACAGCCGGCGGAACAACGGGGTGAACAGGTAGGCCACCACGCCGGCGACCATGACCAGCATGAACTGGCTCCGCAGGAAATAGGCGCCGAACCCGACCGCCATGACCGTCGCGATGGCAAGTGCCCGCTTCTGGGTGACCGTGAAATCGGTGTCCATGCGGGTGATTCTGTCCGATTTGTCGCCGATCGCTACCCCGACGCGAGCTTCAGCACGTGGCTCATGATGTCGGGGTAGCGCTTGAGGTGCGCGCCGCCGTTGAGGTCGAGCACCTCGCCCGTCATCCACGACGACTGCTCCGAGCACAGGAACAGCACGGCGTTCGCGATGTCCTCGGGGGCGCCGGCGCGGCCCAGCGCGGTGTTCTCCACGTACTCGTCGACGACGCCGGGGATCAGTGCCGCGCCCTCGGTCAGTGGGGTGGCCACAAAGCCTGGGGCGACGGCGTTGACGCGAATTCCCTTGGGGCCCAACTCCAATGCGGCCACCTCGGTCAGCATCGACAGGCCGGCTTTTGCCGCGCTGTAGGCGCTCATGCCGATGGCCGGCTGGCGGCCGTTGAGCGACGAGATGCACACCAGTGACCCGCCCTCGCGGAGCTGGCGGCCGGCGTACTTGGCGACGATGAACGAGCCCGTCAGGCAGCAGTCGACGACGGCCCGGAAATCCTCGACCGGCATGTCGACGATGAGCCCGAAGGTCGAGAATCCGGCACAGCTGACGACGGCGTCGAGCTCACCGACCTGCTCGAAGGCGGCAGCGACGGAGGCCTCGTCGGTCACCTCGACGACGACCGACGTGTGCGGCGCGCCGAGTTCGGTGGCGCGGGATTCGGCGAGTTCGGCGTTCCGGTCGGCGATGGTGACGCGGTAGCCCTGTGCGGCCAGGCCCTGGGCGGTGGCCCAGCCGATACCGGATGCCCCGCCGACGACGAGGGCGTTGCGCTGTGTGCTCACTGGTTTCTCCTGGGCCGAGGCGATCGCGTCACCCCGAGCGGAGTGAACAGATTACTCAATCTGTATACACCTGAATCCGACGTGACTCATCCCCGTGTCGACGGCTTGTGGACGACGGGCCGCCGGCCGGTAGCGCAGGCAGTAGCTGTCCGCGCAGAGGAACGACCCGCCCTTGATCACCCGCCGCGGTACCTGGAATTGCGGCTGCTCTGGGTCGTAACTGTCTGCGGCGCAACACGGCCCGCTGTCGCGGGTGGCGCCGTAGAAGTCGGTCGTCCACTCCCAGACATTGCCGGCCATGTCGAACAGGCCGTAGCCGTTCGCCGGGAAGCTGCCCACCGGCGTGGTCTGGCCGTAGCCGGTGTCCGGCAGGTAGGGGAACTCGCCGTGCCAATAGTTGGCCAGCCGCTGCCCGGGCTGCTCGGATTCCGTACCCCAGGTGTACGTGGCGCGGTCCAGTCCGCCGCGGGCGGCGACCTCCCACTGCGCCTCGGTTGGCAGGGCCAGCCCCGCCCAGTCGGCGTACGCCGCGGCGTCCTCGAACGCCACATGCACGACGGGATGGTGCTCCCGGTTCCGCAGCGACGACTTCGGGCCACGCGGGTGGTTCCAGCACGCACCCGGCGTCCACGTCCACCACTGGCTGAGGTGCCGCAGGTCGACGGGGCCGGGGGTGCGGCGGAACACCATCGAGCCCGGTTGCAGATTCTCCGCCGGGGCGCCCGGATAGTCGGCGGGGTTGAGCGGCCGTTCGGCGACGGTGACGTAGCCGGTGGCGTCGACGAAGGCGCCGAACGCTTCATTGGTCACCTGGTGCGGCTGAATCCAGAAACCGTCGACGGTGACCTCGCGGGCCGGGGCCTCCTCGGGGTAGTGCCGGTCGGAACCCAGCATGGCGGTCTGCGCCGGAATCCAGGCCAATGCGTCAGGCATCGAACACGGCGGCCCAGTCCGACTGCATGCTCGCGACGGTCCAGCTCTCGGTCTTCGCCCGCTCCAGCGCCCGTTCCGCCCCTGCGACGTAATCGAATTCGCGTTCGGCATCGTCGTGCAGCACCAGCATCCGGAAGCCGCGGGCGTATTCGAGCATCTCGATGTCGCCGTTGGAGTTGCCCGCGGCGAAGATCGGCCGGCGCCCGATCCGTCCCCAGATCCGCACCGGCTTGATGGGCCCGTCGTCGAGGTACTCCGGTTGGGCCGTCGTGAGCAGTTCGCCGTCCTGGTATTGCAGCGCAACGGAACTGCCGACCACCCGCTCGGGCGGAATGCCGTACATCGCAGCCGTCACGGGCCGCATGAAATCGCGTCCGCCGCCGGAGGCGATGTAGCAGGTGAACCCGCTCGATTCCAGGTAGCGCAGCAGCTCGATCATCGGCACGTAGCCGCATTCGGTGTACGAGCGGTCCAGCGTCGGATGACGGACCTCGGCGAAGAACGCCGCCACCCGCGCGGCATGTTCCTCGACGGTGATCCCGGAGTGCGCCGAAAGCACGGCCGCACCAAGCACTTTCAGATCGCTGTCATCGCCCTGATAGTGCTTGGTGACGGCGTTGCCGAACCACGCGAGATCTCCCGACGCGGCCGCGGCGTACGGCTGCCGGTCCATCAGCGCCGGGTCGGCCGCGACTTGCTCGGCCAGCCGGCGCACCAGGAAATCCAGCTGGATGTAGGCCGGTTTCTCGCACCACAGCGTGCCGTCGTTGTCGAACACCGCGATCCGGTCTTGCGGCGCAATGTAATCCGGGCCGGTGGTGGTGACCCGCCCGACGAAGTCGACGATCGCCGACTTCGTCGGGCCGTCATTCCATGATTCGAGCACCTAATCTGCCGCCAAGAACTGGTGGAGCTTCTCGACGATCTGATCGATGCTGAAGCTGGCCGGTGGGTGCCGCGGCGGGAACTCCTTGAACGTGTCGAGGAACGCCGCGGCCATGGCCGTCGCGTAGAACGCGAAGAAGTCGCGCCGCAGGAACCACTCGTAGTACGTGTTCGACGTGATGTCGGCGTACTCGAACGGATCGGTGCGCAGATTGAACAGCTTGGGGACGCGCAGCGGCGTGAACGGTTCGGCCCAAATCCGCAGCGTGCCCTGGCAGCGCTGCTCGGCGAAGACGATCTTCCAGTTCTCGAAGCGCATCGCCACCAGCTCGGCGTCGTCGTTGAAGTAGAAGAAGCCACGCCGCGGGCTGTGCTCTACCTCGCCCGTCAGGTACGGCAGCAGATTGAACCCGTCGATGTGCACCTTGTACTCGGTCTCGCCGTCCGCCCCGGCCTTGTGCCCCTTCTTGAGCTTCTCGACGATGTCGGTGTCACCGGCGGCGGCCAGCAGCGTCGGCAGCCAGTCGTGGTGCTGGATGATGTCGTTGGAAACCGTGCCCGCCTTGATCTTTCCGGGCCAGCGGATCAGCTCCGGCACCCGGAAGGCGCCCTCCCAGTTGGTGTTCTTCTCACTACGGAACGGGGTGGTGCCGCCGTCGGGCCATGTGTTGCGGTGCGGGCCGTTGTCGGTGGAGTAGATGACGATGGTGTCGTCGGCGATGCCCAGTTCGTCCAGGACGTCCAGCACCGTGCCGACGTTCTTGTCGTGATCGATCATCGCGTCGTGGTACTCGGACTGCCAGATGCCTGCTTGCCCGCGGCTCTCCGGCTTCACATGTGTGTAGAGGTGCATGTGGGTGAAGTTGCACCAGACGAAGAACGGGTTGCCCTCGTCGTGCTGGCGCTTGATGTAGTCGACGGTGCGGTCGGCGATGTCGTCGTCGATGGTCTCCATCCGCTTGGCGGTCAGCGGCCCGGTGTCCTCGATGGTCTGCTTGCCGACGGGACCGAACTTCGGGTCGTCCGGCTCGGACGAGACCTCGGTGGTGGCCTTGCAGTTCATCACCCCGCGCGGCAACGCCTTCTCGTACAGTCGCGGGAACTGGTCCTTGTGCGGGTAGTCGACTTGCTCGGGCTCTTCTTCGGCATTGAGGTGGTACAGGTTGCCGTAGAACTCGTCGAAGCCGTGCACCGTCGGCAGGTACTTGTTCAGGTCGCCGAAGTGGTTCTTGCCGAATTGCCCGGTGGCGTAGCCCAGCGGCTTGAGCAGTTCGGCGATGGTCGGATCCTCTGCGGCCCAACCGATGTCGACGCCCGGTATGCCGACTTTGCTCATCCCGGTGCGGTACACGCTTTGCCCGCTGATGAACGCGGCCCGACCGGCGGTGCAGCTTTGCTCGCCGTACGAGTCGGTGAAGCGCATGCCCTCGGCGGCGATGCGGTCGATGTTCGGGGTGCGGTAGCCCATCAGCCCGTCGCTGTAACAACTCAGGTTGCTGATGCCGATATCGTCGCCCCAGATCACCAGGATGTTGGGTTTGCGGTCGGGCATTGCGAAGCTCCTCGGTCGAAACGGATTTTCCTGTGCCCGTTCGACTTTACGGGTGCGTCACCGGTTGCGGCGCCTGTTCGGCAGGTGCGTGAAACCGGTACTGGTCAACGGGCGGCGGGAGGAGCACGCTTGTTTAGGGAAGGTGATCGACATGTACGACAAGGATCTGACCAACAAGTGGCACGTCGAGATCGAGTTCTACGAAGATGACGTCCACACCCACGCCAGCGCGCACGCCCGGCTCCGCGACGACACGCTCTCGACGACGGGGGATGCCTACCGCAATCCCAAAGACCCGAGTGCGCCGTTGGTCGGCGAGGAGATCGCAGCGGCCCGGGCGCTCATCGCGCTCGGCACCGACCTGCTCCTGGCAGCCTCGGCGAACATCGAGAAATCAACACAGCACCCGGTGCATCTCTACCGCTGAACGCGGCAGACACCATCGCGAGCAGTCCCCCGCAAGCGGGAGGTGCCCCCAACAAAACTGTCGTTATTTCAACGAAATTGACAGTTTTGCGTCTGCTCGCGAGGAGAGATGACGCGCTAGCTCTTACTTGGCGTCCGCCGCTTCCATCTGACGGAAGAGCTCGACGTAGTACGGCATGCATTCCTTCATGGCCTGCTCGGTGTTGAACAGTGGCTCGTAGCCCAGGTCGCGCTTGGCCTTGGCGATCGAGAAGTAGTTGTTCAGGTAGAGGCGCTCCACGGCCAGCGGCTCGATCAGCGGCTCGGGCAGGCCGAACTTGAAGTGCAGCCACTGCCAGGCCATCATCGCGCGGTGCACGAGCTTGCCGGAGACGCGGAAGTCGGGCAGCTTGCGGCCGCACGCGGCGACGACGGGGCGGGCGAACTCGAACATGTTGAGCGGTTCGCCGTCGTTGATGAAGTAGGCCTGTCCGGGTGACGTGCCGCCCGGCACCAGGTGCTCGCCCGCCAGGATGAAACCGTGGATCAGGTTGTGCACGTAGGAGTTGTCCAGCTTGATGTTCTTGTTGCCCACCAGCACCTTGACGTGGCCGGCGAGGATGTTCTCGAACACCTTCCTGAACATGGTCTGGTCGCCTCGGCCCCAGATGCCACTGGGCCGGATGGAACAGGTGAGCATGCCGTCGACATCGTTCTGCGACAGCACGAACTTCTCTGCGGCGACCTTGGTCTCGGTGTACAGGTCGTTGAAGCGCGTGGTGTACGGCATGGACTCGTCGCCGTTCTGGATGTCCTGGCCACCCATCACGACGCTGTTCGACGCGGTGTAGACGAACCGCTTGACGCCCGCGGCCCGGCCCAGCTTCACCAGGTTCTCGGTGCCGCCGACGTTCACGCCGAAGCTGCGGTTGCGGTACTCCTCGGTGACGGACGCGCCGCCCATCAGGTCGATGATCGCCGCGGTGTGGATGATCGTGTCGATATCGGCGACAGCCTTCGACACATCTTCGGGGTTGGTGATGTCGCCGACCTGTGTCTCCAGGTTCGGGTTCTCCGGCAGCGGCGACGGGACGCGGTCGAAGGACCGGACGCGGTGGCCGCGGTCGAGCAGTTCGGTCACCAGGTTGGCGCCGACGAAGCCGGACCCACCGGTTACCAGCACACGGCCGAGGTCTGTGGTCAGGGAAGCATCACGCATGGTGCAGGAGCATAACTGAAACGTGTTCCAGTTAACAGGGTGCTGCAGAAATTACCGCACTGATCAATTTTCGTCGTCGGCGCCCGTGGCGAGCGCATCCTCGACTTTCTTGCGGGCGCCGGCCAGATGCTCTTCGCACCGTTTTGCCAGTTGTTCGCCCCTTTCCCAGAGCTGGAGCGAGGTATCGAGGTCGAGCCCGCCCGCTTCCAGTTGGCGGACGACCTCGATCAGTTCGTCGCGGGCTTTTTCGTAGCCAAGCTGACTAATGTTCGTCATATATTCCTTCGCTCACGGTCGTGACGGCGCCGTCGGCCACCCGGATTCGGAGTCTGGTTCCCGCGGGGGCGTCCTGCGCCGACCGCAGGACCGTGCCCGCCGCCGACAGGTTCTGCACCACGGCGTAACCGCGGGCCAGCGTCGCGGCCGGGCCCAGGGTGGCCAGCCGGGCCGACAGGTGGCCCACGTGATTGGTTTCGGTGGCGATGAGCCGCCGGATGTCGCGGCGCGCGGCCGTCACCGCCCGGGTGATCTCCTCGCTACGGGCATCCAGTGCCTGTAGCGGCTGGGCCAGGACCGGGCGGCCGCGCAGCTGCTCGATGAAGCGCGCCTCACGGTGCACCCAGTTGCGCAGGGCCTGGGCGCTGCGCCGGCGCAGGTCGGTCACCAGTGCCTGCTCGGCGGCGGCGTCCGGGACGACGCGTTTGGCCGCGTCGGTCGGGGTGGCCGCCCGCAGGTCGGCGACCAGGTCGCACAGCGGGTTGTCCGGTTCGTGCCCGACGGCGCTGACCACCGGGGTGGTGCAGGCGGCGATCTCGCGGCACAGCGTCTCGTCGGAGAACGGCAGCAGATCCTCGACGCTACCGCCGCCGCGGGCGATCACGATGACGTCGACGGCCGGTTCGGCGTCCAGCGCGCGCAGGGCCTCGACGATCTGCGGCACCGCGTTCGTGCCCTGGACCGCGGTGTTGCGGATATCGAAGTGGACTGCGGGCCAACGGCTTTGGGCGACGGATACGACGTCGTGTTCGGCGGCCGACGCCCGGCCGGTGATCAGGCCAATGGTGTTGGGCAGGAACGGAATCGGGCGTTTGAGTCGCGGATCGAACAGGCCCTCGGCGTCCAGGAGCCGGCGCAGCCGGTCGATGCGGGCCAGCAGCTCACCGATGCCGACCGCGCGAATCTGGCTGATGCGCAACGAGAATGAGCCGTTGTGGGTGTAGAACTGCGGCTTGCCCAGCATGATCACCTGGGTGCCCTCGGACAGCGGCACCGGGGCGTCGTCGACCAGGGCGCGGGGGCAGCTGACCGACAGCGACATGTCTGCCGCCGGGTCGCGCAGCACCATCCAGGCCGTCGACTGCCGCAACTTCAGCTCGGTGAGCTGGCCCTCGATCCAGATGGTGCCGAGCCGGTCGATGTACTTGGCCACCCGGGTGGATACCGCCCGGACCGGCCATGGGTTCTCGGCCGAGTTCGGTATCTCGGCAGCTGTCACCGCATCACTTCGCGGTCGCGCGGGTGATCCTGTTGGCCAGCAGCGTCTGGAACGGCGCGCGGGACTTCGTGTTGTTCTCGTAGGCGAGCAGCGCCTCGAGGTCGTCGACCTTGAGCTGGGGCAGCCGGGCCCGCAGCTGGGCCAGGGTCAGGGCCGCGTAGTCGAGGTCGGTCACGATTGCCGGCTCGATCGCAGTCGTCGCGCTGGCACCGTTGGTGGCCGAGCCGTTGGTGGTCGCCTTCGGCGTGTCCGTGTACAGCGCGAAGCGGCCCTCGGTGAGGCGGGCGCCGTCCCGCTGTTCGGTGCTGGCAGCCACATCCGCCGGTGCCGCGTCCAGCAGATCCTCGTCGAACGTGGCCCATTCCGGCTGCTCGTCCTTCGGCGGGAACCACTGCTCGAGGGTCTCGTCCCCCTTGTTGACGAGTTCGGCCAGGTCCTGCTGCATCTTCATGACCAGCTGGGCGAGCTGACTGGCCAGCGTCATCGGGTAGGTGAGGATCGTTTGGGGGAGCCGGATGGTCTCCTCGAGCGCGGTCGCAGCCGCGCCGACCAGCAGCCGGACTCCGTAGGGCGCAGTAGACATGCTTGCCAGAGTACGGCTGGCTCTGGCTGGACGTTGGTCAGTACCCTTGAGCCATGCCACCGACGATCAATATGGGCATTCCCGGCGCCACCGTTTCGGTTGCCGGGGCTGCGATGAGCAAAACCGGTAAGCGGGTGCTCCTCGCCGAGCCCCGAGGGTACTGCGCGGGCGTGGACCGCGCGGTCGAGACCGTCGAGCGGGCGCTGGAGAAGCACGGTGCTCCGGTGTACGTGCGGCACGAGATCGTGCACAACCGCTATGTGGTGGACACCCTGGCCAAGGCCGGGGCGGTGTTCGTCGAGCAGACCGAAGAGGTGCCCGAGGGCGCCATCGTGGTGTTCTCCGCTCACGGCGTCGCGCCGACGGTGCACGAGGAAGCCGCCGCGCGCAATCTGCGGACCATCGACGCCACCTGCCCGCTGGTCACCAAGGTGCACAACGAGGCCAAGCGCTTCGCCCGCGACGACTACGACATCCTGCTGGTCGGTCATGAGGGCCACGAAGAGGTCGTCGGCACCGCAGGTGAGGCGCCTGAGCACGTGCAGGTCGTCGACAACCCCGAGGCCGTCGACAAGGTGACCGTGCGCGATCCGAACAAGGTCATCTGGCTGTCCCAGACCACCCTGTCGGTCGACGAGACCATGGAGACCGTGCGGCGGCTGCGGGAGAAGTTCCCGACGCTGCAGGACCCGCCCAGCGACGACATCTGCTACGCCACCCAGAACCGCCAAGTTGCGGTCAAGGCGATGGCCCCGGAGTGCGAGCTGGTGATCGTGGTCGGCTCGCGCAACTCGTCGAATTCGGTGCGCCTGGTCGAGGTGGCGCTGGGCGCCGGCTCGAACGCGGCCAAGCTCGTCGACTACGCCGAGGACATCGACCCGGGCTGGCTGGAAAACGTCACGACGGTCGGCGTCACGTCCGGCGCCTCGGTGCCCGAGATTCTGGTGCGCGGCGTCCTGGAGCGACTCGCCGAATTCGGCTACGACACCGTGCAGCCCGTCACCACCGCGAACGAGACGCTGGTGTTCGCGCTGCCGCGCGAGATTCGTCCGGCCCGGCACTAGGCCCAGCCCGGCACTGGTCCGGGCGGGCGCTGACCCGGGCGGCTACGCCGTCAGGCGTCGGCGTCCCAGGTGCGGCGAGGCCGGCGCTCTGCGAGGGGCTCCGCCGCCGCATCGTCGTCCGCACCGCGGTACCGCACGCGCGAGACCGGGTGGTGGGCGCTGCTGGGCGGCGCGCTCCGCGCCGGGCGAGCAGGGGACTGGTAGCGGTCGCCGGGCTCGTACGGGTCGTCGGCGTAGCGACGACGGCGCGGCTCGGACGCGGACGGCCGTTGCGTCGGGCGCTCGTAGCGATCCCGTTCCCGCGGCTCCCGGTAGTCATAGCGGTCCTGCGGCGGGGTACGACGCGGCTCGCGCGATTCGGCGGCCGGACGCGGGCGACGCCGCGGCTCGTCGGGAACGGCATACGAATCGGTGGCAGCCGGGCGGGGACGGGCCGCCCGCTGTGGCCGCCGCAGCTGTCCGGGTACGGGATCGATCAGTTCGGTGTCGCTGGCGTGCGCACGTGCCCGGGCCGGACGCGGCGCGCGCTGCGGATCGGCCGTGCCGCGGCGGGACGACTCTGCCGCCGTACGACGCGACGGGGTGGCGCGCGTCCGGGCACTGCGGGGCGTCTGGCCGGTGGTCAGCTTGGTGAGCTTGGCCGACAGCGTCGCGGCCAGACCGGCGGGTGCGACGGCGTCTTCGTCCTCGGCCTGGCGCCGGGTGCGGCGTGGCTTGGCCTCGGCGACTGCCTCGTCGTCGTCTTCCTCGTAGCTCAGGAACTGCGGCAGGACGAACCAGCGGACCAGACCGAGCACCAGCACGGTCGCCGCGGTGAAGAACATCGTCGGAAAGCGCTCGATCAGCGGATACCCGCAATTGATCAGCAGCTCTTTGATGCCGGCGATCTTGTCGCTGTGGAACATGAAGTACGCGCCCGGCACGGCCACGAAAAGAATCAGCGGTGGCTGGATGACCGCGGTGAAAATCCCGGACCGCCGCACGCCGAGCACGGCGAGTACACAGCCGGCTACGTAGCAGAACGTGAAGAAAGCGCTGAGTTCTTTGTCACCGGTGCCGGCGTCGTAGGCGAACCCGATCGCAGTGGCTGTGACCGCCAGCACAAGGCCTCCCCACCAGGGGATTCCCGGGATGCTGGGCAGCGCCGAGCGGCGATCGAGGGCTGCTTCGGCCCCATGATGCTCTGCTGACACTCCTAGACCGTACCGGCAATCTGGGCCTTAGTGCCTACAGGCGGGCGTTGGGACGGTGTGGCGTCTCCTAAACTAGTGAACTCGTGGGTCTGAACCTGGGAATCGTCGGTCTGCCGAACGTCGGAAAGTCGACGCTGTTCAACGCGTTGACACGTAATGACGTGCTCGCGGCTAATTATCCGTTTGCAACGATCGAACCCAACGAGGGCGTGGTGCCGCTGCCCGACCCGCGGCTCGACAAGCTCGCCGAAATCTTCGGCTCCGAGAAGACAGTCCCGGCGCCCGTGACGTTCGTGGACATCGCCGGCATCGTCAAGGGCGCCTCCGAGGGGGCAGGCCTGGGCAACAAGTTCCTGGCCAACATCCGCGAGGCCGACGCCATCTGTCAGGTGGTGCGCGCCTTCGCCGACGACGACGTCGTGCACGTCGACGGCCGCGTCGACCCCAAGTCCGACATCGAGGTCATCGAGACCGAGCTGATCCTCGCCGACATGCAGACGCTGGAAAAGGCGCTGCCGCGGCTGGAGAAGGAAGCCCGCACCAACAAGGACCGCAAGCCGGTCCTCGAAGCCGTGGGGGCTGCCCAGGCCGTGTTCGATGAGGGCAAGACGCTGTTCTCCACCGGCAAGGACTGGTCCGTCCTGCGCGAGCTGAACCTGATGACCGTCAAGCCGTTCCTGTACGTCTTCAACGCTGACGAGTCGGTGCTGACCGACGAGGCCCGCAAGGCCGAGCTGACTGCCATGGTCGCCCCGGCCGAGGCCGTGTTCCTGGACGCCAAGATCGAGGCCGAGCTGCTGGAGCTCGACGACGAGTCCGCCGCCGAGCTGCTGGAGTCCATCGGCCAGACCGAGCGCGGCCTGGATGCGTTGGCGCGCGCCGGTTTTCGGACGCTGAAGCTGCAGACCTACCTGACCGCCGGGCCCAAGGAATCGCGGGCCTGGACCATCCATCAGGGCGACACCGCGCCGCGCGCAGCCGGCGTCATCCACACCGACTTCGAGAAGGGCTTCATCAAGGCCGAGATCGTGGCCTTCAACGACCTCGTCGAAGCCGGGTCCATGGCCGCTGCGAAAGCCGCCGGCAAGGTCCGGATGGAAGGCAAGGACTACGTCATGGTCGACGGTGACGTCGTGGAGTTCCGCTTCAACGTCTAGGCCCCGGCAGTGCGCCGAGAGTGGAGAAGATTGCGAGATTTTCGCGAAATCTCGCAATCTTCCGCACATTCGATGACATAGATTGACGGCTGTGAGTGGCGATTGGCGCAGCGATCGAGTCGACGAGCTGCGGTCATTGATCAAGCAGGCCGAACCTGACGTCGTCGAAGAGTCTAAATGGCGCAAGCCGTCCAATCCTGATGGTGTGCCGACGTTTTCACTGGACGGCTTGATCTGCACGGTGGAGACGTACAAGGACAAGGTCAAGGCGACGTTCGCCAAAGGCGCGTCCCTGAAGGACCCGAGTCAGTTGTTCAACGCGAGTCTCGACGCGGGAGTCCGGCGCGCCATTGATCTGCACGAAGGCGACGGACTGGACGCGGACGCGTTCAAAGCCTTGATCCACGAGGCAGTGAGAGCCAACCGCAGCTAGCGCGCCGGGCGATCGGTCCCAGGGAGGCGATGGCTCAGTTGATGATCTCGCCGCGGCTGTCGGCGTGAACTGCCGCCAATCGGTCGCGCCACATCTGGAGCGCTTCGGGCGTCAGCCTCGTCCAGTCCGTGACTTCGCCGACGATCCGGAGCGGCGCCGTGCTGCGGTATGACCGGGTGGGATTGCCCGGGAACTTCTTGTCGGTGACGTTGGGATCGTTCTCGAATTCGCCGGTCGGTTCCACGGCATAAACCCGCGGCTCGCCATCGCCGGCAGCGAGCTCAGCAGCGAGGCCTGCGCCGTCGCGCAGCGCGGTGAAGTAGATGTGGTTCATCACAATCTCGGGCCGGTAGTTGGATCGGAAACCAGCCGTAAGAAGTTCTCCCACTTGCAGATCGGCTTTTGTACCGTGAAAGAAGGGCCCGTCGTCCAGAGGCTCTGCCATCTCGACAGGCTACAAACTGGGCCGCCGTCGCGCTTGTTCGCGTGCCGGGACGCGGGGGTCCGGCTACACCGTGTAGTCGGCTCCGCCCCGCAACAATTGCGCCGCCTCCTCGACGATGCGCTCGATGATCGCGCCGGCGGGTTCGATCGAGTGGATGAGCCCGGCGGCCTCGCCGAACACGACCCCGGCGTTGTCGGGATCGCCGTCGGCGAAGGCGGCGCTGTAGCGCGGGCCCTCGACGTCGGCGTTGGCTGCCAATGCCTTTTCGTCGCCGTGCCAGCGGTTGGTAAAAGCGTTGCGGCGCATGCGCATTGTGAATTCGGCCGGCCACTCGAGTCCGCGGGCGATGTCGCCCGTCGTCGTGCGAATTGTGCTGTCCCCGTTGGATTCGACGATCGCTTGGTGGTGACGCGGATGCACCAGCGCCTCATCGGAAGCCCACAGGCGAGTGCCGACCAACACCCCGTCGGCACCCAAGAGCAGCGACGCGGCCAGCGCCCGCCCGTCAGCGATGCCGCCGGCTGCGAGGAGCAAGGTTTCGGGGGAGCGTTGGGCCAGGAAATCGGCGACCTCAGGAACGAAGCTCAACGTCCCGCGTAAGGAACCGTGGCCACCCGCTTCAGTGCCCTGTGCGACCACGACATCGGCACCGACCTCGATAGCGCGGGCGACGTGGCCGAGGTCCTGGCATTGGCAAATGAGCACGGCGCCAGCATCTTTGACTTGATCAGCGAAGACCGCGGGATCGCCGAATGACAACATGACCACGGCGGGACGGAACTCGAGTGCTTCGGCCACCACGCTGGGTGAGCGCTGCGCCGACCACGTGATGAAGCCGACGCCGACCCGCTCGGCTTCGGCCGCCGCGAATTGCGCACGGACCCAGTCGGCGTTGCCGTAGCCACCGCCGATGAGCCCGAGCCCGCCGGCCCGGCTGACCGCAGCGGCCAGTGCACCGCCGGCGGCCAATGCCATTGGCGCGGAAACAATCGGGTGCGCAATGCCGAGACGATCGGTCAGGCGGGTAGCGATCATCGTCTGATTATGGGCGCCATCGGGGCCGTCGAGCGTGGGGGCCGACGCGGAAAAACGCCGGAGAATCCCTCGTATACCCCCACGCTCGGTGTAGTCACGCGGACGGTGGTGACCGACCTGACATTGCCACCCGCCCACCCCTGTGAGAACTTGGTAACAGAGCCTTAACGATGGCTTCCGGACGATGGGTGCCGTACCCGGTGTGCGACAAGACGGCCCGGGAGAAACATCATGTCGTGGGTAATTCTCGTCATCTCCGGTGTCCTCGAAGCGGTGTGGGCGACAGCGATGGGCAAGTCCGAAGGATTCAGCAGGCTGTCGCCGAGCATCGTGTTCGCGGTCTCGCTCATCGCCAGCATGGCCGGCCTGGCCTACGCGATGCGCGACCTTCCGGTCGGCACCGCCTACGCCGTCTGGGTGGGCATCGGCGCAGTCCTTACCGTCGTCTACGCGATGGCTACCGGGGATGAGACCACCTCGCTCCTCAAGGTGGTCTTCTTGGCCGTGATCATCGGCGGCGTCGTCGGACTCAAGCTCGTCCACTAGGGCCGATTCCATGCCGGGCGGAGTAGGTTGCCCGGCATGGGGGCTCTGAACTTCACCGCGACGGTGTCACTCGACGGCTACGTCGCCGACGCCGACGGCGACTTCGATTGGTCCGGCCCGGGCGACGAGGTGTTCGCCGTGCACACCGCACGCATCGCAGGTGTTTCCACCGAGGTGCTGGGCCGGAAAACCTTTGCGCTGATGCAGTATTGGGAGAATTTCCCGGGGGATGACGATGCCACCGAGGAGGAATTGGAATTCGCCCGGCTGTGGTGCGACATCGAGAAGATCGCCGTGTCGTCGACGCTGACGCGCGAAGACCTCGGGACGAGTCGAGCCCGGCTCGTTCCCGCACTGACCTTGGCAGAATTGCGCAAGATCGTGGACGACGCGCTAGGCGCGGTGGAGATCTTCGGGCCCACCACGGCGGCTGAGGCGATCCGTGCCGGCATGGTCGACGACTTCCATTTCTTCGTCGTCCCCAAGGTCGTGGGCGGAGGACTGCGTGCCCTGCCTGACGATGTGCGGCTCGACCTGAACCTCGTCGAGCATCGGGTTTTCGACGACGGCGTCGCCTACCTGCATTACAGGCCTCGCTGAAAGTGGTTCGAGCGTGGGGGTTTACGCGGAAAGACGCAGCGAATTCCTCATAAAGCCGCACGCTCGACGTAGTCAGAGCGGCCGTAGCGACTTGATGGTCTTCATCGGGAACCGCGACGAGACGCGGTGGATGCCGGGGATCGCCAGCACCTTGCTCGTCAGGAACTGCTCGTAGGCGGGCAGGTCCGCGACGGCGACGCGGACGAGGTAGTCCGGCGACCCGAACAGCCGATGCAGTTCGAGCACTTGGGGATACGCGGCCATCTTGGCCTCGAAGGTCTCGATGCTCTTCATGTCGAAGTCGGTGATCTCGACGTCGAGGAGCACCTCGAAGCTCTGGTTGGCGGCCGCGGGTGAGATCTGCGCCTGGTAGCCGACGATGACGCCATCGGCCTCGAGCCGCTGAACCCGCCGCAGGCACGGCCCCGGCGTGAGCCCGACCCGTTCGGCCAGGGCGACGTTCGCGATGCGACCGTCCTCGCGCAGGACGTCGATTATTGCTATGTCGAGGCTGTCCATGACCAATTATTGCTCACAACGGCCCGCTGGCGCAGTAAGTAGCAACCAAATTCTGCTGCTGACCTGGGATCATTGTTGTCATGGATGCTCTGGTGGTGACTTCTCGGAAAGCGGAGGTCGCCGCGGGTGTGCGGGCGTCGCTGGCAGCTGGACTCGGCATGTATCCGATCGGTGTCGCCTTCGGGCTGCTGGTCGTCCAGGCGGGCCTGCCGTGGTGGGTCGCCCCGGCACTGTCCATCGCATGTTTCGCGGGGTCGCTGGAGCTGCTGCTGATCGGTCTGATCGTCGCGGCCACACCGCTCGCGACCATCGCACTGACCGCGTTCCTGGTGAACTTCCGCCACGTCTTCTACGCCTTCACCTTTCCGCTGCACGTGGTGCGCAACCGGTTCGCCCGTGCCTATTCCGTCTACACCCTGGTCGACGAGGCGTACGCGGTGACCGCCGCCAACCCGCGCGGCTGGACGTCATGGCGCCTGGTCTCGATGCAGGCCGCCTTCCAGATCTATTGGGTCGGTGGCGGTTTGACGGGCGTCTTGCTCGGTTCGATGCTGCCCGCGCGCATCGAAGGACTCGAATTCGCTTTGTGCGCACTGTTCGTCACGCTGACGCTCGACGCCTGCCGCTCCCGCGATGGTGTGCCATCGCTTCTCCTTGCGGCCCTTAGCTTCTCGATCGCGGTGGTGGTTGCGCCGCACGCGGCGTTGTTCGTCGGGCTGCTGCTGTTCATCGCCACGCTCGTCGCGCGCTACGTGTTGGTACGGCGGCAGGCGGTCGTCGATGCCTGACCTGGGGTACCTGGCGGCCGTGCTGGCGACCGTCTTCGCCATCAACCTGGCGTTGCGCGCCGTGCCGTTCGCGATCCTGCAGCCACTGCGAAAGTCGCGCTTCGTCAACACGATGGCCGCCTGGATGCCCGTCGGCATCGTGGTGATTCTCGCGGCGAGCACCTTCCGTTCCGTCTCCGGCGACGGAAAACACTTGGCATTCGCGGCATTTGCGGTGGCCATTACCATGGCGGCCCACCTGCTGGGCGGACGGCGGACCTTGCTCAGCGTCGGCGCGGGAACGCTCGTCTATGTGTTGCTCGTGAACTCGCTCTGATCCGGGAAGTACTGCACCAGACAGAACTCGTGGCCTTCGG
The DNA here is from genome assembly GCF_056555145.1 of Mycolicibacterium sp. P4_G11. Taxonomy (NCBI): domain Bacteria; kingdom Bacillati; phylum Actinomycetota; class Actinomycetes; order Mycobacteriales; family Mycobacteriaceae; genus Mycobacterium; species Mycolicibacterium sp. P4_G11. Next base: position 92,994 of record NZ_JBFUJW010000004.1, read on the forward strand.
GGTCGAACATGACCAGCACGACACCCTCGTCGTACTCGTGCCGCGTCCCTGACCACTGCCCGCCGAGGTCCTCGACGTGTTGGCGACCCTCGTCGATGTCTTCGACTTCGACGTCGAGATGAATGCGAACCTTCGTCGCCTTCGCCTCGGGCACGCGCTGGAAGGTGAGCCGCGGCGTCGGACCTTCCCGAGAACCGAGGGTCGCCCAGCCTGGGTCGTCGCCGTGCTCGTAGGACGGCTCGATGCCGAGCAGCTGTCCCCAGAACGTCGACATCACAACCGGATCGACGCAGTCGATGGTTACGCCCGACCATTGATTCGGCACGGCCACACACCCCCTTGTGTTGATGGTGGCGGGCAGGGGCTTCGAGCGTGGGGGTTTGCGCGGAAATCGGCGAGAACACCTCGTAATCGCCCACGCTCGACGAGGCGCAATCTGTCGGTGCCCACCGATAGCCTGCGGGCCATGAAGCTTGTTTCCACCCGCATCATCACCGCCGACGTGCCGAGCCTGGTCGGCTTCTACGAATTGGTGACCGGATCAGACGCGGTCTGGGCCAACGAACTGTTCGCGGAAATCCCGACGCCGGTGGGCACTTTGGCCATCGGTAGCGACAAGACCGTGCCACTTTTCGGGGCGGGTTCCGCCGAGCCGGCGGCCAACAGATCGGCCATCATCGAGTTCATCGTGGCCGACGTCGACGCTGAATATGAACGGCTGCGCGACCGCTTGGACGAGGTCGTCACCGAGCCGACCACCATGCCGTGGGGTAACCGGGCGCTGCTGTTCCGTGATCCCGACGGAAACCTGATCAACTTGTTCACTCCGGTCACCGACGAAGCCAAATCCAGGTTCGGGGGCTAGCGGTCAGTCAGGCCATCTGTTCGACCCACTGGGCGCGCGATGGCCCGGGTTCGAACGGATCGCTGAAATACTGTGTTTCCCTGACGATTTCACCGTTCTCGAATTCGGCGATGCTCACGACGTAGTACGGGTGTTCGTCGTACGTCATGATCAGCTCGCTGATCCAGAGATCGCCGGTGCCGACGATCCGCCGCACCGTAAAGCGCTTGGCGTTGGGCTGTGCTTCGCGTGATGCCTGAATGTTGTCGCGGCCGCGGATACGTTCACCGGACTGCGGGTATTCGAGGACCGCATCAGATCGGTAGATGCGATGTTCCGCGTCGAAGTCGTTGACGTCGGACGCTGCCCAGTGGGCTGCAAGCGCACCCCGCACTTCGCTGTCGTTCATGGCTGCCTTCCTGAAGGGGTCCACCCAGTGTGGTCGTGCCGCAGCGCAGGCGGTGAACCCCTGGTCGCGCCCACTGTCGCTGCGGCCGTAGGCGGCCTAGCATTTGTCGGTGAGCTTCGTCGTCTCGCCAGACGCCTACGGCCGCTACATGGGCCGGTATGCCGAACCGCTCGCGACGGTCTTCGGCGCGTTCGCCGGGATCGCCGCGGGCAGCAAGGTGCTCGACGTCGGCTGCGGCCCCGGCGCGCTGACGGCCCACGCCCTGTCGGTCGGCGCCGAGGTGTCGGCCATCGATCCGTCGCCGCCGTTCGTCGACGCGATTCGTGAACGGTTCCCCGCCATCGATGTGCGCAGCGGTACGGCAGAGGAATTGCCTTATGACGCAGATACTTTCGATACCTCGCTCGCGCAGTTGGTGGTGCACTTCATGGCGGACCCCGTGGTCGGTATCAGCCAGATGGCCCGTGTCACCCGGCCTGGCGGCGTCGTCGCGGCCTGCGTCTGGGACGGGCCGACAGGTGCGCTGGCGCCGTTCTGGGATGCGGTTCACGTGATCGACCCCGATGCGCAGGATGAGGCGCTCCTTTCTGGTGCGAACCGGGGGCATCTGACCGAGATCTTCGAAACCGCAGGATTGCGCGACGTGCACGAAGACGCCATCGCCATCGACGTCGTGCACCCGACTTTCGAGGAGTGGTGGGAGCCGTACACATTCGGTGTCGGCCCCGCGGGCGACTACGTGCAGCGACTCGACGACGAAGCCCGCGAGAGGCTGGAAACCGTTGCGCGCGAACGTCTTGGCGCCGGGCCGTTCACCGTCACCGCCACCGCGTGGGCTGCGCGCGGGACGGTCTGATCCGGACCGCGGAGCGGCCGGTTATGACGCGCGAATTGCGAAGTTGCGTGCGATAACTGGCCGCTCGGCGGGTCAAGAAATGCCGAGGGCTGCGGCAGTCAGATGCCAGAGCCGTTCGGCTGCCAGGTCCGGGTCGGCCCTGGGCGTGGCACGCAACTGCTGGGCGATGCTGTGCCGCAGGCCGCCGATGACGAACGCTCCGGCGCTGGCCGCATCGATGTCGTCGGGCAACTGACCGAGGGCTTGTCCACTGCGGATGTTGTCGGCCGCAACCTCGCTCATGGTCTGGAGGTGGACGGCTTCGAGCTCGGCGAGTTCGGGGTCCAGTGTCGCGCGGCCGAGCAGGATCGGCGCCAGGTCATCGTCGAAGTGATAGGCGACGAAACGCCGGGTGCGCTCGCGTTCCCGGACGCCCCAGTCGGCGTCGACGGGCAGGTGCACGTCGGCGATGGCATGGCGCAGCCCGTGGTAGAAGTCGTCGTAAACCGCTGCGAGCAGACCGCTTTTGGAGCCGAAGTGGTGATAGAGGGCGCCGGTGCTCAGCTGCGCCCGACGTGTCAGCGCGCTCAGTTCGAGCACCCCGTTGCCGCGGACCAGTTCGTCGCGGGCGGCGGTCAGAAGTTGTTGACGTCCGATCGGGGCGCGTGCCATAGTCCGAACATAACAGAATTCAGTTATGTTTCGGCGGGAGTGGGGCAATGAGCACTGAAGTGTCATCGTTGGCGGACCTGAGCGGCGATCTGGCCGGCACGTATCGCCGAACCGAAAGCAGCGGCGCGACGGTCGATCCCGCGCTCGTGGAGGCCGACCTCGCCGCGATGGCGCGCGACGGGTACGTGATCCTGCCCGACCTGCTCAGCCCCGCGCAGCTCGACGAGATTCGCGCCGCCGTGACGCCGATGCTGGATCGGCACGGCCGCAACGGATTCGAGGGGCGTTCGACGCAGCGGATCTACAGCGTGCTGAACAAGACCTCGGCGTGTGACGTCATCGCCGACCATCCGCGGGTGCTCGCGCTACTGGACCGGATGTTCCTGCCGAACTATCTGCTGTCGATGCTCCAGGTGATCAACATCCTGCCGGGGGAGCAGGCCCAGATGCTGCACACCGACGACGGCTTCTATCCGCTGCCGCGTCCCAGGGCCGCGTTGGGCGCCGCGACCATCTGGGCCATCGACGATTTCACCGCCGACAACGGTGCCACCGATGTGGTGCCCGGCAGCCAGCTGTGGGATGACCGGCTGCCCGGCGACGACGTCGAGCGTCGGCCCGTCGTGATGAAAGCCGGCTCGTGCGTGTTCTTCCCGGGCACGCTGTGGCACGGCGGCGGAGCCAACCGCACCCACCGTCCGCGGCTCGCCCTCACCGCGCAGTACTGCGAGCCGTGGCTGCGGCCGCAAGAGGCGTTCACCCTGTCGATGACCCGTGACACCGTGCGCCGGGTGTCGGAAGACATTCGCCGGATGCTGGGCTACAGCATCCATCCGCCGTTCATCGGGCAGGTCGAAGGCATGCACCCGAAGCGCCTGCTTTAGGGGTGCGCCCCAACCTGAGCTTGTGTGCGACGAGTCTGCCGAATTTCGGACACAAGCTCAGGTTCGGCGGAAATCAGTACGGCACGTCCGTGGCGCCGGCGGAGGTGTCCTTCTCGTCGTGATTCGACTCGTGGAATCCGAAGTCGTAGGGGTTCGGGCCTTGCTGCGGCAGGTCGAATTCGTCTCCGCCATAAGGCACATCGGGATCGGGGTCGGCGCCGGCCATCGGAGCGAGGCTTATTGCGCCGCCGATCGCGGCCGCGGCAATCCATGGTGCAACGAACGCGATTTTCATTCGCATGACGCCTCCTGCAAGCTGGCCGATTACTGGGAATTTGCGCACAAATACTAGTCCCGGCTTGACAGGATCAATGGCGATTGCGATTAATCGACGAATTTCTGGGCCGCAGGTCAGGCCAGGATTTCGATCTCGCTGCCCAGCTGATATCCCGGCGTCAACGACAGGGAATCACCACTCCAGAATGACCCCGGATCGAAATAGTTCTCGCGCTTCTCGGTGATCAGCAATCCCATCTCCTCGTAGGTGATGGCCACCGTCTCGGCGCAGTACGCGGTCTCCAGTCCGGCCGCCCGTCGACGGTTCTTGTCCTTCTCGGCGGTTTCGCGAACCTTCTGGTGCACCACCGGAATTCCGCGGGTGTAGTCGCTGATCACCGGCGCCCGCCCCCGGAACCACCGACCCGTCAACCGGGCCGTGGTGGGGAACGCGGTGCCGTCCATGCGGGCCACCACCTTGAGCGCCAGGTCTTCCTGCTCGCGGGTGGCGTACGGCGTCAGCTGCCGCAGCCAGCAGCGCTGCCCGTACACGTACACCCACCGTTCGACGGCGGAGCGCAGATCGTTGAGTTGCACGCCGCGGTGGTGACTGCCGCTCCACAGGCATTCGAGTTTGTCGCCGAGTTCAGCGTGCCAGATCAGCGGCGGCAGATCGTCGATGGCGACCGTCATGCCGACGTGGTTGACGGGCGCATTCGTGAGTGCCTGGATGGCACGGTCGGGCTTGGAAGCCCCGCGGAACAACCAGATATCGCCGGTCCGGGTCTCGGCCAGCGCCCGCTCCAGTGTCACCGCGTTACCAGTCATGTGGGCAGTTAAACATTCCCCGTCGCTTCGCTCGCCCAGGAAGGCAGAATCGAGCCATGCGTGGCTTGTGGAAGTGGGTAGGCATGGCGGGTGTCGCGGGCGTGGTCGCCGGTGGCGTGTTGGTCGCGCGCGATCAGCGCAAACGCGAGTCGTATACCGCCGACGACATTCGCGCGCGGTTACATCAGCGGCTGGCCGAGTCCAGCGGCCAGTCCACCGCGTAGAGCCGGTGGTCCCCGGTGAAGCCCTTCAGCTCCGCCGTCCGGCCACTGTCGAAGCTGATGTCGGCGCAGGAACCCAAGCCGGACAGGGCATCTCGCACGGCTTTACTCACCAGGATCTCGGCGCCGTCGGCCTGACTCGCGACGCGGGCCGCCATGGCGACGTTGCGGCCGAACAGGTCGTCGCCGCGGCGCACCGACTTTCCGGTGTGAATGCCGATGCGGACGCGAATGCCATTGGGGGCCTTGGCCAATTGCTGCTGCATGTCGATGCTGCAGCGCACCGCCTGCTCGGGCTCGGCGAAGGCGATCATGAAACCGTCGCCCTGACTCTTCACGACGTACCCGGACTGCTTCTTGACGCACCGACTGACCAGCTTGTCGTGGTGGTCGATCAGCCGCACCCAGGCCCGGTCGCCCATCCGCTCATTGAGGGCGGTGGACCCCTCGATGTCCGAGAACACGATCGCCACCCGACCGGTCGGCGCCAACTTGGCCAGGTCCGGCCGCTCCACCTCGGCCCAGCCGGCCAGCTCCTCGATCGATGACCACATCGCGCCGCCGAAACCCTCTTTGTTGATGAGGTTGGCGGTTTGCCACATCGTCTTGACGGCGGCCCGCCCGCCGGCCAGCAGCAGGTTGGTGCGTGGCTCGGACGGCGCGCGCAACTCCTCGATCTCCTGCCGCGCGGCGCGCAACCGGGCGCGTGTCACCCGCACCACGATCGCCTCGGCGACAACGACCACCGCGAGCACGCAGATGGCGACCAGCTCTACCGTCACCGCTCAAGTATCGAGGCGACGGCCCACTATCGGGTCATTGACGGACGAACTGCACCACCGCGTCGGTGAACGCGTCATTGTCGTCACCGGCCGCGGTGTGTCCGGCGTCGGACAGTTCGACGAACTGCGCGGCCGGCACCTTCTGCAGGAAGTCCTGCACGCCTTCGGTGGTGACCACGTCGGAGAGCTTGCCGCGGATCAGCAGGATCGGGATCTTGAGGTTGATCGCGGCGTGCTCGAGCATCTCGGCGCGCTCGAACGGATCGTCGTCGGGCGCGGTGAGGAATGCCGGGTCCCAGTGCCAGAACCACTTGCCGTCGCGCAGCCGCAGGTTCTTCTTGAGCCCTTCGACGCTGCGCGGCCGGGTGCGGTGGGGCAGGTAGGCCGCGACGGCGTCGGCGGCCTCCTCCAGCGAGGTGAAGCCGTCGATGCCGCTGAACATGAAGTCGCGGATTCGCGCGCTGCCGCTCTTCTCGAATCGCGGCACGACGTCGACCAGGACCAGCTTGGTGACCAGCTCGGGCCCGGCCTCGTGCGCGACCGGCAGGCTGGTCAGGCCGCCCATGCTGGCGCCGATCAGGGCCACGGGCCGGCCGATCTGATAGATCACCTGCAAGGTGTCGCCGGTGAGCGTCTCCAGCGAGTAGTTCGCCGTGGGGGAGCGGTCGCTGTCGCCGTGCCCGCGGCTGTCCAGCGCGACGACGTGGAAGCCGGCGTCCGCGAGAATCTGACCGGTGCTCTTCCAGGAGTGCCGGTTCTGACCACCGCCGTGCAGCATCAGAATGGTGGGCTTGTCCTGGGCGATCTCCGCGTCGCGGTTCCACTCGTCGGCGACCAGGGTCAGCTCGTCGATACCGCGGAATTGCACCGTCTGTGGATTGCTGCCGCCATCGGCGGGGGAAGTGCGTTCATCGGTGCTCACTGGGAATCCTCTCGTCACTTCTCCTGCACGTTACCGAGCTGTGCTAACTGAACCGAACACGACCCTCGTCACCCCGTGGTCTCTAGACTCGGCCGAGGTGTCGCCGCCCACGCCGGGTGCGCGGCGAGAGGAAGGCACATGGCTGACGAGCACGGGCGGCACAGGAATCCCGACGAAGTGGACGACGCAGACGCGAGCGCCGCGGACCCGACGCCGGACGCCGCCGATGACAAACCGGCCGTTTCCGACGATGAAGCCCTCGCCTTCCTGAAACCGGCTGCGCCCAAACGGGATAGCCGTGTCATCGCGGCATTGGTCGTCGGTGTTGTGGTGGTGGTTGCGCTGGGTGCGCTGGTGACCTGGCTCGGTCAGCGCGAACTGCAGTCGCGTCGCGACGATGCCCTGCACGAGATGTATCTGACCGCCGGGAAGCAGTCCGCGGCCAATCTCACGACCATCGACTACCGGCACGTCGACGACGACATAAAGCGTGCCCTGGATACTTCGACCGGCGCCTACTTCGATGAATTCAAACAGCGCTCGACGGCCGTCGTGGACTCGGTGAAGCAGCAGCAGTCGGTGTCGTCCGGCACGATCACCGAGGCCGGTGTGGAATCGGCGAACGACACCAGCGGCGTGGTGCTGGTCGCGGTGAAGGTGCACACCGAGGTCGGCAGCGGTCCGCCGCAACGGGACCGCTACTGGCGCGTGCGGCTGACGATGCAGAAGGCGGGCGACAGCGCCAAGGTGTCGAACGTGGAGCCGATCCAATGAGCAAGCACGGGATGGACGAGCCCGGCGAGGCGGCCGAGACCGAGCTCGAGGCGACGGAGCTCGAGGCGGAGCCGGAATCGACGGAGTCCGAGGGGTCCGAGTCTGAGTCCGAATCCGAGTCCGCTGAGGCGGCACCGGTGGCGGCCGATGATGCTGTGCCGCAAGCGAAACCGCTGAAGCCTCGGATCGAGTGGGGGCGAGTGATCGCCTACCGGGTGCTGCCGGCGCTGGCGGTCGTACTCGCGGCCGCTGCCGGCGGCCTGTGGTACCTGACCGCGAGGCACAGCAATGAGGCGGAGCGGGCTGCGGTGATCAAGGTGGCCCGCGACGGCACGGTCGCGCTGCTGTCGTACGAACCGGACACCGTCCGCCAACAACTCACCGACGCGCGCAAGCTGCTCACCACTCCGTTCCTGGACGAGTACACGACGCTGACCAAGTCGGTGATCCCCGGCGCCGAACAGCGGCACATCTCGGCGGCGACATCGGTGCCGGCCGCGGCCGCGGTGTCGGTCGACGAGAACCACGCCGTCGTGCTGGTGTTCGTCAACCAGACTGTCCGCGTCGGCGACCAGCCGCCGACCAGTACGCCGACCAGCGCACGGGTGACCCTGGAACGACTGGGGGGCCAGTGGCTGATCGCCAATTTCGAACCGGTCTGATCGTCGTGATTTGTGCACGATTTTCCGCGGCCGGCGCGGATTTTCGTGCACAAATCCCGGGGCGGTGGACGTGAACCGGATGGCGGCGGCCGACGCCCAGAGCTTCTGGATGTCGGCGAAAATCCCCAATGACATGTTTCAGGTATGCGGGTTCGACGGTGTGCCCGCCGACCTGGACGAGGCGCTGGCAGCGGTGCGCCGGAATGTGGCCGCCTGCCCAGAGTTGTTGGTACGTATAGACGATTCGGATTCGTGGCGCTATCCGTCGTGGGTGCGGTGCGACCTGGCCGAGGAATCCGTCGTCGTGCACGAACTCGACGACGCCTCCTGGTCCGGGTGCCTCGACGCCATCCGTGGCGTGGCAGCCGGTGACCAACTCGATGCCACGGTGCAAGTGTGGCGGCTGCACGTGTTCGCCGGCGTCACCGGGATGCCGGAGACGACAGGGCCGGGCACGGTCGTCGTCGTGCAGATGTCGCATGCCCTGGCCGACGGGCGGCGGGCGACGGCCCTCGTCGGGCGAATCTTCGGACGGGACCAGGAAGTGCCCGCGGTGGTCGAGCCGCGGTGGGGGACGTGGGCGCTGCCGTATCTGGCGTGGCGAGCCAGCGCCGCTCACCGTCGGCTCGTGCAGGACACCGAGTCGGGTGCTGTTGCCGCACCGGCGGATTCGTGGCCGTTGCAGCCGACCAACAACGCGCCGGAGGGGCCCGACGTGCTGCGGGCGGTGGTCCGTCATCGTGCGCAGCTGCCCGGGCCGACGGTGACGGTGGGCGTGCTGGCGGCCATCTCGGAGGCGCTGGCCGCCGAGTTGGGTGGCGTCACCGCGCTCGGAGCCGAGGTGCCCATGGCCAAGACCAGCACCCGCCACGCCTACAACCACTACGGCAACGTCAGTGTGGCATTGCACCCGCAATTGCCGTTCCATGAGCGGGCGGTCCGGATCGAATCGGAACTCGCCGAGCGGCGGCAGCGTTTCGAGCATCCCGCGGTCACGGCGAGCGATGCCGCCTCAGCGGCGGTACCGGCACCGGTATTACGTTGGGGGCTGGGGCATTTCGATCCACATGCCCGGTCGGCGACGGCGGCCGGCAACACCGTGGTGTCCAGCGTCAACCGGGGTCCGGCCGATCTGACGTTCGGCGGATGCCCGGTGGTCTTGTCCACCGCGTGCCCGGCGTTGTCCCCGATGATGGGCTTGACGCACGGGGTGCACGGCATCGGGGACACCGTCACGATCAGCGTGCACGCGTCCCCGTCGGCCTTACCGGATGTCGATTCGTATGTGGAACGGTTGTCAGCGGTCCTGGACTCCGGGGCTTAGTCTCGACGCGTGACTGCTTACGCGTTCTCGATCCTGCTGCTGCGGGTGGTGCTCGGTCTGACCATGGCTGCGCACGGGTACAACAAGTTCTTCGGTGGCGGCCGGATCCCGGGTACCGCCGGCTGGTTCGACAGCATCGGTATGAAGCCGGGCCTGCTGCACGCCCGGCTGGCCGCCAGCACCGAAATCCTGGCAGGCCTGGGCTTGGCGGTCGGCTTCCTGACGCCGATCCCCGCCGCGGGCTTCGTGGCGCTGATGGTCGTGGCGGCCTGGACCGTGCACCGCGACAACGGTTTCTTCATCGTGAAATCCGGCTGGGAGTACAACCTGGTGCTGGGTGTCGTGGCGGTGGCGATCGCGGGTACCGGCGCGGGCCGCTACAGCCTGGACTGCCTGCTGTTCCACGGCACCAGCTTCTATCACCTGCTGCACGGCTGGTGCGGGCTGGCGATCGCCGTCGGGCTCGGGCTCGCCGGTGGCATCGGGCAGCTGCTGATCTTCTTCCGTCCGCCCGCCAAGGTTTGAGCCTTCGTTGACCCTGCGTCCTGGGCGCGGCTTACTCGGACTTTTGCGCCCGGGCCGCAGATTCAACTGCGGGATCTGATTCCGTCAGACTAGAACACGTTCTAGTCTGACGGGTATGGGCTTTCTCAAACAGGACACCCCCGTCATCGACTTCGCGGAGTGGAGCAAGGGCACCCGTGCGGAGAAGATCGTGCCGATGGCCCGGCACTGGGCCGAGACGGGCTTCGGCACGCCGGTGGCGCTGCACCTGTTCTACGTCGTGAAGATCGGCCTCTACATCCTGGGCGGCTGGCTTATCGCGTTGTCCACCAAGGGGATCGACGGCTTCACCGACGTCGCGACATGGTGGACCGAGCCGATCGTCTTCGAGAAGGTCGTGCTGTACACGATGCTCTTCGAGGTGGTCGGCCTCGGCTGCGGATTCGGCCCGCTGAACAACCGGTTCTTCCCGCCGCTGGGCTCCATCCTGTACTGGCTGCGGCCGAAGACCATTCGTCTGCCGCCGTGGCCCGGCCGCATCCCGCTGACCAAGGGCGACACCCGCGGGCCGGTTGATGTGCTGCTCTACGGCGCGCTGCTGATCCTGCTCGTCGTCGCCCTGTGCTCCGACGGCACCGGCCCGACGCCGGGACTGCACACCGCCGTCGGTGTGCTCCCGATGTGGCAGATCTGGGCCATCTTGGGAGTGCTGGCGGTGCTCGGCCTCAGAGACAAGGTGATCTTCCTGGCCGCCCGCGGCGAGGTGTACGGCTCGTTCACCGCCGCCTTCCTGTTCGCCGGCTACGGGGTCGACCTGATCATCGCGGCCAAGCTGGTGTGCATGGTGATCTGGCTGGGCGCCGCGACCTCGAAGCTCAACCAGCACTTCCCGTTCGTCATCTCCACGATGATGAGCAACAACCCGGTGCTGCGCCCCAAGTTCATCAAGCGCGCGTTCTTCGAGCACTTCCCGGACGACCTGCGTCCCGGCCGGCCGTCGCGCTTCATGGCGCACTTCAGCACTCTCATCGAGGGTGGGGTGCCGCTGGTGCTGTTCTTCTCGGGCGGCGGCTGGCCGACGTACGTCGCCGCGTTCGTCATGCTGTGCTTCCACTTCGGCATCCTGTCGGCGATCCCGATGGGTGTGCCGCTCGAGTGGAACGTCTTCATGATGTTCTGCGTCGTGACGCTGTTCGTCGGCCATGCCGACATCGGCCTGACGGACCTGACGTCGCCGTGGCCCATCGTGCTGTTCGCGGTCGTCGCGGGCACCGTCGTGATCGGAAACCTGTTCCCGCGCAAGGTGTCTTTCCTGCCGGGCATGCGGTACTACGCCGGCAACTGGGACACGTCGCTGTGGTGCATCAAGCCGTCGGCCGACGAGAAGATCGCCAAGAACATCGTCGCGATCGCCAGCATGCCCGCCGCGCAGCTCGAAAAGTTCTACGGCAGTAAGGAAGCCGCGCAGATCCCGATGTACATGGGCTACGCGTTCCGCGCCTTCAACACGCACGGCCGCGCGCTGTTCACGCTCGCCCACCGCGCGATGGCCGGGTACAACGAGGACGACTACACCCTGACCGACGGGGAGCGCATCGTCTCGACCGCCATCGGCTGGAACTTCGGCGACGGCCACATGTCCAACGAACAACTCGTCGCGGCGCTGCAGGAGCGGTGCCACTTCGAGCCGGGCGAGGTGCGGATCGTCATGCTCGACGCGCAGCCCATCCACCGGCAGACGCAGCAGTATCGCCTGGTCGACGCCGCCACCGGCGAGTTCGAGAGTGGCTACGTGAAGGTGGGCGACATGGTGAGCCGCCAGCCGTGGGCCGACGACGTGCCGGTGTACGGCGTGACTAGCGCATGACGTCGCGGACTTTGAGGTTCTCCATGCCCTCGAACAGCAGGCTGTTCGCGGTGTCGAGGTGCTTGCGCCAATGTGCTTCGGCGGCTGCGGCATTGCCGGAGCGCATGAGCGTCATGAGGCGGCGGTAGGACCGCATCAGGATGTCGTAGTCCGCCTTCGACATCGGGCGGTTCTCGCGCATCGCGAACGCGATGTGGCGGACGGTGATCTCGTGCAGCATGCCGGCGATGATGGCCAGCGTCGCGTTGCCGGACAGCTCGACCATGCGCAGGTGGAAGTCGCCGGTCGTCTCGGCCATGCGGCCCGACTCGTAGCCGGACGGGACGTACTCGGCCAGCATGGTGTCGAGCTCGTCGAAGACCTCGGTGTCGCCCTGCTCGGTCAGCAGCCGCACCACGGTGGGCTCGACGCTGGAGCGGGCGATGGTCACGTCGGCGATCGTGGCGCCGGACAGCTCCAGCAGCAGGCCCGCCGGGCGCGCGACGATTTCCGGGCCGGGCACCCGGACGCGCGCACCGGTGCGCGACCCGCGCCGCACCTCCACCAGGCGCTCGGATTCCAGGACGCGAACGGCCTCACGCAGGGTCGGACGGCTGACGCCGAAGTGCGCCATCAGCTCGGCCTCGTTGGGCAGGAAGTCGCCTTCCTTGAGCTGGCCGTCGACGACCATGCGGCGCAAGGTACCGGCCACCAGTTCCGCGGTTTTGGGGGAGCGGATGGGGCCGCTCGTCGAGGATGGCACAGTACGTGGGTCGATCATCGGCGACAACGGCGGAGTCTGCGCCATCTGGGCCCTCCTTGAACCGAATGTGCTGGCCTCGTGTTAGGCAACTCAGTAAACCATGTGGGATGGCGTTAGCCGTTCATTCGCGGAAATGGCGCCTGCCTACCAACCAGTAGGTTGACCTAGTAAACCTACTGTTCTATGTTCACTGATAAAGCGTGTTTACGGGTGTCAATTCATCGTTGAAGGAGAAGTCCGTGGCAGAAGCAGTCATCGTCGAGGCAGTCCGGTCGCCCATCGGGAGGCGCAACGGCGCCCTGTCGGGTGTGCATCCGGCCGAGCTGTCGGCTCAGGTACTCAACGCGCTGGTGCAGCGCGCGGGTGTCGACCCCGCGCTGGTCGACGACGTGATCTGGGGCTGCGTCATGCAGGCCGGCGAGCAAGCCCTCGACATCGCCCGCACCGCGGTGCTGACTGCCGGCTGGCCCGAGACCGTCCCCGGCGTCACCGTCGACCGCCAGTGCGGCTCCAGCCAGCAGTCGGTGCACTTCGCCGCTGCCGGTGTGGTCGCCGGCCACTACGACGTCGTCGTCGCCGGTGGCGTCGAATCGATGTCGCGCACCCCGATGGGCTCGTCGCTCGCCAACGGCGGCCACCCCTACCCGGAGGCGTTCCGCGCCCGCTACACCGAAACCCCGAACCAGGGCACCGGCGCCGAGATGATGGCCGAGAAGTGGGGCCTGTCGCGCACCCAGCTCGACGAGTTCTCGCTGCGGTCGCACGAAAAGGCCGCTGCCGCACAGGATGCCGGCGCCTTCAAGGATCAGATCGTGGGCATCAAGGACCAGGACGGCAACATCGTTCTCGAGGACGGCGGCATCCGTCGCGGTGGCACCGTCGAGGCCATGGCCGCGATCAAGCCGGCCTTCAAGGAAGACGGCGTCATCCACGCCGGAAACGCCTCGCAGATCTCCGACGGAGCTGCGGCACTGCTCATCATGTCGGCGGAGAAGGCAAAAGAGTTGGGCCTCAAGCCTCTTGCCCGGCTGCACACCGGGGTCCTGGCCGGCGCCGACCCGGTGATGATGTTGAGCGCCCCGATCCCCGCCACCCAGAAGGCGCTGGCCAAGTCCGGTCTGAGCGTGGGCGACATCGGCGTCTTCGAGGTCAACGAGGCCTTCGCCCCGGTTCCGATGGCCTGGCTCAAGGACATCGGCGCTGACGAGGACCGGCTGAACCCGAACGGCGGCGCCATCGCCCTCGGCCACCCGCTCGGCGGTTCCGGCGCCCGCATCATGACCACCCTGCTGCACCACATGCGGGACAACGGAATTCAGTTCGGTTTCCAGACCATGTGTGAGGGCGGCGGCCAGGCCAACGCGACCATCCTGGAGCTGTTGTGACCTCTGTTGCCGCCGAACCCGGCGCGCTCTCCGAGCGGCGCGGCAACGTCCTGCTGATCACCATCAACCGGCCCGACGCCCGCAACGCGGTCAACCAGGCCGTCAGTATCGGTGTCGGCGACGCGCTGCAGGCCGCGCAGGACGACCCCGAGATCCGGGCCGTCGTGATCACCGGCTCCGGCGACAAATCATTCTGTGCCGGTGCGGATCTCAAGGCGCTGTCGCGCGGCGAGAACCTCTTCCACCCGGACCACACCGACTGGGGCTTCGCCGGCTACGTCAGCCATTTCATCGACAAGCCCACCATCGCGGCCGTCAACGGCACCGCCCTGGGCGGCGGCTCGGAACTGGCGTTGGCCAGCGACCTGGTGGTCGCCGAGGAGAGCGCGAAATTCGGTCTGCCGGAAGTGAAACGGGGACTGATCGCCGGTGCCGGCGGTGTGTTCCGCATCGTCGAGCAGCTGCCGCGCAAGGTGGCTCTGGAGCTGCTGTTCACCGGTGAGCCGATGACGTCCGCCGACGCGCTGCGGTGGGGCCTGATCAACCAGGTGGTGCCGGACGGCACCGTCGTCGACGCGGCTTTGGCGCTGGCGGAACGGATCACGTCCAACGCGCCGCTGGCCGTGCAGGCCAGCAAGCGGGTGGCATATGGCGCCGACGACGGCGTGGTGACCGGCGAGAAGGATGGCTGGAGGCGCACCAACCGCGAGTTCGTCACCCTGCTGCAGTCCGAGGACGCCAAAGAAGGACCGTTGGCCTTCGCGCAGAAGCGCGAGCCCGTTTGGAAAGCGAAATAGTAATGAAGCGAACAGTTTTCGAAGACGAACACGAAGCGCTGCGGGAGTCCACCCGGCAGTACATCGAGCGCGAGCTCGTCCCCAATGCCGAGAAGTGGGAAGAACAGCGCATGGTCGACCGGTCGGCGTTCCTCGCCGCTGGGAAGTACGGCCTGATCGGGTTCAACATGCCCGAGGAGTTCGGCGGCGGTGGGTCCGACGACTTCCGGTTCAACGCCGTGATCGACGAGGAGCTGGCCCGCTACGGCGGCCCCGCGCCGTCGCTGAGTCTCCAGAACGACGTCGTCGCACCGTATTTCAAGCACCTAGCGAACGACGAGCAGAAGGCGCGGTGGATGCCGGGCATCGCCAGCGGTGAGCTGATCCTCGCCGTCGCGATGACCGAGCCCGGCGCCGGCAGTGACCTGGCCGGCATCCGGACCTCCGCAGTCCGCGACGGGGACGACTGGATCATCAACGGCTCCAAGACATTCATCTCGTCGGGCATCAATTGCGACCTCGTCGTCGTGGTGTGTCGCACCAACCCGGAGGCCGGGCACAAGGGCTTCACGCTGCTGGTCGTCGAACGTGGGATGGCCGGCTTCGAGCGGGGGCGCAAGCTGGACAAGATGGGCCTGCACGCGCAGGACACCTCGGAGCTGCACTTCGAGAACGTCCGCGTGCCGTCGGCGAACATCCTCGGCAAAGAAGGTGGCGGCTTCTACCACCTGATGCAGAACCTGCCGTCAGAGCGGCTCGGCATCGCCATCTCGGCGATCGCGGGCGCCCGCGAATCCTGGCGCCAGACACTGCAATACGCCAAGGACCGCAAGGCTTTCGGCCAGTCGATCGGCAACTTCCAGCACAACCGCTTCCTGCTGGCGGAGATGGACACCGAGCTCGACGTGTGCGAGCGGTACATCGACCGGTGCCTGCAGGGCGTCGTCGACGGTGATCTGTCCGCCGTCGAGGCGGCGAAGGCCAAGTGGTTCTGCACCGAGACCGCCAAGAAGGTCATCGACGGCTGCGTGCAGCTGCACGGCGGCTACGGCTACATGATGGAGTACCGCGTGGCCCGCGATTACTGCGATTCCCGCATCCAGACGATCTTCGGTGGCACCACCGAGATCATGAAGGACATCATCGGCCGCGATCTGGGCCTGTAGTCCTACAGAAGCCAATCGGCGCCCCCGCACAATGTGGTGCAGGGGCGCCGATTTCGTTTGTCTGGCTGGCTACCGTGCGGCCGAAGTCGTCGTGGCCGGAGCCGACGACGAGGTCGATGCCGGAGCCGACTCGGTGGTGCTCGGCGCCGCCGAGGTCGACGTGGTCGTGGTGGCCGACGTGGAGGTCCCGCTGCCCGCGGCGGTGACCGGGGTCGGGGCGTCCGCCAGGTCCAGCACGGTGTCGATCACGTAGATGCGGGCGTTGCTCGCCTCGATCGCGCCACAGACCAGCTTGGCGGTGTCGTTGACCTTGATGTCGCCGCCGTCGCCGGTCACCTTGATCTGGGTGCCCTGCTGCGTCGGACGCTGGCCCTTGACGGTGTCATTGCCCAGCACGCCCAGGAAGACGTGGTAGTAGTCCAGGCTCGTCAGCGCGGCCGGGTCGGCCTTCAGCGCGGCCAGCTTGGCCGGGTCCAGCGCCTCGAAGGCGGCGTTGGTGGGTGCGAACACCACGTACGGACCGTTGTCCAGCACGCTGGTGATGTTCACGTCGGGGTTCAGACCGCCGGAGATCGCCGAGTTGAAGGTGCTGATCGACGGGATGCTGGCCAGAGCGGCGCTCACCGGCTTGCTGGTCAGCGTGCTCAGATCGGGCATGCCGACCTTGACCTGGTCGCAGCCGGGGCCCTTGGGGTCCGGCGTCTTGTTGGTCGGCGGCGGCAGCGGTGGCGGGTCTGCGTAGGCGGACACCGCCAGCGGCAGCGACGCCGTCAGGGCGGCGACGGCCGCGGTTACGCCCAGAAATCTGCTGGTGCGAGTCTTCATGGTTCGGCTCCTCAGCTGTTCATGTCGCGCACACGGACCGATCGGGGAGACCCCAGCCGGGGCGTGGCGCCCGTCGAATGGTAATGGCTGGCGCTGCGAAACAGCAAAATCAGCTACCGGTGGTCCGGTTAGGTCACGCGGTGCTGACCTGCACTTTTCGCACGCTGAAGCACAGCACCGCGGCGACCGCACACAGGCCCGCGGCCAGTTGAAAGGCCAGGTCATAGTTACCTTGCAGGTCCCGAAGCCAGCCGGCCGCGGCCGCGGCGACGGCGGCGCCCACTTGGTGCGCGGCAAACACCCAGCCGAACACCACCGGGGCCCGATCACCGAAGTAGTCGCGGCACAGCGCGATCGTCGGCGGCACCGTGGCAACCCAGTCCAGGCCGTAGAACACGATGAACACCCAGGTGCCCGGGTCGGCGTGCGGGGAAAGCAGCGAAGGCAGCAGCATCAGCGAAATCCCGCGTCCGATGTAGTAGACGGTGAGCAGGAGCCGCGGATCGACCCGGTCGGTGAGCCAGCCCGAACAGACCGTGCCGGCCACGTCGAGGACGCCGATGGTGGCCAGTAGACCCGCGGCGACCGTCGTCGGCATGCCGTGGTCGCCGGCAGCAGGGATGAAGTGGGTGCCGATCAGCCCGTTGGTGGTCATGCCGCAGATCGCGAAGCTGCCCGCCAGGAGCCAGAACACGGGCAGCCGGGCGCCGATGACGAGCCCGTCCAGCGCCGACCGGAAGCCGTTCGTCGGTGCGGTGACCGGCATGGGCGGGTGATGACGCATGACGATGACGACGGGTGCGATGACCACGAATGCGGCCGCGGCGACGATGAGGCAGGCCCAACGCCAGCCGTGCCGGGTCGCGACCTCGGCGACCAGGGGCAGGAAGATCAGTTGTCCGGTCGCGCTGGCGGCGGTCAGCACGCCGGTCACCAGGCCGCGACGTTCGTCGAACCAGCGGGTGGCCACGGTCGCCACGAAGCCCATCGAGATGCATCCGGTGCCGATGCCGACCAATACGCCCCAGCAGGCCACCAACTGCCAGCCGGTCGTCATCCGGACCGACAGTGCCGAACCGGCCGTGATCAACCCCAGCGCCACCGACAGCACCGGCCTGACGCCGAATCTGTCCATCAATGCGGCCCCGAACGGGGCGGTCACCCCGAACAGCGTCATGTTGACCGACATCGCGAGGCCCACCGTGGCGTGCGACCAGCCGAACTCGTGGTGCAGCGGGTCCATCAGGACGCCGGGCACGGCCCGGAAGCCGGCGGCGGCCAGGATGGCCAGGAAGCTGACCGCGGCCACGGCCCACGCGGCGCGCGGCGGCGCTGTCGTCGAGGTGAGCGTCACCGCATCACTGTGCCGGTGGCGCCGCGGGTAGGCCAGTGGCGGAACCGACACGAACCGCACAGATTGCGCCACACTCCCGGCCGTCAATGAGTGCGACCTAACATGACCGCATGTCAGGACCGTTGATTCTTCCCATCCAGGGCCATGCCCCGCAGCTGCACGACGAGTCGTGGGTCGCGCCGACCGCATCCGTGCTCGGCCAGGTGACGCTCGCCGCGCGGGCCAGCATCTGGTACGGCACGACGCTGCGTGCCGAGTTCGAGCCCATCGAGATCGGTGAAGGCTCCAACATCCAGGACGGCTGCACCGTGCACGTCGACCCGGGCTTCCCCGTGAAGGTCGGCGCCGGCGTCAGCGTCGGGCACAACGCGGTCCTGCACGGCTGCACCGTCGAGGACGGTGCCCTGGTCGGTATGGGCGCCATCGTGCTCAACGGCGCGCGGATCGGCGCCGGTTCGCTGGTGGCGGCCGGAACCGTTGTGCCGCAGGGGTTTGTGGTGCCGCCGGGAACGATGATCGCTGGCGTGCCGGGCAAGATTCGGCGTGAGCTCACCGAAGACGAGATCAACCACAACCGCATCAACGGCCAGGTTTACGAGCACCTGCTCACGCTGCACCGCGGCTAGGGATTTCGGCGTGATCCGTAACGCCGACAGTTACGGATCACGCCGAAGCCTAGAGCGGGTGGGCCAGTTCGTCGGCCCGCATCTTCGCCACGACCCACGCGAAGGCCGTCAGTATTGCCGGCAGGACGCCGGACACCACGAAAATCCATTGCATGGGAACGATTTTCGACAGCGGGCCGACGATCGCGTAGGACACTGGCAGGAACACCAGTGAGACGAAGAAGTCGAGGCTCGAGACCCGGCCCAGCATCTCGGTCGGTACCCGCATTTGCAGCAGCGTTCCCCAGATCACCATGCTGGCGCCCTCGCCGATGCCGACGAGGAACGTCGCGGCGAACATGACCGGGAACGACCACGTGCTGCCGACCACGACCAATGGCAACGCGCCCAGACCCCAGATCGCCATCATCGCGGTCAGGTAGTGCCGTGGCATCCGGGCGTAGGAAACCGCCAGCGCGCCAACGGCACTGCCGATGCCGAATCCGGCCATGATGAACCCGTAGGCGCGCGGACCGTCTTCGAAGCGTCGTTCGGCGATGAACGGCACCAGCACCTCGATGGGTCCCAGCACCACCAGCACGTAGACGCTGGCGACCAGCAGCGTCCACAACAGCCACGGGGTGCGGGTCATGAACCTGAAACCGTCACGCAGATCGTGCAGTACGTGCTTGTGCTCGACCGGTTCCTCGTCGGCCCGGACGGTGCTGGGCCTGGTGGCCACCAGCAGGACCAGGCCCACGCCGAACAACACCGCGACAGTGGTCGCGCCGACGCTCGGGAACGTCAGTCCCACGAGGACACCGGCGGCCGCCGGGCCGATCGCCTGCTGGAGCACCGGGCGCACCACGCCCTCAATGCCGTTGGCCGCCAACAACTGTTCAGGTGGCAGCATCCGAGGCACGAGCGCGCTGTAGGCGGGGAAGAAGAACGCGGCCGCGATACCGAGGCACGCCGCTGCCACGGCCATGTGCCAAATACGCAGCGCCCCAGTCGAACTCAGGACAGCGACGGCCGTCACCGCGGCGAGGTTGACGACCTCGACGGTGATGATGATGTTGCGTCGGTTCAGCCGGTCGGCCGCGATGCCACCGACCAACACGAAGCACACCAGGCCGGTACCCAGACAGGTCGCCACCAGAGACAGCGCGGCCGGATCGTTGTCCAGCGCGATGACCTGCAGCGCGGCCACGACCGTCCACATGCCCTCGGCGAAGATGGACAGTGAGACGGCCGCGATGAGCAGACGGTATTCGCGGAAACGTAAGGGCGCGAATACCCGCCAGCGGTCAGTGGTCCGCGGTTCGGGCGTTTCGACGTCGAACTGGGAACTCACCAATCCATCGTCCCGCGCCCGTCAAGCGATTTGTGCACGTTTTTCCGCGGCCGGCGCGGAAAAACGTGCAGAAATCACCGGTTAGACGTCGGAGTAGACCGGCAGCCGCCGCTGCTGGAAGGACGTCACGCCCTCCAGGAAGTCGGCGGCGTGCAAAAGCTGGATCTGCCCGGCGGTTTCGCGGGCGAACGCGTTGTTCAGCTCGGTCAGGGTGGCGTCGTTGACGGCCTGCTTGGTCTTGCGCAGGGCCACGGCCGGACCGGCCTTGAGTACCGCGAGCACCCGATCCACCTCGGCGTCGAGGTCGTCGGCGGCGTGCACCGAGCTGACCAGTCCGGCGGCGTAGGCCTCGGCGGCGGGCAGCTTCTCGGCCAGCAGCGCCATCCGCATGGCCCGGGCCCGCCCGATCGACGCGGCGACCAAGGCCGAGGCACCGCCGTCGGGCATCAGCCCGATCTTGGTGAAAGCCAACAGGAACGATGACTTCTCGGATGCCAGGACGATGTCGCACCCGAGGGCGAGGGAGACCCCGACACCGGCGGCGACGCCGTGCACCACCGCGACGGCGGGCTTCGGCAGGTTGACCAGTGCTGCGACGGCGCGGTTGGCAGCGTTCAGCACCGCAGCGGCATCGAATTTCTTGGCTTCCTGGTCCTCGGGGCTCAGGCCGGCGCCGGAGCAGAAACCCCGGCCGGCGCCGCCGAGGCGGACCACTTTGACCGCGGGATCGGTCGCGGCCTGGAGCACCGCATCGCCGATGAGTTCGAGCATGTTCAGGGACAACGAGTTCAGTGTGTCCGGCCGGTTGAGCGTCACGGACAACACGCCGTCGTCCAGTGAGACGGTCAGATCGTCGGATCCGGTGTAAGTCATTCAGTACCCCAGTTTCATGGGCGGGCCAGATGCCCGCACTAGACAGACTTCGTTATACAAGTAAGCTATGTCGCGGTCAACACGACTGGGATCAAACGATCTACCAAGAGGTGCATGAAAATGGCTGGACCATTGCAGGGACTGCGCGTTGTCGAGCTGGCCGGCATCGGCCCGGGCCCGCACGCGGCGATGATTCTCGGAGACTTGGGCGCCGACGTGGTGCGCGTGGAACGCCCGAGCAAGTCCGGCAAGCCCAGCGCCGACTCCATGCTGCGCAACCGTCGCTCTGTCACCGCCGACATGAAGAGTGATGAAGGCCGCGAGCTGGTGCTGTCCCTGATCAAGAAGGCCGACGTCCTCATCGAAGGCTTTCGGCCGGGTGTCACCGAGCGTCTGGGTCTGGGTCCCGAGGACTGTGCGAAGGTCAACGAGCGCCTGATCTACGGCCGCATGACCGGTTGGGGCCAGACCGGCCCGCGCGCGCTGCAGGCCGGCCACGACATCAACTACATCTCCCTGAACGGCCTGCTGCACGCCGTCGGCCGCAAGGGCGAGCGCCCGGTGCCGCCGCTGAACTTGGCGGGCGATTTCGGCGGTGGCTCGATGTTCCTGCTGGTCGGCATCCTGTCGGCGCTGTTCGAGCGGCAGACCTCCGGCAAGGGCCAGGTGGTCGACGCCGCGATGGTCGACGGCTCCAGCGTGCTGATGCAGATGATGTGGAGCTTCCGCCGGCAGGGCATGTGGCGCGACGACCGCGGCGTCAACATGCTCGACACCGGCGCGCCGTACTACGACACCTATGAGACCGCCGACGGCAAGTACATGGCCGTCGGCTCGATCGAGCCGCAGTTCTACGCCGAGCTGCTGGCGAAGCTGGAACTGGACTCGGCCGCCCTGCCCGACCAGAACGACGTCGCCCGGTGGCCCGAACTGCGCGACATCTTCACCACCGCCTTCAAGTCGCAGACCCGCGACCACTGGACCAAGGTCTTCACGGGCTCGGACGCGTGCGTCAGCCCCGTGCTCAGCTTCGCCGAGGTCGAGACCGAGCCGCACATCGCCGAGCGCGACACCTTCTTCCGGTTCGCTCCCGAAGACGGCGGCAACCTCGAGCCGATGCCGGCGCCGCGGTTCTCCCGCACCGTGCCGGCCACGCCGACACCGCCGCGCGTGCCCGGATCCGACACCGAGTCCGTGCTTCGCGACTGGGCCTGAGGCCGCAGCAGATTTCCGTAACAAGAAGGGATTGCATCAATGCAGATCAAAGATTCCGTAGCCGTCGTGACGGGTGGCGCGTCGGGCCTGGGCCTGGCGACCACCAAGCGTCTGCTCGACGCCGGCGGCAGCGTCGTCGTCATCGACCTCAAGGGTGAGGACGTCGTCGCCGAGCTGGGCCCGCGCGCCAAGTTCGTCGCCACCGACGTCACCGACGAGGCCGGCGTCAGCGCGGCGCTGGACGCGGCCGAGGAGATGGGCCCGGTCCGGATCAACGTCAACTGTGCCGGCATCGGCAACGCCATCAAGACGCTGAGCAAGGACGGCGCGTTCCCGCTGGCCGGTTTCCGCAAGGTGGTCGAGGTCAACCTGATCGGCACGTTCAACGTCATCCGCCTGTCGGCCGAGCGCATCGCCAAGACCGAGGCGGTCGACGGCGAGAAGGGCGTCATCATCAACACCGCCTCGGTGGCGGCGTACGACGGCCAGATCGGTCAGGCCGCGTACTCGGCGTCCAAGGGTGGCGTCGTCGGCATGACCCTGCCGATCGCCCGCGACCTGTCGCGTGAGCTGATCCGCGTCTGCACCATCGCGCCCGGTCTGTTCAAGACACCGCTGCTGGGCTCGCTGCCCGAAGAGGCACAGAAGTCGCTGGGTCAGCAGGTGCCGCACCCGGCTCGCCTGGGTGACCCCGACGAGTACGGCTTCCTGGCGCAGCACATCATCGAGAACCCGATGCTCAACGGCGAGGTCATCCGCCTCGACGGTGCGATCCGGATGGCGCCGCGCTGATGGGCATCACGACGAAGTTCACCGAGGTCTTCGGTGTCGAGCACCCGATCGCCCAGGGCGGTATGCAGTGGGTCGGTCGCGCGGAACTGGTTGCCGCCGTTGCCAATGCGGGCGGTCTGGGTTTCATCACCGCGCTGACGCAGCCGACGCCGGCTGATCTGGCCAATGAGATCGCCAAGACCCGCGACCTGACGGACAAGCCGTTCGGTGTGAACCTGACGATCCTGCCGTCGATCAACCCGCCGCCGTACGACGAGTACCGAAAGGTGATCGTCGACGCCGGTATCAAGATCGTGGAGACGGCCGGTTCCAACCCCGGCCCGCACCTGCCGATGTTCCATGATGCGGGCATCAAGGTCCTGCACAAGTGCACCTCGGTCCGCCACGCGGTCAAGGCCCAGAGCCTGGGCGTCGACGGCATCAGCATCGACGGTTTCGAGTGCGCCGGCCACCCCGGTGAGGACGACGTGCCCGGCCTGGTGCTGATCCCGGCCGCGGCCAAGGAGATCGAGATCCCGATGATCGCCTCGGGCGGTTTCGGGGATGCGCGCGGCCTGGTCGCTGCTTTGGCGCTGGGTGCGGACGGCATCAACATGGGCACGCGGTTCATGTGCACCGTCGAGTCGTGCATCCACCAGAACGTCAAGGAAGCCATCGTGGCGACCGACGAGCGGGGCACCGAGCTCATCTTCCGCAGCCTGAAGAACACCGCGCGGGTGGCGTCGAACGCCGTCTCGCGTGAGGTGGTGGAAATCCTCAAGGGCGGTGGCCAGTTCGAGGACGTCAAGGATCTGGTGGCCGGCGTGCGGGGCCGCAAGGTGTTCGAGAACGGCGACGTCGACGCCGGTATCTGGACCGCGGGCACCGTCATGGGCCTGATCCACGACATCCCGACCTGCGACGAGCTGATCAGCCGCATCGTCGGCGAGGCTGAAGACATCATCACCGGCCGACTGGCCGGAATGGTCGGAGCCGGCGAAGCCGAGTTGGCTTCCGTCTAACCGGCACAACTGCGCTGAGGGCCGCGACTCCACTGGAGTCGCACGAGTCCTTGTGCGCCGTTAGAGCGCACGGACGGTAGCGCCTCAGCGCGGCGTCAGACTCGCGGGTGGACCCGCGGAATCAGACGGCCTCGGCGAGGTCGGGGAACTGCTCGGACGTGTCACCCTCGATCAGGACGTCCCCGTGGTACAGGGCATCGAAATCTACTTTGATGACATCTGCGTTGGTGTCGTCGATCCACATGTCTATGAGGCTATGGGTCGCTATTAAGAAATCTTTGAGTCACGATTCGGAAAACGCTGGCAATTCTTACCGGTGGGTAGGTTGGCCAACCCGGACCCCTAAGTAACTGGTGGGTAGCTCACATTCGACAAGGCCACGGGTGATCTTGATGTGCTGTACGGGCTCCTGATCGCGGCTTAGTTCACTGGCCAGTAGCAAACATGATGGCGATCGCGCAGATAGTGCCTGGTAGGCCGGGTGAACCAGACGTCAATAGATCTCGTGACCACGGTGAGCGACTGTTGACACACCTAAGTTATCGTCGTTAACTTAGCGGTGTTTCGTGAAGGGGAATCCATGCTGAACCGCATTGCGCTGCTGGCCATCGCCGCGCCGAGGAGAATTCTGGCGCTGGCAGGGCTGGTCCTGATCGCTGCGGCAATCTTCGGCGTCCCAGTGGTCAAGACCTTGCCCGCGGGCGGTTTCCAAGACCCCAAGGCCGAGTCCTCACAAGCCAGTCGGCTACTGGCCACCAAGTTCCACCAGGGCGACATGCCCATGTTGGTTACCGTCACCGCGCCCGACGGGGTGCACGGGCCGGCGGCCTCCTCGGCAGCCCGCGACATCGTCGACCACCTCAAGGCCTCGCCCCATGTCGCTTACGTGTCCTCGGCCTGGACGGTGCCCCCGGCTGCGGCCGGGGAGCTGATCAGTAAAGACGGGAAGTCCGGGCTGATCGTGGCCGGGATGAACGGCGGCGAGAACAACGCGCAGAAATACGCCCAGGAACTCGCCGATCAGGTGGTGCACGACCGGCCGGGCGTCACCGTCAAGGCCGGCGGTGGAGCCATGGTCTACTCCCAGATCAACACCCAGACCGAGCACGACCTGCTCGTCATGGAATCCATCGCGATACCGCTCAGCTTCCTGGTGCTGGTGTGGGTGTTCGGCGGACTGGTCGCCGCCGCGCTCCCCATCCTGGTCGGCGGGCTGGCGATGACCGGCACGCTCGCGGTGCTGCGGACCATCACGTTCTTCGCCGACGTATCCGTGTTCGCGCTGAATGTGGCCACGGCCCTCGGGCTGGCCCTCGCCATCGACTACACGCTGTTGATCATCAGCCGCTATCGCGATGAGGTGGCCGAGGGGCAGCCCCGGGACCAGGCGTTGATCCGCACGATGGTCACCGCGGGCCGCACCGTGTTGTTCTCAGCGACGACGGTCGGTCTGTCGATGGCAGCGATGCTGATGTTCCCGATGTACTTCCTCACGTCCATCGCCTACGCCGGCATCGCGACGGTCGCGTTCGCCGCCGCGGCCGCGGTGATCGTCACCCCGGCCGCCATCTGGCTGCTCGGCGACCGGCTCGACGCCCTCAGCCTGCCGCATCTGTTCCGGCGCAACACCACACCCAAGCCGGTGCAGGAGATGTTCTGGTACCGCGCCGCGAAGGCGGTGATGCGCCGCTCGGTCTCCGCCGGTCTGGCCGTCGTCGCGCTGCTGTTGGTCCTGGGCGCACCCTTCCTCAGCGCGAAATGGGGTTTCCCCGATGAGCGGGTGCTGCCGACCACGGCGTCCGCGCATCAGGTGGGGGACCAGCTGCGCAACGACTTCGCCAACAACTCGGCCACCGACATCACGGCCGTCATTCCCGACGCCGCCGGACTGGCTCCGGCAGCCTTCGATTCCTACGCCGCCGACCTCTCGCGCGTCCCCGCCGTCACCGAAGTGACGGCGCCGACCGGAACATTCGTCGGCGGACGGAAGGTGGGGCCGGCCGGTCCCGGTGCCGCGATCGTCGACGGCAGCGCCTTCCTGACCATCGGCAGCAGCGCTCCGCTGTTCTCGGACGCGTCGCAGGCGCAACTTGACGCGGTGCACGCGGTCAAGGGACCGGACGGGCGCACCGTGCAGCTCGCCGGCGTGGCGCAAATCAGCCACGACAGCGTGCAGGCTGTCACCGACCGGCTGCCGTGGGTGCTGGCCGCCATCGCCGTCATCACGCTCGGGCTGCTGTTCCTGCTCACCGGCAGCGTGGTGCTTCCGGTGAAAGCCGTTGTGCTCAATGTTCTTTCGCTCACCGCGGCGTTCGGCGCACTGGTCTGGATCTTCCAGGACGGCCATCTGGGCGCGCTCGGCACCACGGCCACCGGGACGTTGGCATCCAACATGCCGGTGCTGCTGTTCTGCATCGCGTTCGGACTGTCGATGGACTACGAAGTGTTCCTCGTCGCGCGCATCCGGGAGTTCTGGCTGGTCGAACGGGACAACGACGAGAGCGTCGCGCTCGGGCTGGCCCACACCGGCCGGGTGATCACCGCCGCGGCCCTGGTGATGTCGATATCGTTCGGCGCGCTGATCGCCGCGGAGGTGTCGTTCATGCGGATGTTCGGCCTCGGGCTGACCATCGCCGTCCTGGTGGACGCCACCCTGGTCCGGACCGTGCTGGTGCCGGCCTTCATGCACCTGATGGGACGGTGGAACTGGTGGGCGCCGGCGCCGCTGGCCCGGCTGCACAAACGCATCGGTATCAGTGAGTCCGGTGCGGCCGAGCCGCCCGTGCCATCGGCGTGCGGAGCGCAATGACCGAGACCAAGCGGCGTCGCGCCCCGCGCGGGTCGGGGGATCAGCTGCGCGACGAAATCCTCGACGCGGCAACCGAATTGCTCCTGGAATCCAACCAGGAGAAGGCGGTGTCCATCCGGTCGGTCTCACAGCGGGTGGGCATCACCCCGCCGTCGATCTACCTGCATTTCGCCGACAAGGACGCCTTGTTGGACGCGGTCTGCGGCCGGTACTTCGAGCGGCTCGACGACGTCATGCAGCGGGTGGCCGCCGAGCAACCGACGACGATCGACCGGTTGCGCGCACAGGGACTGGCGTACGTCCGCTTCGCCCGGCAGAACCCCGAGCTCTACCGGATCGCCATGATGTCCGAAGGGCATCCGGGCAGCAACGTGGACGAGGCCCTCAATACCGCGGCCTTCGTGCACATGCGGGATTCGGTGCAGGCCCTGATGGACGAGGGCAGTTATCCGCGTGGAGATGTGACGGTGACGGCGCTCGGATTGTGGACGGTGGCACACGGTCTGGCAGCACAGTTCATCTCGCGGCCGTATCTGCCGTTCGGCGATCTTGAGGACTTCGCAGACCAGGTGCTCAGCGCCGCGTGCCTCGGTGGCATGGTGAGAGGACTGGGCGGGCCGGATACGGCGCCGCAGCAGCTGGTCGAGCGACTGAAAGGTTCCTGACGATGACCGAGACCTCGGTGGACAACCCGTTCTTCGCCCGCATGTGGATCGCGATGTCGTCGCGCGAGCGCAAGTTCATGAAGAAGCTGCGTCAGGAGAATCTGGCCGGACTGACCGGGCGGGTGCTGGAGATCGGCGCCGGCACCGGGACCAACTTCGCCTTCTACCCGGACACCGTGACCGAGGTGGTGGCCGTCGAACCGGAGGTCCGGCTGGCGCCGCTGGCCCGGGAAGCGGCGCTGACCGCACCCGTTCCGGTGACGGTCCGCACCGAGACCGTCGAGAACTTCGACAGCGACGACCTTTTCGACGCGGTCGTGTGCTCCCTGGTGCTGTGTTCGGTCGACGAACCGGAAAGCGTGCTGCGGCAGATGTATTCACGACTCAAGCCGGGCGGTGAACTGCGCTACTTCGAGCACGTCGCCAGCGACGGGGTGCGGGGCCGGGTGCAGACCTTCCTGGATTCGACGTTCTGGCCAAAGATTTCGGGCAACTGTCACGCACACCGGGAAACTGAGCAGAGCATCGTCGGCGCGGGATTCCAGGTCGCCGATGCCCGCCGCGTGCTGATGCTGCCGGGCTGGGTACCGCTGTCGGAGGCGGCGTTGGGACGCGCCGTCAGGCCTGCTTGATCGTCGACAGCAGTTCGGGCAACCGCTGCAACAGGGTGGGTAGCGCGGTGGCCGCGGTCTCCCGCAGGGACACCGTGGCCTGATCGGAGAACGGCGTCGGCTTCGGGTTGACCTCGATCACCGGAATACCCTGCTGCACGGCCGCTTCCGGCAGAGATGCCGCCGGGTACACCACCGACGACGTACCGACGGTGATCACCAGGTCGGCAGTGCTGACCGCCGCGACGGAGTTGTTCCACGCATCGGAGGGCAGGTTCTCGCCGAACCACACCACGTTGGGCCGCACCAGACCCCCGCAGTAGCACTCCGGTGGCTCGACGGTGATCGCAGGCTCGGGCATGTCTGGCAGCGTGCCTTCGAAGTTGGCTTTGCAACTATCGCAATGGAATTGGAACAAGCTGCCGTGCAGATGGTGGACCCGCGTGCTACCGGCCCGCTCGTGCAGGTTGTCGATGTTCTGGGTGACGATGTCGACCTCGGTGTAGTCCTGCCACGCGGCCACCGCACGGTGCCCATCGTTGGGGGACACGTTGCCCATCATGTGGTGGCGCCACAGGTACCAGGCGAACACTCGCTCGGGGTGGCGGCGCCAGGCATCTGAACTGGAGATCTCATACGGGTCGGTGTTCGCCCATAGGCCGGTCTCGGCGTCCCGGAAGGTCGGTACGCCACTGTCGGCGGACATCCCCGCACCGCTGAACACCGTCACCCGCATCAGACCACGTTATCGGGTTTGGGGTGATCTGGGCCACTCGCGGGCGGGGACGTTGGGCGCCGGCGTCGTCGGTCATACTCGGCGGATGACCGATTTCGGGGAGTGGGTGCGCCTCGATCCGCACGCGGGGCCGTTGTTCGACCAGTTGCGACTGCAGATCATCGAGGCCATTCGTAGTGGGCGCCTGCCTGCCGGGACCAGGCTGCCCACGGTGCGCGACCTGGCCGGCACGTTGGGAATGGCGGCCAACACCGTCGCCAGGGCCTACCGCGAGCTCGAGACCGCCGGTGTCCTCGAAACCCGGGGGAGGTCAGGCACTTTCGTCGCTGCTGCCGACCCGGCTGCCGCGGCGATGGTGGATGCCGCGAACGCCTTCGCCGACACCGCCAGGGCGTTGGGTGTGCTGAAGGCCGACGCACTGCGGTACCTGGACGCGGCGTTCGAATAGCGCCCCGCCGCGCCCTCGAATGTGCAGTCCGAGTGCCGATTTCGCGGATCCGGCGATCTGTGTGCACCCTCGCGCGCAGGCGGACCGCCGCGGTCTCCCCATTGGTGCGCGCTGGGAGCCGTCACAATACGTGACATTGTCAGCACATGGTGACGGCTCTGGACGGCAAGTGCCATGGTGGGCCGGCGCGCCAACCGTCAACCGCGCCAATGCAACACGTCGAGCGCTACGCCGACCTCGACGCTGTTGTCGGCCAGCGGGCGCGGCAGGAGTTCGTCGGCGCGGGCCAATCTGCGCAGCAGGGTGTTGCGATGCGTGAAGAGCTTGCCGGCGGCGCGGGATACGTTGCATTGCTCGCGCACGAATATCCTTACCGCAGAACGTAATTCCGGACTGGCTGTCTCCAGGTCACCGAGGACTCGTTTGACGAACACCGCCGCGCGGTCGGCGTCCGCGGTGAGCAGCGCCACCAGCTCGATATCGGTGTACTCGGCGATCTGTTGCGGCGAGCGCAGCCGCGCCATCATCTGCTGCGTGGTGAGCGCATCGAAGTGGCTGCGTCGGAAGCCGTCCACCCCGGGACCGGTGGAACCGATCGCGATGCGGACCTCGCTGCCGGCGGCTGACGCCAGGGTGGTGACGTCGGGTGCGCCCGGTGCCCATACCCACCGCGTGGCGGTACTGGCCGACACGGTCAGCGGACGTACGCGCCCGCCTCGTCCGAATGCCTCGGCAGCCCGATCCAGTTGGGACAGATCGCCATTCGGATTGTCGGTCCAGATGACGGCGGCGGTGTGGGTGCCGCCGAGCCCGTAACCGAGTCGGCTTTCGGCGCGCTGTCGGGGGATGGGCGCGCCGTCCAGCAGGAGCGCGACCGTCTCGCGCCGCTCGGCGTGGCTGCCCCGCGTCAGCTCGTCACGCTCGAGTTCGATCTGCGCGGCGATGGCGCCCAGGGTGGTCTCGATGAACTCGCTGATGGACCGCGAGCACACGTTGAGCATCTCGTGCAGGGCTGCCGGGTCGGAGCTCAATTCGAAGGCGATATCCATCAAGCGTCGCCACGCCACGCCTTCGCCGACCCGGTACGCGTCCAAGGAGTACGAATCGACACCGCGACGGACCAGCTCCCGGGCGACGGCGATGGGCTCCGAGGTGACGTTGGCTGGTACCGGTGCGCCCGGGTCGTGCACGTTGGCCGCGCCCCAGAACAGCAGATTCGACCGGTTGCTGCGACTGATGGCCGCCGCCAGTTCCGGGTCCGACGCGATGGCGGGGTTGGCGCCCAGTACGGCCTGGTCGAGTTCGTCGAGCCACTCCGGCCGGGCGTTGACGACGACCTGTGCGCACTGCCGGATCAGCTCGCGTACCTGCGGTGACGGTCGCGTTTCGGCCATCGGGTCAGGTTATCGCGCGAGGTGCAAAATGCACCGCTAATCGCGAAAGTTGAGATGTTTTGACCTTCAGTTGAGGGGTCGGCGGCGCCAACATTGTTACCACGCCCACCACCGCCAACAGGGAGTCTGCAATGGAGCACACCGCCACCACCACCCAGGTCGACGTGCTGATCGTCGGCGCCGGAATCTCCGGCATCGGCGCCGCCTACTACCTGCAGCAGGAACACCCGGGACGGTCGTACGCCATCCTGGAGTCCCGTGGCGCGACGGGCGGGACCTGGGACCTGTTCCGGTACCCCGGCATTCGTTCCGACTCCGACCTGCACACCTTCGGCTACGAATTCAAGCCGTGGCGCGACGAGGACGCCATCGCCTCCGCCGACAAGATTCTGGGGTACCTGCGAGAGACGGTCCGCGAGAACAACATTGACCGCAACATCCGGTTCCACCATAAGGTCCTCGGCGCGGCCTGGGACAGCGACACCGCGCGCTGGCTCGTCGACGTCGAGCGCACCGACACCAACGAACTGGTGCAAATTTCGGCCAACTGGCTGTTCTGCGCCGGCGGCTACTACCGCTACGACCAGGGCTTCACCCCGCAGTTCCCCGGCCGCGACCGCTTCGCGGGGCAGATCGTGCACCCGCAGCACTGGCCCGAGGACCTCGATTACACCGGCAAGAAGGTCGTCATCATCGGCAGCGGCGCGACGGCGGTGACGCTGGTGCCGTCGATGGCCGCCACCGCCGCGCACGTCACCATGCTGCAGCGCTCGCCGACCTACATCATGCCGGTGCCGGCCAAGGATGCCTTCGCGAATGCGGCCGGTCGCCTGCTCGGCGCAGACCGCGGCTACGCGCTGGCCCGTCGCAAGAACATCGCGAAACAGCGTGCGGTGTATACCTTTTGCCAGAAGTTCCCCACCGCGGCGCGGAAGCTGATCCGCTCGATCAATGCCAAGCAGTTGCCCGCGGGATACCCGGTCGACGAGCACTTCAGCCCCGCCTACAACCCCTGGGACCAGCGGCTGTGCGCGGTTCCGGACGCGGATCTGTTCAAGGCGATCAGCGCCGGCAAGGCATCGGTCGTCACCGACCGCATCGCCACCTTCACCGAGACCGGCATCAAGCTGGAGTCCGGGCAGCACCTGGACGCGGACATCATCGTCACCGCAACGGGTTTGAACGTCCAGCTGTTCGGTGGGATGTCGCTGACTGTCGATGGTCAGGCGGTGAACCTCTCCGAGACCGTCGCCTACAAGGGCATCATGTTGTCGGGCATACCGAACTTCGCCTTTGCCTTCGGTTACACCAACTCCTCGTGGACGCTCAAGGTCGGGCTGCTGTGCGAGCACTTCTGCCGACTGCTCAGCCACATGGACGAGGGCGGCTTCGACAGCGTCCGACCGGTGTTCGACGGCGCGGGAATGGAGACCAAGCCACTGCTGGACTTCGCTGCCGGGTACGTGCAGCGAGTCGCTGACACGCTGCCGCGGCAGGGCGTCGAAGGACCATGGACCATGTCGATGAACTACAACTTCGACCGCGAGGTGCTGCGCAACGGACCGGTCGCCGACCCGAACCTGCGGTTCGCCGCCGCGGAGCGCGCAGAAGATCGGGAGCGCGTGCCGGTTTCCTGATCGGCACTCGTCGCGGACGTTTACGCTGGCGTGAGTGGAGACATCTAAGGCGAGCGAAGCGACGGGAAGTATGGAGTCGCCAGCTGTACCGCCCGAAATCCCTGGTGTCCCTTCAGCTGTAGGTGTCGAATTGCCGTCCGGGCCTGTGCCCGGACGGCCTTATTCGTTGCCACTGGATTTGCTGACCGAGCAATACGGCCCGCTGTTCTACGCCGACTTCGGTGCCAGTCGCCGGCTGTACGCCTGCTCCCTGGCGCTGGTCGATGAACTGTGCGACGAGACCCGGTTCACCAAGGCTCTGACGGACCGGTTAGCCAGGTTCCGTCCGGTGGTCGGCAACGGATTGTTCACCGCCTACCCCGGCGAGGACGGCTGGCAGGAGGCCCACGACGTCCTGATCCCAGGCTTCAGCTTCAGCGGACTGCGCAGCTATCACCCGGCGATGTTGGACATCAACCGGCAGCTGATCGAGCAGTGGGACGCGGCCGTCGGCGCCCACACCGTGGATGTCGCGGGCGACCTGGCCAAGCTCGCGATGGACACCGTCGGCCTGGCCGGGTTCGGTGCGCGGTTCGACTCCTATCAGCACGACGGACTCGCCGACATTCCCGCGAGTTTCGCGGCGACCCTGGACCAGGTGCTGGCCGGTGCCAGCGGTGACCAAGCGGTGTTCCAGACCGAGCGCGGCAAGCTGTTCAGCTTCATCGCCGACCTCATCGCCCAGCACCGCGCCGGTGAGGTGGACGTCGACGACCTGCTGGCCTTGATGCTGCAACCGGGACCCGACGGCGCCCCGATCCTCGACGACGACAGCATCCGCAACCAGATCGCCACATTCCTGGTCGCCGGGCAGGACACCACGTCGACGGTGATGCCGACCGCGCTGTACAGCATCGTCAAGAACCCGGCGGTGCTGCACCGGGCGCAGACGGAGGTCGACGCGCTCTTCGGCCCCGAGGACGACCACGTGCCGACCTTCGACGAGATCGGCAAGCTCACCTACATCCGCCAGATCATCGACGAGACGCTGCGGCTGTCCCCGCCGGTGCGGGAGTTCGATCGAATGGCGTTGGCGGACACCGTGATCGGTGGCAAGTATCCGGTGCGGCAGGGTGAAGCAGTGACGGTGCTGACGTCGTCGCTGCACCGCCAGCCCGAGTGGGGCGACAACGCCGAGATCTTCGACCCGGACCGATTCGACACCGATCGCGCCGGGCAGCGTCCGGTCAACCTGTTCAAGCCGTTCGGGACCGGCGCGCGGTCGTGTATCGGGCGCCAGTTCGCGCTCCATGAAGCGACGATGGCGATCGCGACACTGGTCCACCGCTACCGGTTCGTGGACGTCGAGCACTACACCCTGCGCACCCACAGCGACCTGCTGCGCAAGCCGGAGGGCTTCCAGCTCAAGCTCATCCGCCGCACCCCGGAGGACCGTCGGCAGGCGCCCGCGGCCGTGCTGGCGGCGCCGGTGACGCAATCCCGCGCGGCCGTGCCGTCGGGCACGAAACTGCTTGTGCTGCATGGGTCGAACCTCGGCAACTGCCGGGCGCTGGCGCAGCAACTCGGCGACGAAGCCGTCGACCTCGGCTATGAAACAACCGTCGCCGCTTTGGATTCCGCGACCGGCGCACTGCCGGACCAGGGTGCGGTGGTGATCGTCGCCGCGTCGTACAACGGGATGCCGACCGACGACGCCCGCGCGTTCGTGGACTGGCTGGACAGCGCCGCCACCCAGGCACCTGCGGTGCCGTACGCGGTTCTCGGTGTCGGAGACCGCAACTGGGCCGAGACCTATATGGCGATACCCCGGCGCATCGACGCGCGGCTCGCGGAACTCGGTGCCACACAACTCCTTCCGATGGTCGAAGCCGACACCTCGGGTGACTTCGCCGGCGTGGTCGAGGACTTCTCGGTGGCACTGTGGAATGCGCTCGGCGGCGTCTTCGGCGCCGTTGCCACGGATGAACCCGTGGCCGACGAGTCGCTCTACGATCTGCGCGCCATCGACGGGCCCGTCACCGCCGCGATCGACGCCCGCTACCAGGTGCAGCCGGCCACGGTGCTGGACAACATTCCGCTGGTGGACACCGGCTCCGAGTTCGGGCAGGACAAGCGGTTGATCCGCATCGCCCTGCCCGACGGCGTCGGCTACCAGACCGGCGACCACCTCACCGTGCTGCCCGACAACACCCCCGCGCTCGTCGACGAGGTCGGTGAACTGCTGGACCTGCGCCTCGATCGCCGCATCTCGATCAACCCACGGCGTAGCACGCGGCGGGCCATCCCGATCGACCGGGAAGTCACTGTGCGCGAACTGCTTACGCACTTCCTCGAGCTCCGCAAGCCGGCCACCCGTAGCCAGCTGCTCCGGCTCGCCGCGGCGAACCCATGCCCGCCGGAACGTGCCGCGCTGACCGCATTGGCCGACGAGCCCGAGGCGCGCGCATTGAGCGTCACCGAGTGCCTGGCGGAATTCCCGGCCACGCAGCTCAGCCGTGAAGAGCTGCTGGAACTGTTCGAACCGATGTCCCCGCGCCACTATTCGATCGCCACGTCGTCCCGGCGTCGGGTCCGGGAAGTCGAGCTGGTGGTGGGGGTGCTGGAAGGACCGGCCCGATCCGGCTCCGGCTTGTTCCGCGGCGTCTCATCCAGCTACCTCGCGGATTCCGTTCCGGGACAGCAGATCCGGATGCGCGTCGATCCGGCGCGCCAGGCCTTCCGGGCCGGCGCCGACCCGACCCGCAACGTCATCCTGGTCAGTGCCGGCACGGGCGTCGCGCCCTTCCGGGGATTCATCGGAGACCGGTTGGGTGCGCTGGAAGCGGGGGAGCCGTTCACCGCCGCCCTGTGTTTCTTCGGCGTGCGTCATCCCGACGTGGACTACCTGTTCCGGGACGAGGCCGAGGATGCCGAACGCCTTGGCATCGTCCGGATGCGGCCGGCGTTCTCCCGGGCCGGGGATGAGGTCAGGTACGTGCAGGACCGGATCGCCGCGGACGCCGACGAGGTCTGGGACATGCTCGGCAACCCGGACAACGACACCCATGTCTACGTGTGCGGTGACGGTGCCCGGATGGCGCCCGCGGTGCGCGCGGCGTTCCAGGACATCTACCGCAGCCGGACCGGCGCCGATGATGACGCGGCCCGCGCCTGGCTCACCGGCCTGGTCAACACCGACCGCTACGTCGAGGACGTCTGGGCCGGCTGACTCGTACCGCCGCGGACGGCGGTCAGCCCGCGCATGGCGTGGTAGATCACCAGCGCCGCAATGGAACCCAGCGCGATACCGGTGAACGTCAATGGTCCGGCCTGCCAGGTGAAATCGGCGATGCCGATGATGAGCGGGATGGCGGCGGTCATCTGGTTGATCGGCTGGGAGAAATCCACGTGGTTGGTCAGCCAGATCCGCACCCCGAGGATGCCGACCAGACCGTAGAGCACGATCGTCGCGCCGCCCAGCACGCCCGGCGGGATGGCGGAGATCGCGGCACCGACCTTGGGGCACAACGACAGTACGACGGCCACCACGGCGGCGACCCAGTACGCGGCGGTGGAGTAGATGCGCGTCGCGGCCATCACCCCGATGTTCTCGGCGTAGGTGGTGGTGGCAGAGCCACCGCCCGCTCCGGCCAGCACGGTGGCGACTCCGTCGGCCGCCAGCGCCCGTCCCATCAGCGGATCCAGATCGCGGCCGGTCATCTGGCCAACTGATTTCACGTGCCCGATGTTCTCGGCGATCAGCGCGATGACTGCAGGCAGGAACATCGGCAGGACCGCCAGACTGAATGACGGACCGTGGAATTCGGGCAGCCCGATCCACGGGGCGGCAGCGATGGCCGCGGTGTCGACCTCGCCGAGGGCCAGCGCCAGCAGATAGCCGATGACCACCGCGAGGAAGATGGCCAGTCGGCCGATGATGCCGCGGAAGAACGCCAGCGTCGCGACCAGCAGCACCAACGTCACCAGGCCGACCAGCGGTCCCTTCTCGAAATTGTGCTTCGCCGCCGGGGCCAGGTTGAACCCGATGAGGGCGACGATCGCGCCGGTGACCACCGGCGGCAGCGTGACATCCAGCCAGTGCGTGCCGACCAGATGCACGACCCCGCCGACGAGGATCAGCAGCACACCCACGGCGATCAAACCGCCCAGCGCGCTACCGGTTCCGTGCGCCGCGACCGCGGCGGTCACCGGCGCGATCACCGAGAAGCTGGATCCGAGATAACTCGGCAGCCGGTTTCCGGTGATCAGCAGGAACAGAATTGTGCCGACGCCGGAGAACAACAGCGTGGTGGCCGGTGGGAAGCCGGTCAGCACCGGCACCAGGAAGGTGGCGCCGAACATCGCCACCACATGCTGTGCGCCGATACCGATGGTGCGGGGCCAGCTGAGCCGTTCGTCGGGCGCGACGACAGCGGCGTCCGGTCCTACCGGCTTCCAGGAGAGCGCAACCATCCGGTCATATTGCCCGACTGGGTCCGTCTTCGCGCGGGAGTGCTAGCCGAATTCGAGCAGCGTCATGGCGGGCCGGACCGCGTCGAACAACGAGGGGAGCCGCTGCGCCGTCCACATCATGGCGTTGAGTATCGCGCTGCGGCTGGCGGGCAGTTCGACGTCGCGCACTGCGCGCACACCCGGGATGGTGTCGACCAATCGCGCGGCCTGGCTTGCCGACAGGGTGAACGGCATCGGTGGCACCCGGTAGCGCAAGGAGGTCCGCATCCCGCGTCCGACCAGTCCGGCGAACAGTGCGGGCGGTGAATCGAACATCAGCCGTCCGCCCGGGAACCGTTTGGCGCATTCGGCGATCAGCCCCAATGACTCCTCGGGCTGTAGGTACATCAGCAGGCCTTCGGCCGTGATGAAGACGCCCTCGGAGGTGTCGACCTGGTCCATCCAGCTGTAGTCCAACGCCGACTGTGCGCACACCGAAACCCGGTCCGAGGGCGGCAACAGCTTGCTGCGAACCTCGATCATCGGCGGTAGATCGACTGTCAGCCAATGGAATTGCGGATCGGGCTCAGCCGCGGAAAGTCGGTAGAAGCTGGTCTGAAAGCCTTCGGCCAGCGCCACCACGGTGGCCTTCGGGTGGTCGCGCAGATAGTCGCGGGTGGCGCGGTCGAACGCCAACGCGCGCAGCGCCATGTCGGGGCGGCTCGAATAGCCGAACTTGGCGAAATCGAAGTCGATGCGGTCCACCAGCTCGACCGCCACCGGATCGTCGATGATTCCGTCCGGTCGGCGGGCTTCGCTGGCCCGGACCTGGAGGGTCATCAGTGCCGTCTCGGATACGCCGGTCAGAGCGCTGCCGTCGATCTTCGGAGTTGAACTCACGGTTTCGAACCTACCGAAGCCAGCACTTTCTCGACGGTCCGCAGATTGCGGGTGGTGGTGGACGACTTATAGCGCTTCTTGCCCATCGTTTTGCTGATCGCACTACTCAAGGTGTCGCCGCGGGCCACCTGCCAGTACAGGACGCCGCGCCCGCGACTGATCAGTTCGTCGCCGACCGGGTCAAGCGCCGCGAGCTCGTCGAGCACGTCCGGGTCGCTGACGAACGTCACGTACGAATGATGGCCGTCGACCTCGCGCTCGAACGGGTAGTCCGCCGAGATGGACTGGAGTTCGTCCATCGGATACACCAGCACCCAGGCGTCGTACCCGAATGATTCCCGCAGTGCCGCTTCGGCTTTCGTGCGAACTCCGGCTGCTTTCGCGGAACTGGACAGCACCACGTTGCCACTCGCCAGCAGCGTCTTCACGTCGTCGAAGCCGGCCTCTCGGAAGGTGGCCGCGACGTCGGCCATCTTCAGATTGACTCCGCCGACGTTTACGCCGCGCAGAAACACCGCGTAGCGCGTCATCCGAACTCCGTCATGACGCCCAATGGTAGGCAGTTGCGCCGTACGCTGGGTGCCATGACCCGTCAGGTCTTCGAAGACAAGCTGCTAGCGCTGATCAGCGACAATTCGCTGGGCGTGCTGGCCACCATCAAACGCGACGGTCGACCGCAGTTGTCGAACGTGTCCTACTACTTCGACCCACGCGCCGTCACCATCGGGGTGTCGATCACCGAGCCCCGGGCCAAGACCCGTAATCTGCGGCGGGACGCCCGGGCATCGATCTACGTCCGATCCGACGACGGCTGGGCGTATGCGGTCGCCGAGGGGGACGCGGTGCTGAGTCCGCCGGCCGCGGCGCCTGACGACGACACCGTCGAGGGCCTGATTACCTTGTACCGCAATATTTCCGGTGAGCATCCGGACTGGGACGATTATCGGCGGGCGATGGTCGCCGACCGTCGGGTGCTGCTCACCATGCCGATAACCCACCTGTACGGGCTGCCTCCGGGCGTGCGCTGAACGCGCTACGCTGCGTGCATGGCCGAGAACTCCGACGAAGGTGCAGCATCGCCCGACGAGACCAAGCGGAAGTTTCGCGAAGCGCTCGAGCGTAAGAAGGCCGGTACCGCCGGCGCCGCCGCAAACCAGGATCGTGGGGCCAAGCAATCCAAGTCGCACGGTGCCGTCGGTGGGGGTCGCCGGGAGTTCCGCCGCAAGAGCGGCTAGCGCCTTTTCGCGAGCAGACATAAAACTGTCCCTTTTCCCACGAAAAGGGACAGTTTTATGTGTGCTCGCGGAGATCAACTAATCCCGGGCCAGCAGCCGGGCCCCGACGAGCGCCGCCAGCATCACCGAAACACATTGCAGGCCGGTGTCTTTCAGGCCCCAGCCGACTGACGCCAGGGTGGCGGCACCGGCGACGACCAGCAGGGTGCCGACGGCCGCGCTGCGCCAACCGGGTTCAGAGACCCGGCCGCCGTCCCACAGCGGCAGGGGGTTGTTCTCCAGCGGCCGCAGCAGCAGGAACAGCCCGGCGACCAGCACCGCCATGAGCGCCACCTGGTAGACGCTGAGCACCAGGAAGTGCGGCTGGCCGGGGTAGCGGGGCAGACCCGCCAGATCGAAGGCCAGGTGCATCCCGAGCAGTGCGGGCATGTGCCACAGGTAGAGCGTCATGGCGCCGGTGTTGCCGATCACCGCGAGGCGCCACACCTGCGGCCGGGCGGCCCAGCGGCTGATGGCCGGGGCGGCGGCAATGGCGAACGCGCACATCATGATTGCGTGACCGGCGAGCAGCAGCGACGGCGGCGTCATGTTCTTGATGTGCTGGGTCTCGATGCCGACCAGGCTCAGCTCGTAGGGGCCGGCCCAGACCATCGCGACGTTGACCGCCAGCATGGCCAGGCCGACTCGCAGGGCGGCTGCGGTGGTCAGCAGTCCGCGGCGGTACGCCACGCCGAACATGCCGGGGATCAGCCACACCACGAAATTCACGTAGCCCAGCGCGGACCAGGAGTGGTCGTTGATGCGGATGGCATCGACCAGCGCGACCAGGGCGTAGGTGCCGGCGACCGCAGCGACGAGCTGGCCGAGGGTGGTGATCCGCATCAGCAGCGGCACCGCGGCCAGCACCATCACGTAGGCGCCCAGGAACCACAGCAGCTGGATGCTGATGCCGGCGATGGGTTCGTAGACGTGGATCGGCAGCAGCGGCTTGAGGATCAGCAGCGCCGCGGCCCAGAACGCCAGGTAGTAGAACACCGGCCGGTACAGCCGGGTGCAGCGCTTGAGCAGCCAGCCGCCCCAGCTCATCCCGCTGCGGTACGACGCGGCCGAGGCCGCGACACCGGCGAAGAAGAACAGCGGCATGATCTGGAAAATCCAGGTCAGCGCCTGGAACACCACCGACGTGGTGAGCAGGTTGCCCCACCGGAAGACGTCGTTTTCGATGATGCTCGTCGCCATGATGGTGTGACCGGCGACGACGCCGATCAGCGAGACGATGCGGATGACGTCGATGGCGCGGTCGCGGTCGACCGGCGTGCGCTGCGCGATCTCGGCAGCGGAAGGAAAGACGCGGGTGGTCAT
Organism: Mycolicibacterium sp. P4_G11; assembly: GCF_056555145.1. Lineage (NCBI taxonomy): Bacteria > Bacillati > Actinomycetota > Actinomycetes > Mycobacteriales > Mycobacteriaceae > Mycobacterium > Mycolicibacterium sp. P4_G11. Next base: position 133,114 of record NZ_JBFUJW010000004.1, read on the forward strand.
GTCTTCGAACGTAAGGGCCGACCCCCTAGGTATTGCTACTCAAATTACGCTGACCTGCGGCGTTCCTGCCAGAGGACAGCGGCCAGGCAGACGGCCGCCAGGACGGCGATGACGACGGCGAAGCTGACCCCGGCCGCCTGCAGACCCCAACGCTGGGCGGCGAACCCGAGGCTGACGACCGGCAGCGAGATGGCCACGTAGGCCACCACGAAGTACGTCGAACTGACTTCGGCACGCCGCTCGGTCGGGGTGCCTTCGACGACGGCGGCCAGTCCGCGACTGAAGCTGATGCCCTGCCCGACGCCGGCCACTACGGCCGCGGCCAGCAGCCCCGCCAGTGACGAAAACTGCAGTGCCACAGCCAGGATCGCCATGCCCGCGACCAGGGTCGCGCAGCCCAGCGCGACGGCCCGCGGGGGATGGAGGCGTCGCCCGGCCAGCTGAGCGGCGGCCGAGGCACCGAAGATCGATGCGGCCACGGCGCCGCCGACGGCGTGGTTGTCGATGCCGATGACGCTGCTGACGAAGGACGGCGCCACCGCGGTGAACAGGCCCATCACCGCGAAGCCCGCGAAGGCGGCGGTGGCTGCGAGGACGAACGTCGCGCGGACTTCGGCGGGAACCGACAACCGCTGGAAACCGATGCGCCCGGTGCGGCTCGAGGTCTCCGGGACCAGCCAGACCGCCACGATGGCCAGCACGGCCAACACGATGTGCACGAGGAACGGCAGCTGCAACGGGTGTGGCAGGTACTGCACCAGCAGGCCGGCCACGACGGGTCCGGCGCCGAGCCCGCCGATGTTGGCGATGGTGGCACCGGCCGCGGCCTGCTCCCGGCGGGCCTCGGGCACGGACTCGACGACCGCCGCCGTCGCCGTGCCGGTGAAGATGCCCGCCGACAACCCGGACAACAACCTGCCCACCAGCAGCAACGGCACACTGTCGGCGTAGAGGAAGACGACGGCGCTCGCGATGGCGGCGAGCGCCCCCGCGATCAGTACCGGCCGACGGCCGACGGCGTCGGACCAGCGGCCGAACAGCAGCAGTGCGGCCAGCACGCCGATGGCGTACGCCGAGAAGATGACCGTCGTCGTCAGGACCGCGAAGTGCAGCTCGTGCGCGTAGAGGGCGTAGATCGGCGTCGGCAGCGTGGTGCCCAACATGATGGCGGCGAAGGCATAGGCCAGCAGCGGAAAGCCAAGGCGCGAGGTCACGGTTCGAGTTTGGAGCACGGGTAGGGCAACGCGGGCGGGACGCGCTGGCATTCCTTGGTCACCGCACTGTGCGGGGTGGCGCCGGCGAGGTCACCACGACCACGACGGCGGTGTCGTCGCCGACCTGGCGGAGCTTGTGCTGCGTGGCGGCGTCGAAATAGGCGCTGTCGCCCGTTGTCAGTTCCACGAGACGACCGTCGTAATTGAGTTCGATTGTCCCGGAGTGGACGAACACGAACTCCTGACCGGGGTGCGTCGGGTGGGCATGGGCGGCGAACTGGCGGCCGGGCCGCACCACGAACGGCGACATGGCCTTGCCCAGCATCCCTGACGCGATCGCGTGATTGCGGGCGGTGCCGCGATCGGCGGCGCGTTCGACGGTGAACGTGCTGACTTCCGGATCGTCGGAAAAGAGTTGCGCCACATCGACATCGAGCGTTCGGGAGATCTTGAGCGCCGCGGCGATCGACGGCACGCTCTGACCCCGCTCGACCTTGGACAGGTAGCTCTTGGTCAGCCCGGTGCCGGCTGCCAGCTCCTCCAGCGTCATCCCGCGTTGCTGGCGCACCGCACGCAACAAGCCACTCACGGAAGTGAGGATATCTCATTGACTGCATGACACTTTGTGTCCTATGGTCTGCAATGTGTCATAGAGGTGCGGCCACGCACCAAAGCTGAGGGGAGTTCCGATGACCGACACGATGCACGACTCCAAGGGTGAACTGATGCAGCGCGCCGAAGACGGACTGAACCGCCACATCGCGGAGTCCAACCTGAACGTCCGCGAGAAGCTGGCGCTCACCTGCCGGGCGCTGTTCGACGCCGGACACGACTCGGGCCTGGCCGGGCAGATCACCGCCCGCGCCGAGGAACCGGGCACCTACTACACCCAGCGGCTCGGCCTGGGCTTCGACGAGATCACCGCGGGCAACCTGCTGCTCGTCGACGAGGATCTCAACGTGCTCGACGGCGGCGGAATGGCCAACCCCGCCAACCGTTTTCACTCCTGGATCTACCGAGCCCGGCCGGACGTGAACTGCATCGTGCACACGCACCCGTTCCACGTCGCGGCGCTGTCGATGCTCGAAGTTCCGCTGATCGTCTCGCAGATGGACATCGCGCCGCTGTACGACGACTGCGCGTTCCTGGCGGACTGGCCCGGCGTGCCGGTGGGCAACGAGGAAGGCGAGATCATCTCCGGCGCGCTGGGGGACAAGAAGGCAATCCTGCTGGCCCACCACGGTCAGGTGGTGGCCGGGGCCAGCGTCGAGGAAGCCTGCTCGCTGGCCATGCTCATCGAACGCGGGGCCAAGCTCCAGTTGGCCGCCATGGCCGCCGGCACCATCGCCCCGCTGCCCGACCGGCTGGCCCGTGAAGCCCACGACTGGACGCTGACGCCCAAGCGCAGCGTCGCCAACTTCGCCTACTACGCACGGCGTGCCCTGGTGCGCCACGCCGACGCCCTCGACAACTGACGAACCCAGAAGGGACACGACCTCATGACCGATATCCACGGCATCATCGCCTACCCCATCACCCCGTTCACCGCTGACGGCGCCAACGTCGACACCGCCACGTTGGCGGGCGTCGTCGAGCAACTGGTCAGCACCGGCGCGCACGCCATCGCCCCGTTGGGCAGCACCGGAGAGTCGGCGTACCTCACCGAGGACGAGTTCGACGCCGTCGTCGACGCCACCGTCGGCACCGTCGACGGCCGGGTTCCCGTCATCGTCGGAGCGTCAGATCTGACCACCGCCAACACCATTCGGCGCGCGCGGTACGCGCAGCAGGCCGGCGCCGACGCCGTGATGGTGCTGCCGATCTCGTACTGGAAGCTGGGCGAGCGGGAGATTTTCCAGCACTACGCCAGCATCTCGGCCGCCGTGGACCTGCCGATCATGGTGTACAACAACCCCGCGACCAGCGGCATCGACATGCAACCCGAACTGCTGGTCCGGATGTTCAACGACATCGACAACGTCCGCATGGTCAAGGAGTCCACCGGCGACCTCACTCGGATGCTGCGGATCAAGGAGCTCTCCGGCGGCACGCTGCCGTTCTACAACGGCAGTAACCCGCTGGTGCTCGACGCCCTGCTGGCCGGCGCGTCCGGATGGTGCACCGCCGCACCGAATCTGCGTCCGCAGCCGTGCCTCGATCTGTACGACGCGGTGCGGTGCGGCGATCGGGCTCGCGCGCAGGAGATCTACGACGATCTCGCACCGCTGCTGCGCTTCATCGTCGCGGGCGGACTGCCGACGACCGTCAAAGCCGGACTGGATCTGTTGGGGCGCAATGCCGGGGCTCCGCGTCCGCCGCTGCTGCCGCTCGACGAGGCCGGCCGCGCTGAACTCAAGGACCTGCTCGCCGACGCGTGAGTGCGCCTATTCGACCGGGCAGGCGTACTTTCTGGCGACGTCCATCACCCGCTGCTGGGCGCCGGGGCCGATGACACCCTGCGCGGCCAGTTCCAGATTGATGTAGCCGGGGAGGCCGCCGATGCACGCCTGGTGCGCCACGCGCCACGCGGTATCCGGATTCAGGTTGTAGCCGTTGCGCTCCAGGCCCTGCATGTATTGGTCGAACTGCGGCGTGCCCTGGTCTGGTATGGCGCTGGCCGCGCCGGCCAGGGCAATGGCGGCAGCGATCGCTGCGATAAGAGCTGCGACTGCACGTCTCATGTCCGTCCCCCTACAGGCATGTACCGGTTACCGGCCTACACGTTCGCACATCGCACTCACGCAGAAACTCTGAACCGGCGTAATCGGGTTGCGGCTACCGGGGTCCTAAACTGGCGTGATGTCGAAGCTGCAGCTGGTTCAGGAGCCGTCCGCCGACGCACTGCTCGAGTCCAACCCGTTCGCGTTGTTGGTCGGAATGCTTCTTGATCAACAGATTCCGATGGAAGTGGCGTTCGCGGGGCCGAAGAAGCTGGAGGACCGCCTCGGTGGGCTGGAGGCCGGCGTCGTTGCCGACTACAACCCCGACAAATTCGCCGAGCTGTTCGCGCAAACCCCTGCGGTGCACCGGTTTCCGGGATCCATGGCCAAGCGGGTGCAAGCGCTGTCGCAGGTGATCGTCGACGAGTACGACGGCAACGCCGCCTCGCTGTGGACCACCGGCGACCCCGACGGCAAAGAGGTGCTGCGCAGGCTCAAGGCGCTGCCCGGGTTTGGTGAGCAGAAGGCCAAGATCTTCCTGGCGCTGCTGGGCAAGCAGTACGGCGTCACGCCCGAGGGCTGGCGCACCGCGGCCGGCGACTACGGCAAGCAGGGCACGCACATGTCCGTCGCCGACGTCGTCGACAAGGGCTCACTGGATCAGGTTCGCGCCTACAAGAAGCAGATGAAGGCAGCGGCCAAAGCGGCCAAAGCCTGAGCGTTGACTCCGCGCTCACGGTGACTTTTGTCGAGTAGCTGACGCCGTAAGCACAGGATCAACGCCGGGTTCTAGAGCGCGGGCCCGTCGAACCGGTCCCGGGTGGTGAACTCCGACACCGGACGGCGGGTCAGCTTCGTCACCTGCTTGACCGGCTTGCCCAGTGGCAGCATGCACGCCACCGCGTAGTTGTCCGGGATGCCGAGCAGTTCGCGCACCGCTGGCTCCTGCGCCACCACCATGGTCGTCAGCACGCCGCCGAAGCCCTCGTTGCGGGCGGCGAGCAGGATGCCCCAGACGAACGGGTAGATCGACGCCCCGCTGATCACGCCGATGCGATCCAGGTGCTGATCGAACGCCGCGGCCACGCCGAGGTCCAGACACACCACGAGCACCACCTCGGCGCCCAGCAGGGTGCCGGTGACCATGCCGTCGGGGACCGGAGTGGCCTCGACGACGGCGGGGTCAACGCCGCAGGGCCGCAATGGGTTCCATGGGCCTTCGCCGGCGGCGATCTGCGCGACGTACTGCCTGGCGCCGGGCTTGGAGAGTTCGCCCAGTTTCTTGCGCGTCTCGACGTCACGCACCGCGATCACCCGCGCGCCCTGCCGGTTGCCGCCACTCGGGGCGAAGCGGGCGTTGTCGAGGATCCGTTCGAGCACTTCGTCGGACAGGGGCTCGCCGCTGAACTTGCGGACGGCCCCGGTCGTGCGCATGACGTCGTAAATCTCCATACCGACCATCATGCGTATGCGAAGGTGATGTGTATGGCTAAGACACACTTGAATTGCCCCTGCGGCGAGGCGATCTCCGGCAGCGACGAGGACGATCTGGTCGAGAAGGCGCAGACCCATCTCGCCGAGCAGCACCCCGGTCGCGAGTACGACCGGGAAATGATTCTGTTCATGGCTTACTGAGCCAATAAAAAGCGAGCGTGGCTGCCGTCGGGGGCAGCCCCGGCCGTCATACTGACGAGCGTGACGCCGAGAAAGGCAGGGGAGCCGACTCCGGAGCGGGGATGGCTCACGCCGAAGCAGCAGCGGGCCTGGGTGGCCTACATGCGGGTGCAGCTGCGGATGAATTACGAGATGAACCGGCAGCTGCAAGCCGACACGGGGCTGTCCCTGGCTGACTACGACGTGCTGGTCGCGCTCAGTGGCGACCACGGTGGCGGCCTGCGGGTCGGCGACTTGGCGGCGCAGATCGGCTGGGAACGTAGCCGGCTCTCACACCAACTGCGGCGCATGGAAGAACGCGGCTTGACTGAGCGTCAGCCGAGCGCCGAGGACGGCCGCACCACCAATGTCGTGCTGACCGTCAACGGTCGGCGGGCGATCGCCGACGCCGCACCCGGACATGTCGATCTGGTGCGCAGTCTGTTCTTCGATCCGCTGCCGGAGAACTTGCTCGGGCCGTTTACCGCGGCGTTGGAGCACATCCACGTCAACCTCGATCATCACAGCTCGCTTCCGCCCTCACCGGGCTAGAATTAGGTGATAAATCACCTATAGGAGTGCCATGAGTGAAATCATCGTCGGTCTGATGGAAGCCAATCTGCTGGCTGTGTTCAACGAGCGTGACCCGCAGCTCCGCGCCGCTGCGATCGCCGAGACCTACGCGGACGACGTGACGTGGACCGATGACGAAGGCATCGCCGTCGGCCACGACCAGCTGAATGCCAAGGCGGCTGAGCTGCAGGAGAAGTTGCCCGGCCTGCACTTCGTGAAAGCTGGCCCGGTCCGGCAGACCCGTGGCCTGGGTTTCCTGGCGTGGGAGGTTCACGCCCCGGACCACGCCACGGTGGCGTCGGGCTTCGACGTCGCCGAGGTCGTCGACGAACGCATCATCCGGTTGTGGACGGTGTTGAATGATGCGGAATAGGTGACACATCACCTAAGTTGATACGGGTGGAACTACAGCCACACAGAAACGGAGCCCGATCATGGGACAGCTCGACGGCAAGACGGCACTGGTAACCGGAGGAACGTCGGGCATCGGCCTGGCGACCGCAAAGCGCCTCGCGGATGAGGGCGCGTACGTCTTCATCACCGGACGTGATCGCACTCGGCTCGACGAGGCGGCCGCGTCCATCGGCGCGCACGGTGTGCAGAGCGACATCAGCAAGCCCGAAGAACTCGACGTCCTGGCCGCCGAAATCGCCAAGCACGGCAAAGGACTCGACGTCGTCTTCGCCAATGCCGGCGGCGGCGACTTCGCCACCCTCGCCGACGTGACGCCGCAGCACTACCGGGACAACTTCGATCGCAATGTGGCCGGCACGGTGTTCACCGTGCAGAAGACGCTGCCGCTGCTCAACGACGGGGCGTCGATCATCCTCGCCGGGTCCACCGCCGCCTCCGAGGGCGTTCCTGCATTCGGCCTCTACGCCGCGTCCAAAGCCGCCATCCGGTCTCTGGGTCGCACGTGGGCGGCGGAGCTGGCCGATCGCAACATCCGGGTCAATACCGTCATCCCGGGCCCGATCGAAACTCCAGGACTCACCGGCTTGGCGCCGGCCGAGCAGAAACAAGATCTACTCGACGGCATGGCTGCTCAGGTGCCGATGAAGAGGCTGGGGCGCCCCGAGGAGATCGCCGCAGCGGTGCTCTTCCTGGCCTCGGACCAGAGCAGCTTCATGACCGGGGCGGAGCTGGCCGTCGACGGTGGCCAGATCCAGCTCTAGAAACACGTCGAGACGACGCCCCGTGGGCGTCACCTGACCGAAGATCGTCGACATGATGCTGCCCGAGCCGGTGTCGACGATGGCGGTCAGCGTCGTCGGCCCCTGCGGGTTGATGTCGGCCTGCGGCTTGAGGGTCGCGCTGCCCGACTTGCCCGTGGTCAGGTTGACCCAGGTGACATTCAGCGGCAGCTTCTGCTCGGCCGCCGGGCCGGGCGTGCCGACCGCGGTGAACACGTAGGCGGTCTGACCGGGGCCGGGGCCCGGGGTCGGAATCTTGGCGGGGCCGGCCACGGTGATGGCCGTCCCGAGGACGTTGCCGCCGTCGGCCTGGCAGCCGTTGCTGATCGACGGGTACATGAAGTCCTGCGTGATCGGCGTGCCCGGTCCGAACGCCCCGGCCGGAGCCGGCGCCGCTGCGGGTGCCGCAGCAGGTGCGGCTTCGGGAGCCGGGACCGTCGCCGCGGCCTGGGTGACCGGGGCGGACGCCGGAGCGGCTTCGGGAGCAGGAGCCGGTGCCGGCGCGGGGGCCGGAGCCGCGGCAGGTGCCGGTGCCGGTGCAGCTTCAGGGGCCGGAGCCGGAGCAGCTTCAGCCACCGGGCCAACAGCGTGCACCGGGTCGACGCCGGCAGGCAGGTGGGCCTCGACTCCCGGCACCGCGCCGGGTGCCGGCACGTGCGGGGCTTCCGGTGCGGCCGCGAACTGGTTCACGGCGTTGGCCAGATTCTTCGAATCCGACGGTGCGGCCTGGCTGCCGGCGAACGCCCGGGCTGCTGCCATGAGCAGCTCCGCGGCGCCCGCCGGATCAGCGGCGGCCTGCTGGATCACCGGGGCGAGAGTCTGCATGGCCGGCAGGCCAGGAGCCTGGAGGCCATCGATGGGCAGCGGCAACGGCAGTGGCGACGTCGGATCAGCGTGAGCGACGGTGGCCGCGCTGATCGTGAGTGCGACGGATGCGCCAAGCGCGATGAACAGCTTCCTCGATTGCATGTCTCTCCCCGGTTTCGTATCGGTTATCTGGTTACGGTGCGGATCACGGCAAGCCGGAGGTGATGACCGGCGCGAGGCTGGTCAGGCTCATGATCCCGGGCACGATGCCCGGGATGGCCTGCGCCGCGGGTGCGGCAGCCGCCACGGCGGCGGGTGCGGTGGCCAGCGGAGACGCAGCAGCCGGAGCGGCAGCCAACGGCGCGGCGAGCGGAGCCGTAGCGGCGGCCAGCGGAGCTGCGGCAGCAGGAGCAGCAGCGGCGAGCGGAGCAGCCAGCGGTGCCGCTGCGGCCGCGAGCGGTGCGGTGGCGGCGGCCAGCGGTGAGGTGGCGGTCGTCGCAGCGGCAACCGGAGCGGCAACAGCCGGCTGCGGCAGCAGGTTCGCCAGCGGCATACCGGCCGGCAGTAGCGAGGTCAGGTCACCCGGGAAGGCGATCTGCTTCGGCAGCGGCACCGGCGAGCCCGGAATCTGCGGCAGGTTGATGTTGGCCGACGGGATGATGCCCTGGGCCGGGGCGGCAGCTGCGGGTGCAGCGGCTGCCGGAGCGGTGGCGGCGGGGACCAGGTTCTGCGGCAGGGTCACCGACGCGGTGGCGGCGGGAGCAGCCGGAGCGGCAGCCGGCGCGCCGGACGTCAGGGCCTGCGTGACCCCCGACAGCGCCTGGACGGGAGCTTGGGCGAGTTCATTCACCAGCGGCGTGCCGGGCACGACGGGTGCTGGGGCCGCGGGGGCCGGGTCGGCGGCGGCGACAGCGCTCAGCGCGATCGCCACCGGGACTGCGCCGGCGGCGGCAATCATGCTGGTGGCCAACAGTTTTCCAGTGGTGCGGTTGCGCATGTGAGGGGTCCTCCCGGTACAGGTGTGGCGCGTCAGTACCGAAGGTATGCCGTTACTGGTGTTACTCAAGTGACACGTGTGGCATTTATAGATCCGTTACTGACCCGAAGGCGAAGGGAGACCGACCGTTACAGTCGTGCGATAAACACCGCCACGCGATCCGTCCTGCGCTGGGCGCCACTGATGCTGGCGCTCAGCGTCGCTGCGCGCTTCGCCTGGACCTACCTCGTGCCCAACGGGGCCAACTTCGTCGACCTCCACGTCTACGTCGGCGGCGCGGCGACGCTCGGCAGCGGCCACCCGCTGTACGACTACGTCTACGCCGACCAGACGCCGGACTTCCCGCTGCCGTTCACCTATCCGCCGTTCGCCGCCGTGCTGTTCTATCCGCTGCACTTCGTGCCGTTCGATTTGCTGGCGTTCTGCTGGCAAGTGGGGATCATCGGTGCGCTGTACGGCGTGGTGTGGATCAGCTTGCGGCTCATCGGGTTAGGCGATCCCGCGCACCGGCTGGCCATGGCGTGGACGGCCGTCGGCATCTGGACCGAGCCGCTGCGCAGCACCTTCGACTACGGGCAGATCAATGTCATCCTCGTGCTGGGCGCGCTCTATGCGGTCTACAGCACCCGCTGGTGGTGGTCCGGTCTGCTGGTCGGCCTGGCCGCCGGAGTGAAGCTGACGCCCGCGGTGACGGGGCTCTACTTCGTGGGCGTCCGGCGTTGGGGTGTGGCGGTGTTCGCGGCCGTGACGTTCGCCGGCACCGTGCTGGTGTCGTGGCTGGTGCTGCGCGGTCAGGCGCTCTACTACTTCACCGATCTGCTGGGCGACGCCAATCGCATCGGCCCCGTCGCGACGTCGTTCAATCAGTCCTGGCGCGGCGCGATCTCACGAATCGTCGGGCACGACGCCGGTTTCGAGCCGGCGGTGGTGATCGCGGTGGCGCTGACGGCCGTCGTCGCAGTGTTCGCCTGGCGCGCCGTCTACGGCCCCGACCGGCCCGATCGACTGGGTGCGCTGCTGGTGGTGCAGTTGTTCGGGCTGCTCTTCTCGCCGATCTCGTGGACCCACCACTGGGTGTGGCTGATCCCGTTGATGATGTGGCTGTGGCACGGGCCGTTCGCGGCGCTGGCCAGCGCGCGGGCGTTGCGCTGGACCTGGCTGGTGCTGCTGCTGGTCGGGGTGCCGTGGCTGCTGAGCTTCGCGCAGCCGACGATCTGGGTGATCAGCCGCCCGTGGTACCTGGCGTGGGCGGGTCTGATCTACCCGGTGATGACGTTGGTGACGCTGGCGTGGATGGCTAAACGACGAGTCCGTTGATGTCCTCGGCCATCGCGACATCCTTGTCGGTGATGCCGCCCTCTGAATGCGTGACCAGAACGAAAGTGACTGTCCGCCAACGGATGTCGATGTCCGGGTGATGGTCCTTGGCTTCGGCGTGGATCGCCACCCGGCGCACGGCATCGATGCCGTCGAGGAACGTCGGGAACTTCACGGACCTGCGTAGTGCGCCGTCGGCTCGTTCCCAGCCCCCGGGCAGTGCGGCGTCTACTTGTTCATCGGTGAGGACGGCCATGGGTTCGAACGTACTCCCGCCCAAACCCCTACGCCGAGCGTGCGGGCTGCCGGTGGTGATCGCGGCGCGTCATCTCGGTAGCCGCCACGTTCGACGTTCGGCTTGGCCGCAGCGAGTGCCTCGCGGCCTGTGGATAACTGCGGTTCGAATTGGCGTTCCTGTCGGTGCCGGCTCCGAAAGTAGCGGTATGGATGAACCATTCCGCGGGTCACACGCGTTGCGCGCCGGCACGCTCACCGAACATCGACTCCGTAACTACTACCGTGCGGTCTTTCGCGATGTATACGTAGCCGGCGACGCGGTCATGACCGCTGGGCTCAAGGCCCGGGCAGCATGGCTGGCGGCCGGGCCCGGTGCGGTCCTGGCGGGCGTATCCGCGGCGGCGGTTCATCGCGTTGAATGGCTCGACCCAGGACTTCCGGCAGTCGTCGTGCGCGACGATCGGCACCGCCCGTCGGGATTGGTTGTCCACTCGTATGACCTTGCGCCGGAAGAAGTTTGCACCGTGGACTGCATGCGGGTCACGACGCCGGCGCGTACGGCTCTCGACATCGGACGGCTGCTGCCGGCGGCCGACGCGGTTCCGATTCTCGATGCGCTGATCCGATCTACCGGGCTGGTGACCTCGGATGTCTGGGCCATCGCAGACGCTCGCCCGGGCCTGCGTGGCGTCCGAAAACTGGGCGCCACGGTCGGGATTGCCGACGGTGGAGCCGAGACGCCGCTTCAGTCGCGTGTCCGGACGCTGCTGGCGAACGCGTATCTACCCCGCCTGGAAACCCAGATCGTGTTGGGCGACGAGCTCGGGCCTGTGTTCACCCGGGCTCACATGGGGTGGCGGCATTGGCAGGTGGTCGTGCAATGCGACGAGGACCTCGACTGGACCTTGGAACGACGGTCACGGCAATTCGAGTACACGGAGGACCTGGCACGAATCGGGTGGCGCAATGTGTGGGTGACGGCGCCCATGATGAGTCAACCGCAACGAGTGGTGTGGCGTGTCAAGGACGCGATTCAGGCTGTGCGACGACGGCTACCGCTGGCGCGCTCCGTCGAAGGTGGTGCCCAGCGGTGACGACACGCGGGGAGTGGCCACGGTTATCCCCACACTCGACGTAGGAAGCCGGACGGCAAGTAGGTTCAGAGCCGTGATCGTCGTCGCAGGTGCGCTCATCGCCGACGCCAAACTGTTGGTCGCTCAGCGCAATCGGCCGCCGGAGCTGGCGGGTCTCTGGGAGCTGCCGGGCGGGAAGGTGGCGCCAGGGGAAAGCGACGAGCAGGCGCTGGCCCGCGAACTCCAGGAAGAACTCGGCGTCGAGGTGACTGTCGGGAAGAAGCTGGGCGAGGACGTGCCGTTGTCCGACACCGTCACGTTGCGGGCGTACCGGGTGTCGACCAACGACGCGCCCCACGCCCACGATCATCACGCCGTGCGCTGGGTGGGCACCGACGAACTCGACGAGCTGCCCTGGGTGCCGGCGGACCGGGCGTGGCTCGCAGAACTGAAGGTCGCGCTGGCTCAGTAGTGCAGCTTGTCGCCGACGACGCGCGTCGACGCCATCGCGCTGCCGTGCTGCGCGGTGTAGAGCGGATGTAGCAGCGCCGGGTACTTGCAATGCGGGCAGTCGGTCTTCGGCTTGTTCACCGTGGAGAACGCCAAATGGTGACACGCAGCACACCGCACCACGAAGAATCCGCCTGCCCAATTGGCCAAACCGGCGAATATCGCGGCCGTTGCGCCGAGTGCCAGAACGAATCCGACGACACCGGTCAGCACTTCGTAGATTGTCATGACGACGACCTCCTCGCGCTCGTTCCCTGGAACTGACGAGACGCTTCCACGGTACGCGCGATGCGAATAAAGAGGCAGGTCAATCGCTATATATCAAGCCTTGCGGGCGCGCTTGTAAACCTTCTCGAGATCCTTGCCGTGGATCCCGTGGTGCGCCGCTTTCTGGACCTTGTGCAGCACCAGCGGACACCGCTTGCACCGGGGCTTGCTGCGGCAGCACTTCTTCTTCGGTTTAGCCCCGGCTAGCTTGCTGGCCTTCATCGACTAGCAGTTTTGCCAGGCCGCCCGCAGTTTCGCAAACCGACCCCCTCGCTGCGACAATCTCTGACGTGAGTGAGCAGCCCAAATTCCGCAATGTTGCCATCGTCGCGCACGTCGACCACGGCAAGACGACGCTCGTCGACGCCATGCTGCGGCAGTCCGGCGCCCTGACGCACCGCGGCGACGACGCTGTCGAGCGACTGATGGACTCCGGTGACCTGGAGAAGGAAAAGGGCATCACGATCCTGGCCAAGAACACCGCGGTGCACCGGCACCACGCGGACGGGACCATGACGGTGATCAACGTCATCGACACCCCGGGCCACGCCGACTTCGGTGGTGAGGTCGAGCGCGGCCTGTCCATGGTCGACGGTGTCGTGCTGCTGGTCGACGCGTCCGAAGGCCCGCTGCCGCAGACCCGTTTCGTGCTGCGCAAGGCGCTGGCCGCCCACCTTCCGGTGCTGCTGGTGGTCAACAAGACCGACCGGCCCGACGCACGCATCGCCGAGGTCGTCGAAGAGAGCCACGACCTGCTGCTCGACGTCGCGTCCGACCTGGACGAGGAAGCCCAGGCGGCCGCCGAGAAGGCACTGGACCTGCCGACGCTGTACGCGTCGGGCCGGGCTGGTATCGCCTCGACCACGCAGCCCGCCAACGGCGAAAACCCCGATGGCGAGAACCTCGATCCGCTGTTCGACGTGCTGCTCGAGCACATCCCGCCGCCAGCCGGCAACCCCGAAGCCCCGCTGCAGGCCCTGGTCACCAACCTCGACGCGTCGGCCTTCCTGGGTCGTCTGGCGCTGGTCCGTATCTACAACGGCAAGATCAAGAAGGGCCAGCAGGTGGCCTGGATGCGCGAGGTCGACGGCCATCCGGTGATCACCAACGCCAAGATCACCGAGCTGCTGGTCACCGAGGGCGTGGAACGCACCGCGACCGCGGAAGCCGTCGCCGGCGACATCGTCGCCGTCGCGGGTATGCCGGAGATCATGATCGGCGACACCCTCGCCGATGTAGACCATGCGCACGCGCTGCCCCGCATCACCGTTGACGAGCCCGCCATCTCGGTGACCATCGGCACCAACAGCTCGCCGCTGGCGGGCAAGGTCTCCGGTCACAAGCTGACGGCGCGAATGGTCAAGTCCCGCTTGGATTCCGAGCTGGTCGGCAACGTGTCCATCAAGGTCGTCGACATCGGCCGCCCGGATGCCTGGGAGGTCCAGGGCCGTGGTGAGCTGGCGCTGGCCGTGCTGGTCGAGCAGATGCGCCGCGAAGGCTTCGAGATGACCGTCGGCAAGCCGCAGGTGGTCACCCGCCAGGTCGACGGCAAGCTGCACGAGCCGTTCGAGGCCATGACCATCGACTGTCCCGAAGAGTTCGTCGGCGCCATCACGCAGCTGATGGCCGCCCGCAAGGGCCGCATGGAAGAGATGACCAACCACGCCGCCGGGTGGGTCCGCATGGACTTCATCGTGCCGTCGCGTGGCCTGATCGGCTTCCGCACCGACTTCCTGACCCTGACGCGCGGCACCGGCATCGCCAACGCCGTGTTCGACGGCTACCGCCCGTGGGCCGGCGAGATCCGCGCCCGGCACACCGGCTCGCTGGTCTCCGACCGCACCGGCTCGGTGACCCCGTTCGCCATGATCCAGCTGGCCGACCGCGGTCAGTTCTTCGTCGAGCCCGGCCAGGACACCTACGAGGGCCAGGTCGTGGGCATCAACCCGCGCGCCGAGGACCTGGACATCAACGTCACCCGCGAAAAGAAGCTGACGAACATGCGCAGCTCGACCGCAGACGTGATGGAGACGCTGGCGCGGCCGCTGGAGCTCGGCCTGGAACAGGCCATGGAGTTCTGCGCCGAGGACGAGTGCGTCGAGGTCACCCCCGAGATCGTGCGCGTGCGCAAGGTCGAGCTGACCGCCAGCCTCCGTGCCCGGGCCAAGTCCCGCGAGAAGGCTCGCAACAACTAACGAACGACGCTCACCGGCCGGTTAGTACACGCAATTCACGAAAAAGCGTGCGCTAACTGGCCGTTCGGCGTTCGAGCCAGGCCACGCCGTCCTGGGCTGCTTTGATCAGCGCACCGCGTTCACCGAAGTACGTCGAGACGGCGCCGACCCACGGCAGCGCACTCAGGCGCTGCCACCACTTCGTCGGCTGCGGCCGCTTGGCGATCTCGTCGAACGTCGCGCGCAGGATCCCGGCCAGCTGCCACACGGTCCGCACGACGACCACCGGCATCGACGACGTGATGGCCTCCAGCGGCTTCCAGCCCGGCGGCGGTGCTTCGGGGAGCGGCGCGGGTTCCTGTGCCGGTACGTCGAAGTCTTCCGGCAGCTGCCGCCCGCACAACACGTCGGCCAGCAGGCGCACCTGCTCACGTTGATCGGTGACGCCGTATTCGCGAGCCACCGCGCACAACACGATGGCGTCGTTGACGAAGCCGGCCAGTTCGCTCACCGGCAGGACCCGGGCCAGCCAGCCGAAGGCGCCCGGCGTGGCCACCAGCAGCGTGTTCAAGGCGCCGACGCGGTGCACCCACCAGTGGATGCGCTCGTCGCGGCTCAGCCGGCCCCAGGCGGCGGTGCCGGGGAGGTCGGCGGCGTTCATCAGCTGGGCGCCCGCATTCATGGCGAAGTCCGTGGCGCTGGGGTTGCGACCGGCCCGAGCACGCCGCAGCCGCAGCCGCAGCCGACGGACCCGGTCGCTCAATCCGCGGGGCGGATGCAGCAACCGGTGCGTGCGTTTGCGCAGCCCGATGGGATCGGCCTGCGACAGCACATTGAGCAGCGGGTTGATGACCGCGACCGCGCGGCTCAGGGCATCGGCGACGTCGGCATCGGAAAGCGGGGTGTACGGCTTCGGCAGCAGGCCCATACCGCTGATTGTGGACTACATCGGCGGCGAGCGGAGCGACAGGGATTTGCCGCGGGGCATCGGCTGGTGGTTCGGCCCTGCCCTGCGGATACCCTGAACGGCGTGCCGACCGCCCGCCGCCAGCTGATGACGACAGGCGCACTGGTGTCAGTTCTGGCGCTGGCCGGCTGCACCGTCAGCCCACCGCCCGCTCCGCGCAGCACCGAGACGACCAAGACCGTCGTCCCACCGCCGCCCAAGATGAGCCAGATCATCATGGCCATCGACTGGATCGGCCCCGGGTTCAACCCGCATCTGCAGTCCGATCAGTCGCCGGTCAACGCAGCGATCTCCGCGCTGGTCCTGCCGAGCTCGTTCCGGCCCATCGCCGATCCGGCGTCGCCGTCGGGATCGCGCTGGGAACTCGACCCGTCGTTGCTGTTGTCGGCCGAGGTGACCAACCAGAGCCCGTTCACCGTCACGTACAAGATCCGCCCCGAGGCGCAGTGGACCGACAACGCGCCCATCGCCGCCGACGACTACTGGTACCAGTGGCGGCAGATGGTCAGCCAGCCCGGCGTCGTCGACCCGGCCGGCTACGACCTGGTGACCGGCGTCCAGTCCGTCGACGGCGGCAAGACGGCCGTGGTGACCTTCGCCCGCCCGTACCCGGCCTGGCGGGAACTGTTCAACAACATCCTGCCCGCGCACATCGTCAAGGACGTGCCGGGTGGTTTCGGCGCCGGCCTCGCCCGGGCCATGCCGGTCACCGGCGGCCAGTTCCGGGTCGAGAGCATCGATCCGCAGCGCGACGAAATCCTGCTGGCGCGCAACGACCGCTACTGGAGCGTGCCGTCGGTGCCCGACCAGGTGCTGTTCCGGCGCGGGGGTTCGCCTGCGGCCCTTGCTGATTCGATTCGTAACCGGGACACCCAGGTGGCTCAGGTGCACGGCGGGCAGGCGACGTTCGCGCAACTGGCGGCCATTCCGGGCGTGCGCACCGCGCGGATCGTCACCCCGCGGGTCATGCAGCTGACGCTGCGCGCGCAGCGACCGGGACTGACCGATACCCAGGTCCGCAAGGCGCTGCTGGGTCTGCTCGATGTCGGCCTGCTGGCGGCGGTCGGCGCGGGTAGCGACAACACCGTCACGTTGGCGCAGGCGCAGGTGCGGACGCCGTCCGACCCCGGTTATGTGCCGACGGCGCCGCCGGCGCTGGACCGCAATGCCGCGATGGACCTGCTGCACCAGGTCGGGTACAACGTCGAGTCCGCGGTCGCACCGCCGTCGCTGCCCGGCACGCCACCGCCGCCGGGCCACGATCGGCTGGTCAAGGACGGCACGCCGCTGGGGCTGGCCATCGGTGTCGCCGCCAATGACCCGACCTCGGTCGCGGTGGCGAACACGGCCGCCGACCAACTGCGCAGCGTCGGAATCGAGGCCACGGTGCTGGCCATGGATCCCGTGGCGCTGTACGCGGACGGGCTCGAGCGCGTCGACGCGATCGTCGGCTGGCGGCACGCCGGCGGCGACCTGGCGACGGTGCTGGCATCGCGCTACGGCTGCCCGGGTCTGGACGCGACGGCGGTGTCGACCGCGACGACCCCGGCACCCACTCCGCAGCCGACGTCGACCTCCAAAACCGTTGCGCCGCAGCCGCCGACGCCTTCGGTGACGTCGACTGCACCGACCATTCCGCTGCCCAAGCCGCTCGGCGGCGATCAGCTGGTGCAGGCGCCCAGTAACTTGACCGGCATCTGCGACCACGCGATCCAGCCCAAGATCGACGCGGCCCTTGCCGGCACCGAGAAGATCGCCGACGTACTGAACGAGTTGGAGCCCAAGCTCTGGGCGATGGAGACGGTGCTGCCGATCCTGCAGGACACCACGATCGTCGCGGCCGGGCCGACGGTGCAGAACGTCAGCCTCACCGGCGCGGTCCCGGTCGGGATCGTGGGCGACGCCGGCAAGTGGGTCAAGGTTCCTTGAGCTGTTCCTGAGCCGGCTTCGGCTCGGGAGCTTTCGTCCGGGCCGCCGACTGTTCTCGTAGCAGCCGGATGCCGTGCGACGAGTACGCAGCGACTGCGAAAACCAGCAGCAGCCACACCGGTGGATGTGCCAGCTCCCAGACGAACAGCGCCGCGAATGCCGGTGCCCGCTGGGTGATCGCGAGGACGCCCGCCGCGCATGTGAGGGCCACCGCGGGCACGTGCAGGTGCGTGTCCGCCAGGCCATTGAGGGCGAACGTGGCGACGGTGCCCGCGGCCGCGCCGGTGGCCAGTGCCGGGGTGATCATGCCGCCGACCGCGCCGACCCGCAGATACAGCGCGGTGAGCAGTGGTTTGAGCACCAGGAGAACCGCTGCGGCGGCGAGGCTCAGCTGGGCATCGACGCTGACGATCAGCACGCTGCGGCCGTTCCCGGGCAGTTCGGGACGGTAGATCGAGCAGATGCCGGTGATCAGCCCGGCCAGCGCGACGCCAGGGACGAGCACCCAGGAGGTCAGCTGCGGCTTCGGGCCGGCGACCGCCATCAGCCGGTTGAAGGCCAGGCCGATCACCACCGCAAGCGGTGCGATGGCCAACGCCAGCATGGTGAATTGGTACGACAGTGCCGGTTCCGGCCAGGTGAGGTCGCGCTCGAAATGGGTGACGGGGTGCGACACCGCGACCGCCAGGCTCGACGTGATGAGGGCCGTGCCGACGACCTTGGGGTGCCAGGTGCCCATCATGACGCGAGCGGCGAAGAACGCGCCGCCCAGCGGCACGCTGTACACCGCGCCCAGCCCGGCGCCCGCGGCGCAGGAGAGCAGAATCTCGCGGTCGCGGGCGGTCAGCGTCCCCATGGTCGACGCGGTGAGCCGCCCGAGCCACGTCGTGCCGTAACTGCTGAGGACCGCGGCCAATTGGCGCGGCGCCGTCTCCCGGCCCAGCGAGGCACCGGACCCGACCACCAGGGCCTGCAACGCCGCGTCGGCCGCCATCGGCAGATGCTGCATCGGCTTCTTCCCTGCGATGGTCGCCGACAGCGACGGCGTCCCATATCGCCGCCGCAGAAGCCACCAACCGAGTCCGGCCAGCGCCCCGCCGATCGCCGGTGCCAGCGCGCGCCGAACCGGCGAGCTGGCGCCGATGCCGTCGAGCAGGAGACCGTACGAATAGTGGTAGGCGAGATGTTCGACGGCGTGCAGCAGCGAGACCGTCAGCGCACCCGCGACCCCGGCGAGCAGGCCGGTGAGCAGCACCGCACTGCCGAACTCGAGCGCACGTCGCGTCACCCGGCGAATGTATGCCAGCCTGGGGGATATGGAGACCCCACGGCTGCTGTTCGTCCACGCCCATCCGGACGACGAGACACTGACTACCGGAGCGACCATCGCGCACTACGCGGCCCGCGGCGCCGACGTGCGGGTGCTCACCTGCACGCTGGGTGAAGAGGGTGAGGTCATCGGTTCGCAGTGGGCGCAGTTGGCGGCCGACGGAGCCGACCAGCTGGGCGGCTACCGCATCATCGAATTGTCCTCGGCGCTCAAGGAATTGGGCGTCGACCATCCTCGGTACCTGGGTGGGGCCGGCCGTTGGCGGGACTCTGGGATGGCCGGCAGCCCGGCGCGGCACCGGACCCGCTTCGCGGACGCCGACATGGACGAGGCCGTCGCTGAGCTGGTGGCCGTGCTGCGGGACTTCCGCCCGCACGTCGTCGTCACCTACGACCCCAACGGCGGCTACGGGCACCCTGACCACATCCAGGCTCACCGCGTGACGACGGCCGCGGTCGCCGCGTCATCGGGCGACGGTCATCCGGGGGAGCCGTGGCAGGTGCCGAAGTTCTACTGGACCGTGATGGACGGCGAGACGATGGCCGAGGGCCTGGCGTCGTTGGACAGTATGGAGCTGCCCAACGACTGGGTGCGGATTCCGGCGAGTGCCCTGGAGTTCGTGCTCGATCACCCCATCGACGCCATCATCGATATCCCGGAGACCCTGCCGGCCAAGGTCGCGGCCATGCGCGCACACCAGACTCAGGTGACGGTCGAGCCGAGTGGCCGGGTGTTCGCCCTGTCCAACAACATCGCGCTGCCGATCACCGCGTGCGAACACTATGTCTTGGTGGAGGGCACGGCGGGCGAACGCGACGCCCGCGGTTTGGAAACTGACCTACTCAGCGGGATAAACCTGGCGTGACACCCGGATCGGGGGGAGTAGGGTGACCGCCATGGACTCGGATCTGGATCCCAACTTGCAGCACCTGCAGGGCCTTGGCGACAACTATCAGTGGGTCGTCGGCTCGCTGGTTTCGCTGCTCGACAGCATCCCGACCTGACATCAGCTCCGCCGCGCGCCGACCCCGGTCGGATGCGTGCCTTCGTTCTCGGTGTTCTCGCGCTCGACGGCGCCTTGTCGGCCATCGCCGGTGCACTGTTTCTGCCGCTCTACCTCGGCCCGGTGCCGTTCCCGATCAGTGCCCTGATCAGTGGACTGGTGAACGCCGCCCTGGTCTGGGCGGCGCTGCAGTGGACAACCAACTCCCGCTTGGCCGCGCTCCCGATGTGGATCTGGCTGTCGACTGTCGTGATTCTGCTGCTCGGTGGGCCCGGCGATGACGTCGTGTTCGGCGGCCGCGGAATCATGCAGGCATCGCCGTTGATCTTCTTGCTGCTCGGGGCGACACCGCCCGGCGTGGTGCTGTGGCGGCATGCCCGGCGGCGCGCTGAAATGCCGGGGTAGCGGCCGGAATCCGGTCTCTCTACACAACTCTCGCCCAGAGCCGTCAAATTTCCCTGACGCGTCAGGGAAAGCTGACGGCTCCCGATCGAACGTGTGGCAACGGCAGCCGACACTGCGCGTAGCCGGCGAAACCCGGCAGGTTCAGCCCTTGGCGGCGTGGCCTTCCGAGCCCGCATGCTGGCCTGAGTTGGCATTGGACGACTGCCCAGCGCCCCTCTCACCCTTGGTGCCCTTTGTGCCCTTGCCGGGCTTCGTCGTTCCGGTAGTGCCGGTTTCGCCCGCGGCCTGGTTGTCCCCGGCGTTCTTGGTCCCGGTCTTGTCACCGGTCTTCTTGCCGCGGGTCTTGACGGGCTTGGGCGCCTTGACCTCGTCCTGCTGCTGGGCAGCCGGTCCATCGGTGTCGCCCGCGGCCGGAGCGCCCGGCTTCGGGTCGGCCTTGGGCTCGGTTTTGGGCTCTGTCTTCAGATCCGTCTTGGGGTCGGTCTTGGGTTCGGCCTTCGGCTCTGTCTTGGGCTCGGCCTTGGGTTCGGCCTTCGGCTCTGCCTTGGGGTCGGCCTTCGGTTCGCCGGCCTGCGGGTCCGTCGGCTGGCCGGCCTCGGTGCCCTCCGTCTGCGTGCCCTTTTCGTCGGCCTTGCCCTTGTCCTCGACCTTGGCCGGCGTCTCCGAAGGCTTCTCGGTCGGCTTCTCGGCGGGGGCCCCGGTCTGCGCGGCGGTTGGCGCGATCTTGCTCGTCGGGTCGGTCTTCTCAGCGGTCTTGGCCGGGGCGAAGCCGGCAGCCAGGCTGGTCAGCGCGGTCTGGACGGACTTGGCCAGGGACTCGAGGGTGGGCGTCGTGGCCGCGAGCGGACCGATCGGCGGAAACGGCGGAATCGGCGGGATGAGCCAGCCGAAGAAGTAGTTGAACTCAGAGATGCCGAAGTTGATGACCGGCGGAATCGACATCCGGACCACGTTGCGGATGGCCTGGGTCCACACGAACAGGTTCAGCGGATCGTTCACGATCGGAACGACGGCCTGATAGAAGATGTTGTCGGAGATCGGCCTGATCAGCGTGTAGTAGAAGATGTCGGTCTGCGCGGCGATCGCGCCCGAGAACGGGACGAACCACCCCGCCCAGTACAAAAGGTCGGTCGCGTAGTCGACGCCCCAGTCGACCCAGGCCTGGATTCCCGTGTACGCGTTGATGAGCCAGTCGCTGGCCGCGTTCTGCGCGCCGACGACGGGCGCGGCGGCCAATGGCGCCGCGGCCAACGGGTTCGGTCCGACCTTGGGTACGACGCCCGCGGCGGGCAGCTTGGGCGGCGCCGGCGGGGTCATATTGCTGGCCGCGGCCAGCAGCTTCACCATGGCCTCGGTCAGGTGCGGTTGGGCAGTGGTCGGGTGCGCGGGGACTGCGACGTCGGCGGGAACGACCTGAATCGGGGTCAGCGCCAGAGCTGTGGCGGTCGCCGCGGCGGCGCCCGCCACCAGATATGAACGAACAGAAACGGACACCATGACTCCTTGAAACGATCGCGTCCCGACCCTCTGAACTTACGCGGTCGTCACTAAAATCTTCCAGTAGTCTGCGCGTTTGCTGTATGTGTCGGGGTATGGGGCCCGCGACGCGCCGACGAGCTGGCGCTACTGTGGCCGGTATGCCAGGCGCAGTGGTTTCAGAATGTGAGACGCGTGGATGAACGCCGACACCACCGGGGTTACACGGAAGTGGCTCTGAACCCCCCGAACGGCGCAGACCTGCCTCTCCCCGTGGTCCCACCGCTCGCCGCGCCGTCATCGTCCGCGTTACGCCGCGTCCTGCGCCGCGCGCGTGACGGTGTTTCGCTCAATGTGGACGAGGCCGCCATCGCGATGACGGCCCGCGGCGACGACCTCGTCGACCTCTGCGCCAGCGCCGCCCGCGTCCGTGACGCCGGGCTGGAAGCGGCGGGCCGGCGAGGTGCGAACGGCCGGCTGCCGGTCTCGTATTCGCGCAAGGTTTTCATCCCCGTCACCCACCTGTGCCGTGACACCTGCCATTACTGCACGTTCGTGACGGTGCCCGGCAAGCTGCGCGCGCAGGGCATGGGCATGTTCATGGAGCCCGACGAGATTCTCGACGTGGCCCGCCGCGGCGCCGAGTTGGGTTGCCAGGAGGCGCTTTTCACCCTGGGTGACCGCCCGGAGGACCGGTGGGACGAAGCCAAGCAATGGCTCGACGAACGTGGCTATGACTCCACCCTCGATTACGTGCGCGCCATGGCGATTCGCGTCCTCGAGGAAACCGGACTGCTGCCGCACCTGAACCCCGGCGTGATGAGCTGGTCGGAACTGTCGCGGCTCAAGCCGGTCGCGCCGTCCATGGGCATGATGCTCGAGACCACGTCGCGCCGCCTGTTCGAGACCAAGGGCCTGGCGCACTACGGCAGCCCCGACAAGGACCCGGCAGTCCGGCTGCGCACGCTCGACGACGCCGGCCGGCTGTCGATCCCGTTCACCACCGGTCTGTTGGTCGGTATCGGTGAGAACCTCACCGAGCGGGCCGAGACCATGCACGCGATCCGCAAGTCCCACAAGGAATTCGGGCACGTGCAGGAAGTCATCGTGCAGAACTTCCGGGCCAAGGACCACACCGCCATGGCCGCGACGCCCGACGCCGGGATCGACGATTTCCTGGCCACCATCGCGGTGACCCGCCTGGTGCTCGGACCCAAGATGCGGATCCAGGCGCCGCCGAACCTGGTGTCCCGCGAAGAATGCCTGGCGCTGATCGGCGCCGGCGTCGACGACTGGGGCGGCGTCTCACCGCTGACCCCCGACCACGTCAACCCGGAACGGCCCTGGCCGGCCCTCGACGATCTGGCCGACATCACTGCTGGAGCCGGCTATGACCTGGTGCAGCGACTGACGGCGCAGCCGTCGTACGTGCAGGCCGGGGCGGCGTGGATCGACCCGCGCGTGCGCGGACACGTGGATGCCCTGGCCGACCCTGAGACCGGGTGGGCGCGCGACGTCAACCCGGTCGGTATGCCGTGGCAGGAACCCGACGAGGCCTCGGAGTCGTTGGGCCGCACCGATCTGCACACCGCCATCGACACCGAGGGCCGGCTGACCGAGACGCGCAGCGACCTCGGTAGCGCGTTCGGCGACTGGGAGTCCATTCGGGAGAAGGTCTCCGAGCTGGCGGCCCGCGCCCCGGAACGCATCGACACCGACGTGCTCGCCGCGCTGCGTGCGGCGGAACGCAATCCGGGCGGCTGCAGCGACGACGAGTACCTGGCGCTGGCCACGGCCGACGGTCCGGCGCTGGAAGCTGTTGCAGCACTGGCGGATTCGCTGCGGCGGGATGTCATGGGCGACGACGTCACGTTCGTCGTCAACCGGAACATCAACTTCACCAACATCTGCTACACCGGGTGCCGCTTCTGCGCCTTCGCGCAGCGCAAGGGTGACGCCGACGCGTACTCGCTGTCGACCGACGAGGTGGCCGACCGCGCCTGGGAGGCGCACGTCGCCGGAGCCACCGAGGTCTGCATGCAGGGTGGCATCGACCCCGAGCTACCCGTCACCGGCTACGCCGATCTCGTGCGTGCGGTGAAGAAGCGGGTGCCGTCGATGCACGTGCATGCCTTCTCGCCCATGGAGATTGCCAACGGTGTGACCCGCAGTGGAATGTCGACGCGCGAGTGGCTGACGTCGCTGCGCGAGGCGGGCCTGGACACCATCCCGGGCACCGCCGCCGAGATTCTCGACGACGAGGTCCGCTGGGTGCTGACCAAGGGCAAGCTGCCGACCGCCGAGTGGATCAACGTGGTGACCACCGCGCACGAAGTGGGTCTGCGGTCGTCGTCGACGATGATGTACGGGCACGTCGACACCCCGAAGCACTGGGTGGGGCACCTCAACGTGCTGCGTGGAATCCAGGACCGCACAGGCGGTTTCACCGAGTTCGTGCCGCTGCCGTTCGTGCACCAGTCGTCGCCGCTGTATCTGGCCGGTGGCGCGCGCCCGGGGCCGACGCACCGCGACAACCGCGCGGTGCACGCACTGGCGCGGATCATGCTGCACGGCAGGATCCCCAGCATCCAGACCTCGTGGGTCAAGCTCGGGGTCGAGCGAACCCAGGTGATGCTCCAGGGCGGCGCCAACGACCTGGGCGGCACTCTGATGGAGGAGACCATCTCCCGCATGGCGGGTTCGGAGAACGGGTCCGCCAAGACCGTCGCCGAGCTGGTCGCCATCGCCGAAGGCATCGGCCGCCCGGCCCGCCAGCGCAGCACCGACTACTCACCGCTGGCCGCCTAACTGCGAGCCGGCCTGGGGGCACCTCCCGCTTGCGGGGGAGTCGGTACGGGCTTTCGCGGTGTGTCGCGTGCATTCTGCGCACGCTCGCGAGCGGTGAGTGTCACGCTGTGATGCGTGAACATGATCGGTGACCTGCCCGCTCATCCGTTGCTCGTGCACGCGATCGTCGTCCTCGCGCCGCTGACGGCCGTCCTGACAATCCTGTGCGGAGTGTGGACGGCCGCGCGGGAGCGGCTGGTGTGGCTGACGCTGGCGCTGTCCGTGGTGACGGTCGTGCTGACCCCATTCGCCATCGAGGCCGGCGAGGCGCTGATTCACCAGCTACCCAAGAGTCCCGTCCTGCGTGAGCACGCCGAACTCGGCGACACCGCAATCTTTTTCGTCATCGGCCTGCTGGTGGTGTCGTTGGCGCTGACCTTCTTGCACCGTTGGGGCATGCGACTCGGGGACAAGGAGAAGCTGGCCCGCGTCGTGGTGGCGGTACTGGCCGTGGTCGTCGGTGTGGCGACGATTTACCAGATCGTGCGGATCGGGCATACCGGTGCGCGTGCGGTCTGGGGCGGATTCAGCTTGTAGTAGTTCCGCTCGCGAGCAGACGCAAAACTGTCGAATTTCCGGGGAAATCGACAGTTTTGCGTCTGCTCGCGGGAAAACTACAGCCGCGCAGCCAGTTCGGTGCCCTGCCGGATCGCGCGCTTGGCGTCCAGCTCGGCTGCCACCGCGGCGCCGCCGATGATGTGCGGCTCGATTCCGGCTTGGCGCAGTGCGCCTTCCAGGTCGCGGACCGATTCCTGGCCGGCGCAAACCACCACATTGTCGACCTCGAGGACGCGTGCCCCGGACCGGTCCGGCCCGAAGCTGATGTGCAGCCCGGCGTCGTCGATCTTTTCGTAGTTCACCCCGGAAAGCTGCTGCACGCCTTTGGCTTTGACCGACGCCCGGTGCACCCAGCCGCTGGTCTTGCCGAGCCCGCGCCCCTGGGTGCCCTTGGTGCGCTGCAGCAGGTACACCTCGCGGGCCGGTGGCAGCGGGATCGGGGTGGCCAACCCGCCGCGGGCGTTGCCGCCGTCGGCGATGCCCCACTCGGTTCGCCACTCCTTGAGGTTCAGGGTGGGGGATTCGTCGACCGTCAGGAACTCGCTGACGTCGAAACCGATTCCGCCGGCGCCGATCACGGCCACCCGCTTGCCGATGGATGCGCCGGTGATCGCCTCGGCGTACGACAGCACCATCGGATGGTCGATGCCCGGAATGTCCGGCATGCGGGGCGCGACACCGGTGGCGAGCACGACGTCGTCGTACTCCGCGAGATCGGAGGCCGTGGCTCGGGTGCCCAGTCGCACGTTCACGCGATGCTTGGACAGCATCGTGGCGTAGTAGCGGAGAGTCTCGTTGAATTCCTCTTTCCCGGGAATCCTCCGGGCCAGATCGAATTGGCCACCGATGTGGTCGCCGGCCTCGAACAGTGTCACGTCGTGGCCGCGCTGCGCGGCGGTGACGGCGGCGGCCAGGCCGGCCGGTCCGGCACCGACCACCGCAACCCGCTTGGTGGTCCGAGTCTTGCCCAGTACCAACGTGGTTTCGTGCCCCGCTCGCGGATTCAGCAGGCACGACACGGTCTTGTGCACGAACGCGTGGTCCAGGCAGGCCTGGTTGCAGGCGATGCAGGTGTTGATCTCGTCGGCCGCGTCGTGCTGGGCCTTGCGGACCCAGTCCGGGTCGCTCAGGAGCGGACGGGCCATCGAGATCAGTTGCACCGCACCGTCGGCCAGAATCTGTTCGGCGGACTGCGGCATGTTGATCCGGTTGGAGGCCACCACGGGGATGGTGACGTGTTGAGCCACGGCGTTGCTGATGTCCGCGAACGCGCTGTTCGGTACCGACGTGACGATGGTCGGCACCCGTGCTTCGTGCCAGCCGATCCCGGTGTTGATGATCGTCGCCCCGGCAGCTTCGATTTCCGTTGCCAGGGCGAGGATTTCCTCCCAGGTCTGGCCGTCGTCGACGTAGTCGGCCATGGACAGCCGGTAGCAGATGATGAAGTCGTGGCCGACGGCCTCGCGGGTGCGCCGGACGATCTCGACGGGGAACCGGCGGCGCTTTTCGGGCGTGCCGCCCCAGGCGTCGGTGCGCTTGTTGGTGCGCGGCGCCAGGAACTGGTTGAGCAGATAGCCTTCGCTGCCCATGATCTCGACGCCGTCGTACCCGGCCTCGCGGGCCAGCAGCGCGCATTTCACGAAGTCGTCGATGGTGCCCTCTACGTCGCGCAGCGCCCGCGGCCGGAACGGGTTGATAGGAGCCTTGATCGACGAGGCGCTGACCGAAAGTGGGTGGTACGCATAGCGTCCCGCGTGCAGCACCTGGAGCAGGATCTTGCCGCCTTCAGCGTGGACGGCCGTGGTGATCTTCCGGTGCCGACGGGCGTCGCTCGAGGACAGCATCTCGGCGGCGAACGGCAGCAGCCAGCCGGTCCGGTTGGGTGCATAGCCGCCGGTGATGATCAGCCCGACGCGGCCGCGGGCCCGCTCGGCGAAATACTCGGCGAGCTTGCCGGTGTCGCGGGCGCGGTCCTCCAGACCCGTGTGCATCGAACCCATGATCACCCGGTTGCGGAGCGTGGTGAAGCCAAGGTCCAACGGGGACAACAGGTTCGGATAGGGCGTTGCATGCGGCGCGGTCATCGGTTTCCTCTCAATGCCAGCAGAACTTCGTCCAACCAGTCCACCGATCCCTGCTCGGCGCGGATACCGCCGCGCAGCACCAGGTACTGGTGCAGCGCGCTGCCGGTGAGCGCAGCCGGATCGGGGAACTGACGTTTCTCGTAGCCGAGGTAGGTGTCGAGCAGCGCGGCGCGCTCGGCGCGCAGGGCGTGAATCTGCTCGTGCAGTGCGGCGGTGCTGTCCGCCGAGCCGTACGCCGCGCCGCGCAGCTTCACCGCGAGTTCACGGGTGCGGGCGTCGGTCACGGCACTGCCGCGCCCGGTGAGCGGTTCGGCGATCCAGCGCTCCAGCTCGGCTCGGCCGGCGTCGGTCACCGAGTAGACCTTCTTGTCCGGCCGGCCATGCTGTGCGACGACCTCGACGCTGACCCAGTCATCCATGGTGCGCAGCGTCTTGTAGATCTGCTGGTGCGTGGCCGCCCAGAAATAGCCGATCGAGCGGTCGAACCGGCTCGCCAGTTCGTAACCGGAACCGGCTTGTTCGCACAGCGCCACGAGGATGGCGTGGGGGAGGGCCACGGCACGAGCGTAGGTGCTACCGGCGGTCCTATGCAACAAATTGCAAAGCCGAACATGACACGCGTAAAAACCTGTGAGTCGCAACTAGTCGGAAGGTATCTGCAACGGCTAGTGTCAGTAACCACGCGCCCCGGCGCGCAAAGTTAGGTCACACTGAGCCAGACCGCTCAAAATGGGCGCACCATACTGACGTCGGCTCGTTGAGTCCTGATGAGCCAGCAGCCCCCTGGAACAGGAGAACTACCGGTGACGTACGTCATTGCCGAACCCTGCGTCGACGTCAAAGACAAGGCATGCATCGAAGAATGCCCGGTCGATTGCATCTACGAGGGTGCACGCATGCTGTACATCCACCCCGATGAGTGTGTGGACTGCGGCGCGTGCGAGCCCGTCTGCCCCGTCGAGGCCATCTACTACGAGGACGACGTCCCCGATCAGTGGAGCGGATACACCCAGAACAACGCCGACTTCTTCGCCGAGCTCGGCTCGCCGGGTGGTGCGTCGAAGGTCGGCCAGACCGACAACGACCCGCAGGCGGTCAAGGATCTCGCGCCGCAGGGCGAGTGACCCTGTCCGCTCGAACCAAGGTCTCGGCTGCTCTGCCGGTGTTCCCCTGGGACACGCTGGCTGACGCAACCGCGACCGCGCGTGCCCACCCCGACGGCATCGTCGATCTGTCCGTCGGTACGCCCGTTGACGATGTCGCACCGGTGATCCGGGAGGCCCTGGCCGCCGCCAGTGCCGCACCGGGTTATCCGACGACGGCCGGCACGCCGGCCGTTCGCGCGTCGGCGGTGGCTGCCCTGCAGCGCCGCTACGGCGTCACCGGTCTGCCGGAGCAGGCGGTGCTGCCGGTCATCGGCACCAAAGAGGTGATCGCCTGGCTGCCGACCCTGCTCGGGTTGGGGGCCGCCGACACCGTCGTCGTGCCAGAGCTGGCCTACCCGACGTACGACGTCGGCGCGCGGCTGGCCGGTGCTCAGGTGCTACGGGCCGATTCCCTGACCCAGATCGGGCCGCAGGCGCCCGGGCTGGTCTACCTGAACTCGCCCAGCAACCCGACCGGCAAGGTGCTCGGTGTCGACCACCTGCGCAAGGTCGTCGGCTGGGCGCGTGAGCGCGGTGTCGTCATCGCGTCCGACGAGTGCTACCTCGGCCTGGCGTGGGACGCCCAGCCACTGTCGGTGTTGCATCCCGACGTCTGCGACGGCGACCACACGGGTCTGCTGGCCGTGCACTCGCTGTCCAAGACGTCATCGCTGGCCGGCTACCGGGCCGGTTTCGTGGCGGGTGATCCGGCTTTGGTTGCCGAGTTGTTGGCGGTGCGCAAGCACGCCGGGATGATCGTCCCGACGCCGGTGCAGTCCGCGATGGTCGCCGCCCTTGACGACGACGAGCACGAACGTATCCAGCGGGACCGCTACGCCAAGCGGCGCGACGCACTGCTGGCGGCAGTCCGGGGCGCCGGCTTCACCGTCGAGCACTCCGAGGCGGGCCTGTACCTGTGGGCCACCCGCGGCGAGTCCGGTCGTGCGACGGTCGCGTGGCTGGCCGAGCGCGGCATCCTCGTCGCCCCCGGTGAGTTCTACGGCCCGGCCGGCGAGCAGTTCGTGCGCATCGCGCTGACCGCGACCGACGAGCGCATCGCCGCCGCCGTTTCCCGGTTGGCTTAGTCCTTCCGCTTGCGGGAGGCAGTCAACCCGGCTGGGCTAGCGTCCTGACGTATGCAGGTATTCGCCGCCATGTCGCCCGAGCTGCCTCTGACAAGGGTGCCGGCCTACGCGCGCCGGGTCGAGAAGCTCGGGTTCGACGGGCTGCACATTGCGGAGACGATCCACGACTCGCTCGCCGTGGCGCTGCTGGCCGCCGAACACACGGAACGGCTGACCATCCGGACCGCCGTCACCCTGGCGTTCGTCCGCAGCCCCATGCTCACCGCCTATGCGGCCTGGGATGTGCAGACCTTCTCCGGTGGGCGGTTCGAATTGGGCCTCGGCACCCAGATTCGGCAGAACATCGAAGACCGGTTCGGCATGCCCTGGAGCGAACCGCGGGAGCGGATGGCCGACTACGTGAGTGCGCTCAAGGACATCTTCGAGGCGTTCCGTACCGGCGGGTCTGTGCACCACGAGGGCGACGCCTACCGCATCACGCGGCTGCAGCCGTACTTCAACCCCGGGCCGAATGACCTGGCGCCACCACGCATCTGGCTAGGTGCGGTCAACGCGCGCATGTGCGAGCTGGCCGGCGGGGTGGCGGACGGTGTCGTCACGCACTCCACGAATTCCGATCCCGACTATTTGAGAGACGTTGTGCGCCCGGCACTTCAGCGTGGCGCACAGGCCTCGGGTCGGGCCGAGTTGCCTCAGCTCGTGGCGTCGACCGCGGTCGCCACCGGCAGCACCGACCTGTTGGTGGAGCGGGAACGCGAGCGGCAACGCCGGATGCTGACCTTCCTGCTATCGACCCCCGCTTACGCGACGACGCTCAAGCGGCGGGGCTGGGACACGCTGGCCGATGATCTGCGCGGGCTCATCAAGCAGGACCGGTGGGCTGACTTGCCGGCGGTTCTGAATGACGCGGTGCTCGATCAACTCGTCACCAGCGGCCGCTATGACCAACTGCCAAACCTGTTGCGGGACAAGTACGACGGCATTGCCGACGGGGTCGTGCTGCCGCCGATGAGCGCCGGCGACGACGACGGGGCGGTGCTGGCCTGCGTCCGGGACCTACAGAGCGGAGCGGCGTCGGGTTGACGCGTGGCGCGTTCAGTCCACGTCGAGTTGCGGCGGCACTGCCGAAGCCAGCGCCGCCCGGCACGCCACGATGGCCGGTGTCTTGCTGATGGCGGTCCGCGTCGCCGTGAACACCACCCGCCGACGCGGGTCGACGTCCACCACGCGTAAGTCGGGACGGCGCCGGACTCGCATCAGGTCGGGCAGGATGGCGACCGCGTTGCCATTCTCGATCAGGGCGATCTGGGCTTCGAGGTCGTCGGTCTCGAAGCGGACGTCGGGCTCGAAACCTGCTTGCCGGCAGAGTTGTTCGGCCCAGTGCCGGGAGGCGGTGCCTTCGGGCTCCATGGTCCACGGCAGGTCGGCAGCATCTTTGACCGAGGAGACGCGGTCCCAGGGGTCTCCGGTCGGTGGTACGGCCAGCCGCAGCAGGTCGGTGGTCAGCGATGCCCGGTGCAGGTCGGGATACGCGCGCGCGGCATGCCCCGGATACTCCTCGGCGATCACCAGATCGAACTCGCGCAGCCAGGTTTCGTAGAGCGCCTGCTCCGGTTCGCGTTGCGACATCGTCACGCGCAGACGCGGATGGCGTGTCGCCAACTCGGTCAGCATCTGTGGCATGAAGGCCGAGGCCGCCGATTGGAAGACGGCCAGCCGAACGGTGCCGGAAGCCTCGTCGCTCTGCACCGCGACATCGGAGGCGGCTTGCTCGAGCCGCGCCAAGATGACCGCGGTGTGCTCGACGAGCACCTCGGCCGCGGGGGTGAGCCGCAGCCGGCGCCCGACCTTCTCCAGCAGCGGCACGCCGACCTCGCGCTCGAGCTGGCTCAGTGCCTGCGATATCGCCGAGGGGCTTTGGTGCAGGGCCTCGGCGACCTCGGACAGCGTGCCGCGCAGGCTGAGCTCGTGCAGCAGCCGCAGCCTGCGGACGTCCAGCAGATCGGCACGTAGATGTTTCATCGTTACTTAAACTTTCATGTCAGAAATCATCGCTTTATTTTAAGTGTCTGGTCGGCTCATGATGGGCAGATGACGGAGCTGAGCAGCCGGGACGACCTGCTGACCGAGGTGGTGACCCAGGTTCGGTACTGGCTCGATGACGCCGCCCGCCTGCCCGTCGCCCCGGCCGGCCGCCGGTTGGCTGAGGTCCTTCGCGATCCTCATGGCCTGGATTTCACCGTCGGCTTCGTCGACCGCGTGATCCGGCCCGAAGACCATCGGGTCGCGGCCGCCAACCTGCGCGCCCTGGCGCGTAACGCCCCTGGCTTCCTGCCGCTGCACGAACGGCTGTTGATCAAGCTCGGTGCTCTGGTGTCGGTGATCGCGCCCGGCCTGGTCATTCCGGTCGCCCGGAAAGCGTTGCGCGAGATGGTCGGCCACCTCCTCGTCGACGCGACCGATGCCCGCCTCGGGCGTTCCATCGCACGGATCCGCAAGCGCGGCGTCGGGCTCAACATCAACCTGCTCGGTGAGGCCGTGCTCGGTCGGGCCGAGGCGGCCCGACGGCTGGAAGGCACCGAACGGCTGCTCGCCCGTCCCGACGTCGACTACGTGTCGATCAAGGTCTCGGCCACCGTGCCGCCGCACTCGCCGTGGGCGTTCGATGAAGCCGTCGACCACATTGCGCAGAACCTGCTGCCGTTGTTCACCCAGGCCGCGACCGCGCCGACGAAGAAGTTCATCAACCTCGACATGGAGGAGTACCGCGACCTGGAGCTGACGATCGCGGTGTTCACCAAACTTCTGGACCGGACCGAACTGCTCGACCTCGAAGCCGGGATCGTGTTGCAGGCCTATCTGCCCGATGCGCTGAGCGCGATGATGCGACTGCAGAACTGGGCGCGTGCGCGCCGCGAGCGGGGTGGCGCGGGCATCAAGGTTCGGCTGGTCAAGGGTGCCAACCTGCCCATGGAACACGTGGAGGCCTCGCTGCACGGCTGGCCCGTGGCGACCTACTCGACCAAGCAGGACACCGACACCAATTACAAGCGGGTGCTGGATTACGCACTGCGGCCCGAGCACACCGCGAATGTGCGTATCGGTGTCGCCGGGCACAACCTCTTCGACATCGCCTACGCGTGGACGCTCGCCGGGCGTCGCGGCGTCCGGGATCGCGTGGAGTTCGAGATGCTGCTGGGGATGGCGGAGGCGCAGGCCGAAGCCGTCCGGCGTACCGTCGGCGGTCTGCTGCTGTACGTACCGGTGGTGCACCCCAAGGACTTTGACGTTGCCATCGCCTATCTCGTGCGCCGGTTGGAAGAAGGTGCCAGCCAGGACAACTTCATGTCCGCGGTGTTCGAGCTGCACGACGACCAGTCGCTGTTCGAGCGCGAGAAGGACCGGTTCATCGCGTCCATCGCCGATCTCGTTGGGGAGAGCGTCGTTCCGGTGCCCAACCGTCGCCAGGATCGCCGTACCGATGATCCACGCGCAGCGATGAGCCCGGCCGGCGAGTTCGCGAATGTCGCCGACACTGATCCGGCACTGCCCGGCAATCGACTGTGGGGACGAGCGATCACCGACCGGATCGCCGCGTCGTCGGCGGGCGTGGAGCTGGTCGCCGAGCACACCGTGTCGAGTGGGGCTGCGCTGGACGGGATCATCGCCGACGGTGTGACCGCGGGCGCGACCTGGGCTGCGTCGACCGGTGCGCAGCGGGCGGCGGTCCTTCGGCGTGCGGCGGCAACGCTGCAGGCAACGCGGGCGGTATTGCTGGAGGTGATGGCGTCCGAGTGCGGCAAGACGCTGGATCAGGGCGATCCAGAGGTCTCCGAGGCCATCGATTTCGCGAATTACTATGCGGCACAAGCGGAAAAACTGGACTCGGTCGACGGCGCCGTCGCGGTGCCGACCGGATTGACGGTGGTCACGCCGCCGTGGAACTTCCCGGTGGCGATCCCCGCCGGGTCCGTGCTGGCCGCGCTGGCCGCGGGTAGTCCCGTCGTCATCAAACCTGCCACTCAGGCCAGGCGGTGTGGATCCGTTATGGTGCAGGCGCTTTGGGACGCCGGCGTGCCGCGCGATGTGCTGCAGTTGGTGCACCTCGATGAGGGCGAACTCGGCACGCAGTTGGTGTCCGACCCGCGGGTTGCCCGGCTGATCCTCACCGGTGCCTTTGAGACCGCAGAATTGTTCCGCAGTTTCCGGCCGGACCTGCCGCTGTTGGCGGAGACCAGTGGCAAGAACTCCATCATCGTCACCCCGCATGCTGATCTCGATCTCGCGGTGAAAGACCTGGTGTACTCGGCCTTCGGGCATGCCGGTCAGAAGTGCTCGGCCGCGTCGCTCGGCATTCTGGTGGGCTCCGTCGCCCGGTCCGCGCGGTTCCGCGACCAGCTCGTCGATGCCGTCACCTCACTGAAGGTCGGCTACCCGACAGACCCGACCGTGCAGGTGGGACCCATCAACGAACCCGCGCACGGCAAACTGCTGCGTGCACTCACGCAGCTCTCGCCGGGGGAGCAGTGGCTGGTAGCGCCCCGCCGACTCGACGACACCGGACGGCTCTGGTCACCGGGGGTGAAGACCGGGGTTCGGTGCGGCTCGGAGTTCCACCTCACCGAGTACTTCGGTCCGGTGCTGGGTCTCATCGCCGCCGATGACCTCGACGAGGCGATCGCGATTCAGAACCAGGTCGACTACGGACTGACGGCAGGCCTGCACAGCCTGGACCGCGCTGAGATCGAACGCTGGCTCGACCAGGTCGAGGCCGGCAACGCCTATGTGAACCGCTCGACGGTCGGGGCGATCGTGCGGCGTCAGCCCTTCGGCGGGTGGAAGAAGTCGGCGGTGGGTGCGGGCGCCAAGGCAGGCGGCCCGAATTACCTGATCGGGCTGAGTGACTGGCGGCCCGCGCCGGCGACCCAAGCGGCGTCGATAGCACCATCCGTACGCGCGATCCTGGACGCTGCGCAGACTTTCGCGCTGAGCCCCGGAGAACTCGATTTCCTCGAACGGTCCTTCGGATCCGACGCACATGCCTGGGCGACGGAATTCGGTGTAGCGCGCGATGTCTCCGCCCTGATGGCGGAGAGGAACGTCTTCCGGTACCTGCCCGTGCCGGTGACGGTGCGCGCCGAGTGTGTTGATCCGGCAGCCGTACTGCGGGTGGTCGGGGCGGGAATCCTGGCCGGTTCCTCCGTGACCGTCTCCACCCCGGTTCCGCTCGATCCGGCGATCGCCGGCACGCTGGCCACCGCCGGCGTCGTCTGCCGGGTAGACGATTCAGTGTCGTGGCGGAACACGCTGCGCGACAACGCACCTGGACGCGTTCGCCTGCTCGGTGGCAGCCGCGAACAGTTCGCTCGCGACAGTGCCGGCGATGTCGGCATCGCGCTCTACGCGGGGCCGGTCGTCGAAGCCGGGAGGATCGAGCTGCTGACCTTCCTGCACGAGCAGGCGATCGCGGTGACCGCGCACCGATTCGGTTCCCCGACACCGTTGTCCGAGAACTTGTTTCGGTGACGCCGCGTCTCAGAGCGCGTAGGCGAGCTTGAACTTGTCGAGCAGATACGGCCCCGACACCACGGGCTCGTAGCGCGGCGGATTGTCGGCGCTCGCGCAGGTGGGAATGCACTCGATGACGGCGTCGAAGTTGGGTTGATGGAAGAACGGCAGGCTGAACCGTTCGCCACCCGCGCCGTTGCTCACCACGCGGTGCACGGTGCTGACCCAGCGGTCGTTGGTCCACCTGGCCAGCAGATCACCGATGTTGATGACGAATGATCCGGGGACCACGGGCACGTCGAGCCACTCACCGCGGTCGTTGAGAACCTGTAGCCCGCGCTGAGATTCGTCCTGCAGCAGGATCGTGAGATTGCCCCAGTCGCTGTGCTGGCTCAGCCGGATTTCGCCGGCCGGCCGGTCGTCGGCAGGGTAGTAGTTGGCCATCAGGTTGGAGTTGTGCCGGTCGATCGACGCGTCGAACCAATCCTCGCGCAGGCCCAGTGCGAGTGCGAACAGCCGGGCCAATTCGGTGGCCAGTAACTCCATTTCGGCGTAGTAGCGCTCGTAAGCCGCGCGGAAGCCGGGGAGTTCGGGCCACCGCTGCGCGACGAACATCCGCTCGTCGGTCCAGCCGTCGCCGCCCATGCCCTCCGGATTGCCGAGCGGGAAGTGGACGAACTTCTCGACCCGGTCCGGCGCCTGGTGCTCGGCCTCGATGTCCGCGCCATCGTTGGTGGCCGCGAGCTTGCCCGCGCTGCTGAATCCGCGGGCCAGTGGGTCGCCCGGTTGCGCCCGGACGCGGTCCTTTTCGGCCTGCGGTAGCGCGAAGAACGCGCGCAGGGCGTGATTGACGTCGTTGATGGCCTTGTAGGGCACACCGTGCCCGACGAGGAGCAGGAAACCACTGGTCTCGCAGCATCGGCCGATCGCGTCGGCCACCGCCTGGCGGTGCCTCGGGTCACCGCTACGGGCGCTGCTGATGTCTATCACCGGGACGAAGCCGTCCTGCAGGACGACCTGGTCGACTATCACTTCTGGTTGGGTCATGCTTTCGACGCTAGAACCTCAACTTAGGTTGAGATCAAGTGTGAGAGTTATTCTCCCGCAAGGCCACAGGCCGGAGGTGGCGAGTCACTGGCTCTGGTGAACCGTGGTGTCGACGTGCGGCGCCTGCGCGTGCGGCTGGATGTCCTGGAGCCACTGCAGCTGATCGATGCCGTGGTTGTTGTGAGATGCCACAACGGTTTCCGGCAGCGCCTTTTGGGTGTCGTCGGTGAACGACCACACGATCGGGGACACCAGCGCTCCGACTGTCAGTGCGCCTGCGAGAACGTAACGACCCACCGTCTGCTGTGCAAAACCGCTGATCGTCTTCATGTCACTGCCTCCTGCTTGGGTGCTATGCCCAGATCAACAGGCGGCCGAGACGGCATCATCCCAGGTGGCGCGATGTTTACCCGAGTTGGCAGGATTGCTTACCGGCCCCTGTGCAATCGCAGCAGAGTCCACCCTGCGATCGACTGCGCATCGGTGATCTCGCCGCGGCGGATCATGTCCTCGATCTGATCGGCGGTGAACCACTCGCTGTGCATGTCCTGCTCTTCGTGCTCGCGCTCGTGCTCACCTTCGGTGATGCCGGTCGCGAGGTAGGCCCAGCCGCGTTGGCTGCACATCCCTGGAGCGACGTCGAGCTGGCCCAGCACCTGCCACGTCTCGGCGCGCAGCCCGGTCTCCTCACGGAGTTCCTGCGCGGCCAGATCGGCGGGTGCGGGCTCGTCGCCGTCCAACGTGCCCGGTGCAGTGCCCTGGACAAACTCCCAGCGCCGCAACCCAATTGGATAGCGGAACTGTTCCACCATGCGGTAGCGGTCGCCGTCATGGGCAATGACCAGTGCGTACGTCGGTTTGTCCACCACCCCGTAGATGCCGGTGGTGCCGTCGGGACGGCGGATGTCGTCTTCGCGCACCGACATCCACGCGTTGCGATAGACCTCACGGGAGCCGACTCGTTCGATCACTGCTCCAGTATCGCGGAGTGTGCGCGATGAAGTGCTATTCGACAGGGTATGGGCCGTCGGTGAAAGCGTGCGAGTGGTATCCCTTTGACCCGACGGATTGAGTCAGGGAACTGCGGAATTCGCGGTCCTGCTGGAGTCGTTCGATCAGCTCGGCGAAGGTGTGACGCGGGTACCAACCCAGATCGTTCCTGGCGCGGTCGTTGACGTAGACCCGATCTATCGTCGGGAACATGGTCCAGCCGCGGCGCCGGTATTCGTCCACGTATCCAGGTGCGTAACGCTCCACGACGGCCGGCGCGTCCAGCCGCAGCTGCGGCAGATCCGCCGGGGTGAAGGGCGACGTTGCGCTGATGATGTAGCGCCCGAACCCGATATCCGGTGCGCGTTCGATGGCACGCAGGTGGGCTTCCACCACGTCCTCGAGATCGACACGGCGGTAAAGGAACTCGTTGACCTTGGCGTTGGCGTCGTCGTAGCTGTCGCGAATGTCCTTGTTGTCATCAGCTTCCGGGAAGAACCGCGACGTCCGCAACACCACGCAGGGAAGTCCGCGTCGGCGTGCGAAGAGCTCACACAGGTCTTCGGCGGCCGCCTTGGTGACGCCGTAGATGTTCTTGGGTTTGTCCGCGACGTCCTCGGTGATCCAGGCGGCCGGTTCGTGCGCACCCGGAACCAGCGCGTCCCCGAATGCGCTTGTCGTGCTGGTGTAGATGAATCGCGTCACCCCGGCCGCGACCGCGTTTTCCAGCAGGTTGAGCGTGCCGGTGATGTTCGTATCGACGAATTCCTGCCGCGTGTGCGTAGCGACGTGAGGCTTGTGCAGCGTTGCAGTGTGCACAACGGCATCGACCCCGCGTATCGCTTCGGCGACGGCCACTGGATCAGTGACCGATGCCTGGTGGCGGGTAAAGATCGACGCCGTCGTATCGAGACCGACGACTTCGTGGTTCGTCTGCCGCAAGCGCCGCATCAGTGCTTCACCCAGGTGGCCCGAACTACCGGTCACAAGAATCTTCATCGCGGCTGGTCCCTGGCCAACTTTCTGAATAGACGATGTTCCACCCCTAGAGCAACGAACATATTGGCGTGGACTGGCGTGCGCGAGCCATTTAATGACGCGGGACCTTCGTTGCATCTGCATAGGCGAGTAGCCTCGCGATGTGCTGCTGACCTCTCTGAACCCAGCCGTTGTCGCCGCCGGGCACGACCTCGAAGACGCGGTGCGTATCGACGGCGCGGTGTTGTCCCGCAGCGATCTGGTCGGGGCCGCGACGTCGGTGGCCGAACGGGTCGCCGGCGCGTCGCTGGTGGCCGTGCTGGCTCGGCCGACGGCCAAGACGGTGCTCGCCGTCGCGGGCTGCCTCATCGCGGGGGTGCCGGTGGTTCCGGTGCCCGCCGACGTCGGCGCGGCCGAACGTCGGCACATGATCACCGACTCCGGGGCGCAGGCCTGGCTGGGGGAGGTGCCTGACGAAACCGAAGGGCTACCGGTCATCCCGGTCCGGCTGCATGCTCGGTCCTGGCACCGCTACGCCGAACCGTCGCCGGATTCGACCGCGTTGGTCATGTACACCTCGGGCACCACAGGGTTGCCCAAAGGCGTGGTGATCAGCCGTCGCGCCATCGCCGCCGACATCGACGCGTTGGCCAAGGCCTGGGCCTGGACGCCGGCCGACACCTTGGTGCACGGCCTACCGCTGTTCCACGTGCACGGTCTGATCCTCGGTCTGCTGGGCTCACTGCGGATCGGAAATCGCTTCGTACACACCGGAAAACCCACGCCGGCCGCCTACGCCGCCGCGGGCGGCTCGCTGTACTTCGCGGTGCCGACCGTCTGGTCCCGCGTGGTGGCCGACGCTGCTGCCGCCGAGGCGCTCCGC
Organism: Mycolicibacterium sp. P4_G11; assembly: GCF_056555145.1. Taxonomy (NCBI): domain Bacteria; kingdom Bacillati; phylum Actinomycetota; class Actinomycetes; order Mycobacteriales; family Mycobacteriaceae; genus Mycobacterium; species Mycolicibacterium sp. P4_G11. The sequence continues at coordinate 172,024 of NZ_JBFUJW010000004.1, forward strand.
GGAGCGCGACTGCTGGTGTCGGGCAGCGCAGCGCTGCCGGTGCCGGTGTTCGACGACCTGATCCGGCTCACCGGACACGCGCCGCTGGAGCGCTATGGCAGCACCGAATCTTTGATCACCCTGTCTACCCGGGTCGACGGCGAACGCCGGCCCGGCTGGGTCGGGTTGCCGTTGGACGGCGTGCAGACGCGGCTGGTCGCCGAAGACGGGTCTGCGGTGCCGCACGACGGGGAAACCATTGGCCGCCTTGAGGTTTCCGCGCCGACGATCTTCACCGGCTATCTGAACCGCCCAGAGGCGACGGCCGAGGTGCTGAGCGACGACGGCTGGTACCGCACCGGCGACGTCGCGGCCATCGATGAGGGCGGTATGCACCGCATCGTCGGTCGCGAGTCGGTGGACCTCATCAAGTCCGGCGGTTTCCGGGTCGGCGCCGGCGAGATCGAGACGGTCCTGCTGGGCCACCCGGGTGTATCGGAGGCCGCGGTGGTCGGCGTGCCGGACGACGATCTGGGGCAGCGCATCGTGGCGTTCGTGGTCGGGTCGGCGTCGGCGCAGGAACTCATCGACTTTGTCGCGCAACAGCTTTCGGTGCACAAGCGGCCGCGCGAGGTGCGCCTCGTCGACAGCCTGCCGCGCAACGCCATGGGCAAGGTGCAGAAGAAACTCCTCGTCTAGGCAACGTCGTCGCGATGGAGGACGGTTGTCAGATGGAGGTGCTGTCCGGACGCCGCGGCCGCGACGAGGTCACCGGCTGTGAGACCTAGGGCAGACGACTGGCCGGTCCACCCTCGATCTCCGGCTGGATCAGCCGGAAGTGAGATTCGCTGCGCTGCATGTGCCGTCGCTGGTAGTCGCCCTCGATGTGCTTGCCGTCGACCATGCCGGTCAACATCAGCCGGTCGGGACCGTCCAGACGAAAGTGCAGCACGATGGGCGGATCCGATTCGTGCCTCTTGATCTCCAGTCGGTCGTCGTGGATCTCGAACAGGTAGACGGTGACGTAGCCGGCGGGAACCTGGGTGACGAAGCTGGTGTAGTCGTCGACCCGGTCGGCGATCGCGACGTTGGTCCACGGCGCAGGAGACGTCTGCTGCAGCGTCGCCGCTTTGCCGTCGACCGTGAATGACGTTGCACGCCAAACTCCGTCGATGTCCGATTCCCTGTGCCGAATGTCGTAGAACGTGACGACGCTGAGCGTGGTCACCAGCGCGCCGACGACGGCTGCGATGGTGAACTTCGCCACGGTGCCGGTGCGGCGCAGCCATCTCCTGCCGGAGCCCAGCGCCGGCCACAGCACGACCGGTTCGGGAGTGCCACGCTGGAACACCATTTGGGCCAGGCCCCGCCAGTACGGCGTGGTGATCGCGACGGCGATGAAGAACAGGGCTCCGGACACCAGTTTCACCGGAACGTCGTAGAACAGATTGAGCAGGAACACCTGCCCCATGGCGCCGATCGCGATCAGCGCACCCAACAGCCACGTCCGATTCCACAGAAGCAGCACGCCGGCAACGAATTCGACGAGACCGGCGGCCACCGAGTACGGGTCGGAGGCGCCCATGAAACCCCACAACGTGTTCATCAGGCTGACGTCGCCGACCATCTGGATCTGGTAGCCGGGCAGCATCATGTAGGCCATCTGCGTCGGAATGAGCTTGGCCAGACCATAGAGCAGCATCGAGACGGCCAGACCGAACCGGGCGAACACCAGCAGCAGTGCGGCAAGGCTGCGGTAGTTGGGCCTACGCCGGTCCAGCGCGGTCCAGGTCGCGGTGATCAGCTGGGCCACCAGAATCCAGCCGAGGTGGAAGCACCACTCCGCCAAGGAATCAGCACCCCCATTGACGTTCAGGTACACGCCTTCACCGCGGGTGACGAAGCTGCCCAAGTTGGCGAGCGCCTGCAGAAGCGGAGCCATCAACAGGCTCAGGCCCAGATTGCCGTACACCGAGAGGATCAGGATTCCGCCGCCGATGGTGAAGAACAGCCGGAACGCCAGCTTCTGCTTGCCGGTCCATTCGGGCGCCGAGATCTCGTCGGGGTTGCTAGTTGTCAAGGTGTCCGCGTCGCCGGTCGTCGTGCTCACCGGATTGACGCTAGTGATGAATAGGCGCCGATGTCCCCGGGGAAAACCTCCAACTTCCCGGCGACGATCCCCCCGATGGTCGCCGACTGTGCGGTTCCGTACGCGACGAGCCGGGCGAATCCACGCGCACGAGCTCATTCTCGGCGGGAATGGCTGGGCAAGCAGATACCTTGTAGATGCCATGCAACTCACAGACGAAGCCCGCGCCCTCATCGGCGACGGGGCCAACGCGACGCTCGTGACTTTGAATGCCGATGGCAGCCCACAGGTTTCGGTGGTGTGGGTGGAACTGCAGGGCGACGAACTGGTCAGCGCCCATCTCGCCGACTACAAGAAGCTGCGCAACATGCGCCGCGATCCCAGGGTCGCGGTCACCATCATCGGTACTGACCGGGGCGCGGCGTCGGTCAATCCCTATCTCGCGATCAGCGGCACCGCACGCATCGTGGAGGGCGGGGCACCCGACGTGCTGACCCGGCTGACCAACGTGATGGCGCCGGAGTTCAACGGCCAGTTCCCGCCGGCCGAAGCGCCGCCCGGATACCTCACCCGCATCACCATCGAGAAGGTGACCGGCGTCGGCCCCTGGGCCTGAACGACGAAAGTGAGCTTGTGTGCGAGATTTCGATGAAACCACGCACACAAGCTCACTTTCGGTGAGCAGAACTAGTTGGCGTGCAGCGCCTCGTTGAGCGTGATGCCGGTGCCGTCGCGCTTGACGACCTCGACCGCACCGCTGACCGAGTTCCGGCGGAACAGCAGGTTGTTCGAGCCGGACAGCTCCTTGGCCTTGACGGTCTGACCGTCGGCGGTGGTCACCTTGGTACCGCCGGTGACGTACAGGCCGGCCTCGATGACGCAGTCGTCGCCCAGCGAGATGCCCAGGCCCGCGTTGGCACCCAGCAGGCAGCGCTTGCCCACCGAGATGACCTCCTTGCCGCCACCGGACAGCGTGCCCATGATCGACGCGCCGCCTCCGACGTCGGAGCCGTCATCGACGACGACACCCGCCGAGATGCGGCCCTCGACCATCGACGTGCCCAGGGTGCCGGCGTTGAAGTTGACGAAGCCCTCGTGCATGACGGTCGTGCCCGACGCCAGGTGCGCACCCAGCCGGACGCGGTCGGCGTCGGCGATGCGCACGCCCGACGGCAACACATAGTCGACCATGCGGGGGAACTTGTCGACACCGAACACGGTGACCGTGCCGCGGCGACGCAGCTTGGCGCGGACGGTCTCGAAGCCCTCGACGCCGCAGGGGCCGAAGTTGGTCCACACCACGTTGGTCAGCAGGCCGAAGATGCCGTCCAAGTTGGCGCCGTGCGGCGCGATCAGGCGGTGCGACAGCAGGTGAAGACGCAGCCAGACATCGTGCGTGTCGGCGGGCTTGTCGTCGAGCGAGGCGATGGTGGTGCGCACGATCTCGGTGCGCACGCCGCGGTCCTCATCGGTGCCGACGAGAGCTTCCAGCTCAGCGGGGACCGGGCCGGCCGCGGCGTCAGCGGAGAGCTCCGGAGCGGGGAACCAGGTGTCCAGGACCGTTCCGTCGGCGGTGATGGTGGCGATGCCGATGCCAGATGCAGAAGTCACGTTGGCCAAGGTTACTGAACCAACGGTGAGCTGGGGGCACCACCCACGAGCGGGAGGTGCCCCCAGATCGCACGGAGTGCCGCTCACTGCAGGTGGTGGACCTCCTGCAGGCCGAAGACCGGCGTGGGGATGCCTTCGTACCGGGCCTTGAGCTGCAACGCGAGGTACAGCGAGTAGTGCCGCGACTGGTGCAGGTTGCCGCCGTGGAACCACAGGTTCTCCTGCTGCGTGGGCTTCCACATGTTGCGCTGCTCGCCCTCCCACGGGCCGGGGTCCTTGGCGGTCCCGCTGCCCAGGCCCCACACCTTGCCGACCCGGTCGGCGATCTCCTGGCCCATCAGGTCGGCGGCCCAGCCGTTCATCGAGCCGTAGCCGGTCGCGTAGACGACGACGTCGGCCGGCAGCTCGGTGCCATCGGCGAGGACCACCGCGTCTGCCGTCAGGTGCGACACCTGGCCGTGCGCCAACTTGATCGAGCCATCGGCCACCAACTCACACGCGCCGACGTCGATGTAGTAGCCCGAGCCGCGGCGCAGGTACTTCATGAACAGTCCGGAGTCGTCGTCGCCGAAGTCCAGCTCGAAGCCGGCGGCCTCCAGTCGATCGTAGAAGTCCTTGTCCCGCAACCGGATCGCGTCATAGATGGGACGTTGGAAGTCGGCCATGATGGCGTAGGGCAGCGATGCGAAGGTCAGGTCGGCCTTCTCCGTCGTCATGCCCGCGGCCACCGCGCGTTCGGAGTACAGATCGCCGAGGCCGAGGTCCATCAGCGAATCCGACTTGACGACGTGCGTCGACGACCGCTGCAGCATCGTCACGTCGACGCCGTTCTCGTACAAGGCTTTACAGATGTCGTGCGCGGAGTTGTTCGACCCGACCACGACGACCTTCTTGCCGACGTATCGATCGGGCCCCGGGTGCTGACTCGAGTGGTGCTGTTCCCCGGCGAAGACGTCCTGGCCCGGAAGCGTTGGGATGCTGGGCTTTCCGGACATGCCTGTCGCAAGCACCAGTTGGGTCGGGTGGAGAGTGAGCCGCTCGCCGTCGCGGTTGACTTCGACGGTCCAGTGGCCCGCGTCGGAATCGTAAGTGGCCGACAGGCATTCGGTGCGCGACCAGTACGGCACCTCCATGACGCGCGTGTAGAACTCCAGCCAGTCGCCGACCTTGTCCTTCGGCGCGAACACCGGCCAGTTGGCCGGGAAGGGCAGGTAGGGCAGGTGGTCGTACCAGACGGGGTCGTGCAGGCACAGGGACTTGTAGCGCTTGCGCCACTGGTCGCCGGGCCGCTCGTGCTTGTCGACGACGATGGCCGGGACCCCGAGCTGACGCAGCCGCGCACCCAGCGCGATGCCGCCCTGTCCGCCGCCGATCACCAGCACATACGGCTGCGCCTCGCGGCCCAACGTCGCCTCTTCCTCCGCGCGCTTCTCGGCCCACGACCGCGGGTCGGGATCGGACCCGTGCACCGCGCCGAGCACGCGCGTCGCGCCCTTGCGCTCCTCGTGGCCCTTGAGCTCCTGCAGTGTCGTCAGCAGCGTCCAGCCTTCGTCTCCACGCAGCCGTAGGTGCCCCGAGCCGCGCCCGGTGGCTGTCTCGAATTCGATGAACGCCGACGTCACATCGCCGTCAGCCGTGGCAGGTTCCCGGGTCCGGAACCCGGACGGTGTGGTGTCGGCCAGCCGTGCGCGCAGCATGCCGGCGATCTGGTCGCGACCCTCGACGGTCTTGAGGTTCCAGGTGAACGCGACGAGGTCGCGCCAGAAGCTGTCGACGGCGAACATCCCGACGACGCCGTCGATGTCCTGCGCGGCCAGCGCCGCTTCGAAGTTCGCGAGCCAGGTCTCGACGCGCTCCTGCGGCGAGACGGCGGTAATCGGTTCGAGTGTGGAAGTCATGTGACCCAGAACACATGCCTGGCGCAACCCACGACAAGAGTTGCACCACGTTGCAGCGTTGCAACCCCCTGCAACTCTGTCGAGGTGTGGTCGCCGTCACATAGAACTGGGGACATGAGAGCAGCTGTCTACTACGGACCCAACAAAGTCTCGGTCGAGGACGTCGCCGTCCCGGACCCCGGGCCGGGCACGGTCCAGTTGCAGGTCGGCTTCAACGGCATCTGCGGCACCGACCTGCACGAGTACTACGCCGGCCCCATCTTCGTCCCCACCCAGCCGCATCCGCTGACCCATCAAGAGCTGCCGCTGACGCTTGGCCACGAATTCTCCGGCACCATCACGGCTGTCGGTGCCGGAGTCACCGAGTGGCGCGAGGGTGACCGGGTGGCCGTCGAGCCGATCTACAAATGCGGCCACTGCGGACCCTGCGCGGCGGGTAACTACAACGTCTGTCAGCAGATCGGCTTCCACGGCCTGATGTCCGACGGCGGCATGGCCGAGTACACCGTGGTGCCGACGAACATGCTGCATCGGCTGCCCGACAACGTCTCGCTGGAACTCGGAGCGCTCGTCGAACCGATGTCGGTGGCCTACCACGCGGCGACCCTCGGCGACGTCAGCCCTGGCGACACCGCGATGGTCTTCGGTGCCGGGCCCATCGGCATCGGACTGTGGTTCGCCTTGCGCGGTAAGGGACTTCAGGATGTCTTCGTCGTCGAGCCGTCGCCGGTCCGGCGGGCCGCCATCGAAGCACTCGGCGCCACCACGCTGGACCCGACGGCCACCGACGTGCCCGGCTTGATCGCCGACCACACCTACGGCGCCGGCGCCGGCGCGGTGTTCGACGCCGCCGGCGTCACACCCGCTGTGGAGACGGCGCTGGCGTGCGTCGGGTCCCGCAAGCCGATGGTGAGCGTCGCCATCTACGAAAAGCCATTGCAGACACCACTTCTGAACCTGGTGATGAACGAGTCCCGCATCCAAGGGTCGCTGTGTTACACCGGCACCGACTTCGAGGCGGTCATCGCATTGATGGCTCAGGGCGCCTACGACACCACCGGATGGGTGGCCCAGATTCCGATCGGTGAAGTGGTCGCCGAAGGATTCGAAGCGCTGCATGCGGGGAACAAGATGAAGGTTTTGGTCGACCCGACGCGATGAGCGGAGAAACAGAAATGACACTGGCAGGCAAAGTAGCCCTGGTCACCGGCGCCGGCCGGGGGATCGGACGCGGTATCGCACTGCGGTTGGCCCGCGACGGCGCCGACGTCGCGCTCGTCGACGTCGAAGCCGATCCATTGGCGGAGGTGGCCGCCGAGGTCTCCGAGATCGGCTGCAAATTCACCACTTTCGTCGCGGATGTCAGTCAACGGGATCAGGTGTTCGCCGCGGTCGACTATGTCGCGACCGAACTCGGCGGGCTGGACATCATGGTCAACAACGCCGGTGTCGCGCTGGTCGGCCCGCTCGTCGACGTCACACCAGAAGACCTGCAGCGGTTGTGGGCGATCAACGTCGACGGCGTGCTGTGGGGCATCCAGGCTGCCGTCGCGAAATTCAAGGAACTCGGCAATCAAGACAACGGGAAGATCAGCAAGATCATCAACGCCTCGTCGATCGCCGGGCATGACGGCTTCGCGATGCTGGGGCCGTACAGCGCCACCAAATTCGCGGTGCGTGCCTTGACTCAAGCCGCGGCCAAGGAGCACGCCGCCGACGGCATCACCGTCAACGCCTACTGTCCCGGCGTGGTGGGCACCGACATGTGGGTCGAGATCGACCAGCGGTTCGCAGAACTGACCGGCGCCCCGGTGGGCGAGACCTACGCCAAGTTCGTCGGCGGGATTGCCCTGGGCCGGGCCGAAACCCCCGACGACGTAGCCGGATTCGTGTCCTATCTGGCCGGACCCGACGCCGACTACATGACAGGGCAGGCCGGTCTGATCGACGGCGGTCTGGTTTATCGCTGACATGCGGAGCACAATCGGCGATGATGCAGAGCCCGGCCGTGCCTGAACCAGCGGTAGCCGTTGGCGAGGACCCGCGCAGTTACGCGCGGTTGATGTCGGCTGTCTACGACGCCACAATGTCCGGCGGGCGCGCCCCGGCGCGGCCCCGCGACGTGATCGGCGACTCCTGGCAGCGCATGCTGGCCCGCGGCGTCAACCCGGACACCCACATCCCGCCGGTCATCGAAGCGACCGGGCTCGACGCGCTGCGAAAGGCATCGGGCTTGCTCACGGTGCTCGACGACGTGTCGCGCGGACTGGAATCCATTGTCGCCGAAGGGGACAACATCCTGGTGCTGGCCGACGCCCGGGGCCGCGTGCTGTGGCGTTCGGGTTCGCCGGCGGTACTGGGCAAGGCCGACCGGCTCGGGTTCGTCGAGGGCGCCAACTGGGGCGAGGGCGCCGTCGGCACCAACGCCATCGGCACCGCACTCGCATCCAACCGCGCCGTGCAGGTGTTCTCCGCCGAGCATTTCCTGCGCAGCCACCACGCCTGGACCTGCGCCGGCGCCCCGGTCCGCGACCCGCGCACCGGCCAGGTCATCGGCGTCGTCGACGTCTCCGGGCCGGCCGCCACGGTGCATCCCACCACCGTCGCGCTGGTCGACGCAGTCGCCCGGCTGGCCGAAGCGCACCTGCGCGAGCAGCACGATCGCACGCTGAACCGGCTGCGGATGGTCGCCGCACCGATCCTGGCCCGGATCGGCAGTCCCGCACTGGCGGTCGATGCCGACGGCTGGGTGGCTGCCGTCGACCAGATGCCGCTGCACAACCGGATTCTGCTGCCCGACGAACTGGCCCCGGGCCGGGTCTGGATCCCCACGCTGGGGCGGTGCGATGTCGAGCTGCTGCCTGGCGGGTGGCTGGTCCGGCCGTCCACTGCCGCCTCCGACGACGACGCGACCGCCACCCGCGTCGTGCTGGATCTGCGAGGGGCGCCCGTCCTCGAGATGGCGGGGCAGTTCGGTGGGTGGCGCCACGACATCTCGCTGCGGCACGCCGAGATCCTGCTGGTCCTGTCGATCCACCGGAACGGTCGGTCGGCATCGGAGCTGGCCGAGGACCTCTACGGTGACCGGAGTCGGGTGGTCACCGTGCGCGCTGAACTTTCCCGGATGCGAAAGCAATTGGCCGGCTTGATCCTTGGTAAGCCCTACCGGTTCGGCGAAGATGCCGTCATCGACGTGCGCTACCCGGCCGATCGCTCGACCCTGCTGGGCGCCTCCACGGCACCGGCCATCCGGGCCCTGCGCATTGCCCGGTCAGCAGACGCATGACCGTCGTTTTCAGGCGTTGCTTACGTGGGAGCCGTTGACTCGGAGTTCATGGCGCAAAAGGTCGAGTAGGGACCGCCCAGGTTTCCGGGTCAACGAGTATGCGGGCGGGGGAGCCGTTGACCAGGAATTCATGGCGCAAAAGTGCCCCGGCCATCCGGGCCCTGCGCGCCGTAGCCTGAACCAGCGGACCGACTAACCTGGCTGAATGCTGGATCTCACCGCAGACCCGATTGCTCTGACCGCCGCGCTGGTCGACATTCCCAGCGAATCGCGGCACGAGCAGCTCATCGCCGACGAGATCGAGACCGCGCTCAAGGCGCAGGCCCCGCACTTCGAGGTGATTCGCAACGGCGACGCGGTGCTGGCCCGGACCAACCTGGGCCGGCCGTCGCGGGTGCTGCTCGCCGGGCACACCGACACCGTCCCCGCCGCCGACAACCTGCCCAGCCGAATCGAAGGCGACGAACTCTGGGGTTGCGGCACCTCCGACATGAAGGCCGGCGACGCGGTGTTCCTGCACCTGGCGGCCACCATCGCCGAGCCGACGCACGACATCACCCTCGTCATGTACGACTGCGAGGAGATCGAGTCCAGCGCCAACGGTCTCGGCCGTATCGAGCGTGAACTGCCCGACTGGCTCAAGGCCGACGTCGCGATTCTCGGCGAGCCCTCGGGCGGCCTCATCGAAGCCGGCTGCCAGGGCACGTTGCGCGTCATCATCCACGCCACCGGCACGCGCGCGCATTCGGCGCGATCGTGGCTGGGCGACAACGCGATTCACAAGCTCGGCGCCGTGCTGGATCGGCTCACCGCCTACCAGTCGCGCTCGGTCGACATCGACGGCTGCGTCTACCGCGAGGGCCTCTCCGCGGTCCGGATCGACGGCGGCATCGCGGGCAACGTCATCCCCGATGCCGCGTCGGTCACCGTCAACTTCCGGTTCGCCCCGGACCGCAGCGTCGAGCAGGCGCTTGCGCACGTGCACGAGGTCTTTGCCGGTCTCGAGGTGACCATCGAGCTGACCGATTCCGCAGCGGGTGCGCTGCCCGGTCTGGCGCAACCGGCCGCGGCCGCGCTGGTGGCGGCCGCCGGGGGACAGGTGCGGGCCAAGTACGGCTGGACCGACGTGGCACGCTTTGCCGCCCTTGGCATTCCGGCGGTCAACTACGGGCCGGGTGACCCGAACCTCGCACACAAGGTCGACGAGCGGGTGTCGACGCCGGACATCACCGCGGTCACCGACATCTTGCGGCGGTACCTGACAAGTTGAGTAGCGTCCGCGTCGACAGCTGGATTTTCGCGGTCCGGATCACCAAGACCCGGGCGCTGGCGGCGGCCGCGTGCCGGGCCGGACACGTCCGCGTCAACGGCGTCACCGTCAAACCGGCCCAGCTGGTCAGTCCAGGTGACGAGGTTCGCGTCCGGATCGAGGGCCGTGAGCGCATCGTCGAGGTCATCCGTCCCATCGCCAAGCGGGTGGGCGCGGCCGTCGTGCCGGAATGCCTGATCGACCGCAGCCCGCCGCCACCGGCCAAAGAGACGATGCCCGCGGTGCCCATCCGGGACCGCGGCGCCGGCCGGCCCACCAAACGTGAACGGCGACAGCTGGATCAGCTGCGCGGCTACTGAGCGACGATAAATCAGTTGCGCCCGTGCGTATGGTGGGTTTTGCAACTGCTGTCAACGAAGGTGGGCCGAAAACATGCTGGGAGAAGACATCTCCGGATAACCGGAGTACGCCCTCGCCCTGTCACTCTCACGAGAGCTTTTGCATGTCTTCTATTACCTGTTCCCATTTGTCGTTTTCCTGGCCCGATGACACCGAGGTGTTTTCGGATCTGTCGTTCACCGTCGGTGCCGGCCGCACCGGACTGGTCGCTCCCAACGGCGCCGGGAAGAGCACACTGCTCAAACTCATCGCCGGAGAACTGCAGCCGACCGGCGGCGGAGTGACCGTCGACGGGTCGGTGGGCTACCTGCCGCAGACGCTGCCGTTCGCCACAGACCTGACCGTCGCCGAAATGCTCGGGGTGGCACCCATTTTGGCCGCGCTCACAGCGCTGGCGGATGGCGACGCGTCCGAGGCTGTCTTCGCCGCCATCGGCGACGAGTGGGACATCGAGGAACGTAGTGCGGCGCAGTTGGCGCGACTCGGCCTCGACGTCCCCCTCGACCGGGTGCTCGGCACGCTGTCCGGCGGAGAGGTGATCACTCTCGGGCTGGCCGCGCAGTTGCTGCGGCGGCCCGACGTCCTGCTGCTCGACGAACCCACCAACAACCTGGATACTGCTGCGCGACAACGGCTCTACGACGAACTCGACCGCTACCCAGGCGCGTTACTGCTGATCAGCCACGACCGTGCGCTGCTCGATCGGATGGATCGCATCGCCGAACTGCGTGACGGTGACGTCCAGTTCTACGGCGGGAATTTCACGGCGTACCAGGACGCGGTCGCCGACGCGCAACGTGCCGCTGCAGATGAGATGCGCAATGCGGAGTCGCAGCTCAAACTTCAGAAGCGCCAGATGCAGCAGGCCCGGGAACGCGCGGCCCGCCGAGCCGGCACCGCCGCCCGCAACCTGAAGGACGCCGGACTGCCGAAAATCGTTGCCGGAAAGCTCAAACGCAATGCCCAGGAATCGGCCGGCCGCGCCGACGAGGTCCATGCGCGCCGGGTCGACGACGCCCGGGCGCGCCTTGACGCAGCCGAACGCGCGGTGCGCGACGACGATGTCATCGCCCTCGATCTGCCGAACACGGAAGTCCCCGCGGGCCGTACCGTGCTGAGTGCGAGTGGCCTGAACATCCAGCGTGGTGGTCGGATGCTGTTCGCCGACAACGGAATCGACCTCGACATCCGCGGTCCGGAGCGCATCGCCCTGACCGGTCGTAACGGTGCGGGCAAGTCCACGCTGCTCCGGATGATCAACGGCGACATAGGGCCCGATGCCGGCACCCTGACTCGCGGCGACGGCCGCGTCGCCTACCTGTCGCAGCGCCTCGACCTGCTGGACGAGCAGCGCACGGTCTTGGAGAACCTGATGTCCTGGGCGCCGACCCTCAGCATCACGCGGAGGCGGCACCTGCTGGCGCAATTCCTGTTCCAGGACAACAGGATCGACCTACCCGTGTCGGTGCTCTCCGGCGGTGAGCGGCTGCGCGCGACGCTGGCCTGCGTGCTGTACGCCGAACCGGCGCCGCACCTGCTGCTGCTCGACGAACCGACGAACAACCTCGATCTGGTGAGCGTCGGGCAACTGGAATCCGCGCTGAACGCCTACCGTGGCGCCTTCATCGTCGTCAGCCATGACGAACGATTCCTCGACGCGATCGGCATCGAGCGCCGGATGACGCTGCCCTAGCCCGGCCCTGAGCCTGGGGAGGTCGGCGTTCGAGGCGCCGGCGGGGTCTGTACCCCCAGTTCGGTTGGCGCCCGTCAACTTTCATTGACCGTCAATGAAAGCTGACGGGTCCGGATCGCACCTGTCCTACAGACAGGTGCGGCCGGACCAAGTACTACGGCTAAACGTCCTGCGGCCGGGTCTGGGCCGGGCGGCGCGGCGGGGGAGCCGTGCCTGCCGGCCCGGTCGCCGACTCCGCATCGGCGGCACCGGACTGACCGCGGTGCTCAACCGACAGAATCCGTTTGTCGTCCTCGCCCTTTTCGTGGCGCTCGGGGTCGCGGCGCTCCCGATCCCGGTCCCGGTCATCAGCGTCCGACTTATCTTGTTCCCCAACGGTATCCACGCCGCTGGGGTCGCTCAGTCCGCCAAGTCCGGCTCCCGCGGCGTGTCCGGCACCGGCACCGTCGACCCCGCCCAGCCCGCCGAGCAGCCCACCCAATACGCCGCTGACGCTCTGCGCCAACTGCCCAGGAATCTGACCCAACGACTGCGCCACACCCTGTGCGATCTGCCCGGCCTGTTGGCCTACCTGCCCGAGCGTCTGCGCCACGTCACCACCACCGGCGGCCGGGCTACCCGGCACTGCCGCGCCGAGGCCACCCGGCGTGCCGGCACTGACGCCACTGCCACCCCCTGGGATGCCCTCGGCTGCCGAGGACAGGCCACGCGCGCCCTGCTCGTCGCCGGCCCGGTAGGACTCGGCGGCGCGGTGCAACTGCTCGGACATCTGCTGGCCGGCCGCACCCGTCGACTGCAGGATGTTGTCCCGCCGTGCCATGACCCCGCCGAGCGCCGAATTCATCCCGAAGGCGATCAACCCGTGTGTGGTCGCGGGGCCGACCGACTGCCCAAGGCTGCCGCCGTTCTGCAGCTGTCCGAGCCCCGCGGCGACTGCGTCGTGCACCCGGGCCATGCCCAGCACACCCTCGGTATTGACGTACAGCGGATCGCCCATGACCTGCTCCCTCGATGACCTGTTGCGGTCAATCCTATGGCGGGTCGGACGACCCGCCGTGCGGCAAATGGTCAGGCGCGCTCGGCGGCGACCCCCGTCGCCACCGCGCGGGCCTGCCGGCCGAAGACGCAGTCGACGCTGACGCGGTCGAAACAGCCGGCGGCCCGGACATCGCCCAGGCGCGCCGCGTCGTGCAGGGCGCGCAGTGCCACGGCCGACTGGCCGCCGCGCTCGGCGGCGCGGAACGCCTCGCGGGCAGCGGCTATGGCGCCGTGCTGATCCCGCCGAGCCGCGTTGGTCCAGGCGCGGGCCAGCGCCAATTCGGGGGCGAACAACATCGACTTCAGCCCATGCCGAGCCTCGGCACGGGCCAGGGCGCGGCCGGCCTCGGCGGTCGCTCCGCGTTGGCCGAGCGCCTGCGCCAGCAGCATCCACGCCAGCGGACCCCACGAATATCCGGTGGGCGCCAGCACCTTTGCGGCATCGCCGAGCAGCTCGATCGCCGAGTCGAGTTCGCCTCGCGCGATCAACACGTCGGCCAGCAGCACCTCGCCGATGGCCCGCCCGGGTTGTTGCGACTGGGTGAAGTCGATCAACTCCTGGGCCAGTTCCTGAGCCTGGTCCGGTGCCCCGTCCAGCAAGAGGGCCGTCGTCTGCCCGAAGCCACTGGTGAACCGCAGCAACCCGGGCTGCCCGGCGGCCAGGGCACGTTCGGCGAAGGCGTCCACTTCGGTCAACCGGCCCGTGCGGGCGCAGCTCAGCGCCGCCGCCGATGCCGCCCAGCCGACGGCGGTGTCGCTCGGGTCGTCACTGGCCAGCACCGAGTCGGCCAGCTGCATGGCCCGGCTGAGATTGCCCGCGTTCATCGCGAAGGTCGCCGACAGCGCGTCCAACGTGACCTGCGCGGCCGGCGTCTGCACCCGGCTTCGGATGGTGCGCAGGAAGGCCGTCGCGCGCTCGGGCTCGGACAGCATCCAGAACTGATTGGCCGCGCGGGGCAGTGCCCACGTCATCAATGCCGGCTCGGTCAGCGCCGCCGGATCGACCTCGGCCAGCACCGCATCGGCGTCCAGGCCGCGGCCCTGCCAGGCCAGTGCGTAGCTCAACGTCACCCGGGTGGCCAGGCCGCCGGCCGGCAGCGCGGTCCGACCCAGCCGTTCGGCCAACTCCAGATCGCCCAGGCGCAGGGCATCGTCGGCGGCGGCAGCCAGCTCGGCCACCCGCGCAGCGGCACCGCCGTCGAGTGCCCGCACCGCGCGCCGCAGCCGGGCGACGACACCGTCGCCGTCCAGCGGCGGCAGTTCCGGCGCCTCGAACGCAGCAGACGAGCCTGGCCCGTCAGCCGCCACCGGTACCACCAACCGGTCCCGCGCCAACGACGAAATGCCCTCGGGCAGAGACTGATTCGCTTCCGCTGTCACGATGACCCGGGCCGCGCCGGACACCGCGAGCTGATACACCAGCGACGCCGAGAGTCGGTCCAATAGATGCCCGTCATCGACGACCAACAACAGTCCCGTCCCGAGCGCTTCCCGCGCCGCTCGCAACACCTGCACCGTCCGCCCGGTCTCGGGCACCGTGAACAACCGCTCGAACGCCGCGAACGGCACGCACGAATCGGCCGCGCTGCCGGCGATCCAGGCCGCGCGCTCGAACCCCGGTGCCAGCTCCTCGTACGCCGCCCGCGCCCACGCGGTCTTGCCGGACCCACGGGCACCGGTCAGCAGCGCACCGGCTCCGGATTCGACGCCCGCTTTCAGCTGGCTGAGCACCACGATCCGATCCTATGGCCGAGCGACGGACGGCACGGCTCGATTAGCGTTGTGCTGTGCTGGCCGACAACATCCCCGAAAACTCTTATGCCGTCTGTGTCTACTGCGCCGCCGGTCCCCGTCATCCCGAATTGCTCACTCTCGCCGCCGACGTCGGCCGGGCCATCGCCGCGAAAGGCTGGACCCTGGTGTCCGGCGGCGGCAACGTCTCGGCGATGGGCGCCGTTGCCGACGGTGCCCGGGAGAACGGCGGCCGCACCGTCGGCGTCATCCCGAAGAAACTGGTGCACCGCGAGCTGGCCGACGTGAACGCCGCCGAACTGATCGTCACCGACACCATGCGCGAGCGGAAGCAGATCATGGAGGACCGCTCCGACGCGTTCATCGCGTTGCCCGGCGGCATCGGCACCCTCGAGGAGTTCTTCGAGGCCTGGACAGCCGGCTACCTCAACATGCACGACAAGCCGCTGGTGATGCTCGACCCGCACGGCCACTACGACGGCCTGCTGACCTGGCTGTACACGCTGGTCGACACCGGATACGTGCAGCAGGCCGCGCTGGACCGGCTCGTGGTCGCCCGTGACGTCGACGAGGCGATAGCTGCTTGTGCACCCGGTCACATCGCTCACTAGGCTCACCACGCATGAGTGACGACACTTCACGCACCGGCGTCGGCCTGCTGGACATCGCCAAGCAGCTGCCGGGCTTCCTGGCTGACGCTCCGGTGATCGCTCGGGGCCTGATCACCGGTTTCGGCGCCAGCCCGACGGCGAAGACATCGATCGGCAAGGTGTTCCAGGAACGCGCCGAAGCCAACAAGAACAAGGTCTTCATCAAGTTCGACGACCAGCGCATCACCTACGGCCAGGCCAACGCGACCGTGAACCGCTACGCGTCGGTGCTGGCGGCCAAGGGTGTCGGGCCAGGCTCCGTGGTCGGCGTCATGCTGCGCAACTCGCCGGACGCGGTCCTGCTGATGCTGGCGACGGTCAAATGCGGCGCGATCGCCGGGATGATCA
Organism: Mycolicibacterium sp. P4_G11; assembly: GCF_056555145.1. Classification (NCBI taxonomy): domain Bacteria; kingdom Bacillati; phylum Actinomycetota; class Actinomycetes; order Mycobacteriales; family Mycobacteriaceae; genus Mycobacterium; species Mycolicibacterium sp. P4_G11. The sequence goes on from NZ_JBFUJW010000004.1 coordinate 188,037, forward strand.
ACTACAACCAGCGCGGCAACGTGCTGGCACACAGCCTGGGCCTGCTCGGCGCCAAGGTCCTGGTCGCCGAGGCGGACTTCGTCGAGCCCGTCACCGAGTGCGGTGCCGACCCGGAGCTGACCAAGGGCCTGGTCTCGGTTGAGGAGCTGCGCGAGCTCGCCGTCGGCCAGTCGACCGCCAACCCGGTCGGCACCAGCCAGATCCTGGCCAAGGAGAAGGCGTTCTACATCTTCACCTCGGGCACCACCGGCCTGCCGAAGGCCAGCGTCATGACGCACTACCGCTGGCTGCGCGCGCTCGGTGGGTTCGGCGGGCTGGGACTGCGCCTGAACAGCAGCGACACCCTGTACTGCTGCCTGCCGCTGTACCACAACAACGCCCTCACCGTCGCGACGTCGTCGGCCCTGAACGCCGGTGCCGCGCTGGCGCTGGGCAAGTCGTTCTCGGCCTCGCGCTTCTGGGACGAGGTCATCAAGTACGACGCCACCGCCTTCATCTACATCGGCGAGATCTGCGGCTACCTGCTGAACCAGCCGCCCAAGGCGACCGACCGGGCGCACAAGGTCCGGGTCATCGCCGGCAACGGTCTTCGCCCCGCGATCTGGGACGAGTTCACCTCCCGCTTCGGCATCAAGCGCGTGTGCGAGTTCTACGCCGCCAGCGAGGGCAACACCGGCTTCGTCAACGTCTTCAACATCGACAAGACCACGGGCATCTGCCCGTCGCCGGTCGTGTACGTCGAATACGACCTGGAGACCGGTGAGCCGGCCCGTGGCCCCAACGGCCGGCTGCGCAAGGTCAAGCGCGGCGAACCGGGTCTGCTGCTCAGCAAGGTCAACAACCTGCAGCCGTTCGACGGCTACACCGACAAGTCGGCCAGCGAGAAGAAGCTGGTGCGCAACGCGTTCAAGGACGGCGACGTCTGGTTCAACACCGGCGACCTCATGCGGTCGCAGGGCTTCGCGCACGCCGCGTTTGCCGACCGCCTCGGTGACACCTTCCGGTGGAAGGGCGAGAACGTCGCCACCACCGAGGTCGAGGCCGCGCTCGGTGGCGACGACCAGGTGGAGGAGTGCACGGTCTACGGCGTCGAGGTGCCGGGCTGCGGCGGCCGCGCCGGGATGGCGTCGGTGCAGCTGCGCGACGGTGCCGAATTCGACGGCGCCGCGCTGGCCAAGGCCGGCTTCGAGCATCTGCCGGCCTATGCGGTGCCGCTGTTCATCCGGATCGTGCCCGCGCTGGCGCACACCTCGACGTTCAAGAACCAGAAGGTCGACCTGCGCAAACAGGGCTACGGCGCGGAAGTTTCGGACCCGATCTACGTGCTGGCGGGGCGAGAGGACGGCTACGTGCCGTTCTACGCCGAGTACCCGGCCGAGGTGAAGGACGGCAAGAAGCCGCGCTAGCCCGACGGGCCGCTGATGGTGCCGGTGTGACTCCCGGGGCGATTGGCGGCCGTCGCGGGCAGCGAATGTGCCGTCAGCGCGCCCGTTTCGGCGGCTCCGCGCGCTGAGTGCACATTCGGCGCGTCCGAGACTTCCGGTTAGCCTGGGAGCCGTGCAGTCCTCCGCAAGGGGCCAGTTCCTGGGTCGCCAGGTGGCCGGCGATCGCGCGCTGATCATGGCGATCGTCAACCGCACCCCGGATTCCTTCTATGACCGGGGGGCGACCTTCAGCGACGGCGCAGCCAAGGACGCAGCGCACCAGAAGATCGCCGACGGGGCCGACGTCATCGACATCGGCGGCGTCAAAGCCGGGCCGGGCAGCACCGTCGACGCCGACGAGGAGATCGCGCGCGTCGTGCCGTTCATCGAATGGCTCCGCGGCGAATACCCCGACCAACTGATCAGCGTCGACACCTGGCGGGCGAACGTGGCCAAGCAGGCCTGCGCGGCCGGGGCCGACCTGATCAATGACACCTGGGCCGGCGCCGATCCCGGGCTGCCCGAGGTGGCCGCCGAATTCGGGGCCGGGCTGGTCTGCTCGCACACCGGCGGGGCAGTGCCGCGGACCCGGCCCTTTCGCGTCAACTACGGCGTCACCGAACGCGGTGTGGTGGACGACGTCATCGCCGAAGTGACCGCCGCGGCGGCGCATGCCGTTTCCGTGGGCGTCCGCAAAGACGCCATCCTGATCGACCCGACGCACGATTTCGGCAAGAACACTTACCACGGTCTTAGTTTGTTGCGCCACGTAAAAGATCTTGTAAATACCGGATGGCCAGTGCTGATGGCCCTGAGTAACAAGGATTTCGTAGGGGAGACTTTAGGAGTCGAACTGACCGAGCGCCTGGAGGGGACGCTGGCCGCGACGGCACTTGCCGCCGCTGACGGCGCCGCCATGTTCCGGGTGCATGAGGTGGGCCCCACCCGGCGCGTCCTGGAAATGGTCGCGTCGATCCAGGGCGGGCGTCCACCGAGCCGAACAGTGAGGGGACTCGCGTGACCCTAAGTCCTGAATTGACCGCAGAAGGCATCGCTCGCCATGCCTGGCTGGCAGAACGCAGCTGGAGCCGGCCGACGTGGACCATCGCCGAGCTCGAGGCCGCCAAGGCCGGCCGCACCGTCTCCGTCGTGCTGCCCGCGCTGAACGAGGAAGACACCGTCGCCGACGTCATCGACAGCATCAGCCCGCTGCTGGGTGGCCTGGTCGACGAGCTGGTGGTCCTCGACTCCGGTTCGACCGACGAGACGGAACTGCGCGCCATCGAGGCCGGGGCGCGGGTCGTCAGCCGCGAACAGGCCCTGCCCGAGGTGCCGGTCCAGCCTGGCAAGGGCGAGGCCCTGTGGCGCTCGCTGGCGGCCACCACCGGCGACATCGTCGTGTTCGTCGACTCCGACCTGCTCGACCCTGATCCGATGTTCGTGCCCAAGCTGCTCGGGCCGCTGCTGCTGGCCGACGGCGTGCACCTGGTCAAGGGCTTCTACCGGCGGCCGCTGAAGATCAGCGGCGGCGAGGACGCCAACGGCGGTGGCCGGGTCACCGAGCTGGTGGCACGTCCGCTGCTGGCGTCCCTGCGGCCCGAGCTGACCTGCCTGCTGCAGCCGCTGGGCGGCGAGTACGCCGGTACCCGGGAGCTGCTGACGTCGGTCGGGTTCGCGCCGGGCTACGGCGTCGAGATCGGCCTGCTGATCGACACCTACGACAAGTTGGGCCTCGACGCCATCGCTCAGGTCAACCTCGGGGTGCGTACACATCGCAACCGGCCGCTGACCGAGCTGGCCGCGATGAGCCGTCAGGTGATCGCCACCCTGCTGTCGCGCTGCGGCATCAGCGACTCCGGCGTCGGGCTGACCCAGTTCTTCCTCGACGGCGACGCCTACACGCCGCGGACGTCGACGGTGTCGCTGATCGACCGTCCGGCGATGAACACCCTGCGCTGATCCCACTTTGTCGGTGCGATCCGGCAGGATCGTCGGTGTGACGCTGATTCTCATCTACCTCGTGGTGCTGATCCTGGTCGCGGTGGTGCTGTTCGCCCTGGGCACCGTGTTGTTCGGCCGCGGTGAGCAGCTGCCCCCGCTGGCGCGGGGCACCACTGCCACCGTGCTGCCCGCATCCGGTGTCACCGGCGCCGATGTCGATGCCGTGAAGTTCACGCAGACCCTGCGCGGCTACAAGACCAGCGAGGTCGACTGGGTGCTGGACCGGCTGGCGCAGGAGCTGGACTCGCTGCGCGGCGAGCTGACGACATTGCGTGCGCAGACCGCACCGCCTGAATCGCTCCTCACGTCCGCGGAAGCCGAGCAGTGACTGCTCCCGACGGCCGGGTCCGGTGCGGCTGGGTCGACATCGGCGAGTCCGCCGACGCGACGCAGTACCGCGACTACCACGACACCGAGTGGGGCCGCCCGCTGCGCGGCACGCAGGCGCTGTTCGAGCGCGTCTCGCTGGAGGCGTTCCAGAGCGGCCTGTCGTGGCTGATCATCCTGCGTAAGCGGGAGAACTTCCGGGCTGCGTTCCACGGATTCGATGTGGCGAAGGTGGCCGGCTTCGGGGAGCAGGACATCGACCGGCTGCTGGCCGACCAAGGCATCGTCCGCAACCGCGCCAAGATCGAGGCGACCATCGCCAACGCCCGCGTGATCGACGACGGTCTGGACCTCGACGAGCTGCTGTGGTCGTTCGCGCCGCCATCGCGGCCGCGGCCGGTTGACCTGGCGCAGGTCCCGGCGACCACCCCGGAGTCGGTGGCCATGGCCAAGGAGCTGAAGCGGCAGGGATTCCGGTTCGTCGGCCCGACCACGGTGTATGCGTTGATGCAGGCCACCGGGATGGTGGACGACCACATCGAGGCCTGTTGGGTGCCCCGGCACAGCTCATCGGAGGTCTGACGGGCGGGTCTTTCACACCCGCCGGTAGCGATAGGGAACAATAGACATAGTTCAGTTGCAGTTCAGTGCCGTGAGCCGACCACGTCAGTGGGTCGTTCCGGCCTTGATCCGGGACCGTGGATGCGGTCCGGGCGCGTGCGGAGGGAGCACCCGATGGCGGCGATGAAGCCCCGGACCGGCGACGGTCCACTGGAAGCAACCAAAGAGGGGCGCGGCATCGTCATGCGGGTACCGCTGGAGGGTGGCGGTCGTCTGGTGGTCGAGCTGACCCCGGATGAGGCCGCGGCCCTGGGCGACGAACTGAAGAACGTCACCAGCTAGTTCAGCTGCAGACGCTCCGATAGATATCGAGCGTCTGCTGGGCGACCTGCAACCAGGAGAATTCCTCGATGCACCGCCGACGGCCGGCCTGCCCGAACGCGCGGGCCTGTTCGGGGTCGCGGACCAACGCGTTGACCGCGTCCGCGAGCCCCGTCTCAAACTCCACCGCGTCGGCGGCGTCGTAGTGCACCAGTAGTCCGGTGGTGCCGTCGTCGACCACCTCAGGAATGCCGCCGACGTCCGATGCGACCACGGCGGTGCCGCAGGCCATCGCTTCGAGGTTGACGATGCCCAGTGGTTCGTAGACCGACGGGCAGACGAAAACTGATGCCGTCGCGAGTATTTCGCGGATTTTCTCGGTCGGCAGCATCTCCTGGATCCAGTGCACCCCGGCGCGGGTCGCGCTGAGCTCCTTCACCGCGGCAGCCACCTCGGCGGCGATCTCCGGGGTGTCGGGCGCGCCGGCACACAACACCAGCTGCACGTCGGGGTCGAACCGGTGGGCCGCCGCGATCAGATGGCTGACGCCCTTCTGCCGGGTGATCCGCCCGACGAAAGCCACGATCGGCCGGTCCGGATCGACGCCCAGGTCGGCCAGGGTTTGGCCTGCCTCGACCGGATACCAGTCGTCCGTGTCGATCCCGTTGCGCACCACGTGCACTCGTGCGGGGTCCAGCTGCGGGTAGGTGGCCAGGACGTCGGCCCGCATACCCGCACTGACGGCGATGACGGCGTCGGCCGCTTCGATCGCGGTGCGCTCGACCCACGACGAGATGCGGTAGCCGCCGCCGAGCTGCTCGGCCTTCCACGGCCGCCTCGGCTCCAGCGAGTGCGCGGTCAGCACGTGCGGGATGCCGTGCAGCAGCGCGGTGAGGTGTCCGGCCATGCCGGTGTACCAAGTGTGCGAATGCACCACCGTGGGTACGGCAGCCGGTCCGGCGAAGGCGTTGTTCACCATCGCCAGGTCAGCCGACAGCGTTGTCAGGGCCGCGTTGGCCCCGGCGAGCAGCGGATCGGGCTGGGCCACGAAGGCATCCCTGCGGTGCACACCCATGCAGTGGACGTCGACGTCGCACAGCTTCGTCAGCTGCCCGACGAGTTCGGTCACGTGCACGCCCGCGCCGCCGTAAACCTCCGGCGGATACTCCCGAGTCATCATCGCCACGCGCATGTCGATGACGTTAACGCGTGACAGGTTGGGACGTATGTCTGGCCGCTTCGGTTGGTGGCTATTAGGTTTGGTGCCATGAGGGAACAGCCGCAGGTGCTGGGAATCGTCTTGGCAGGCGGTGAGGGCAAGCGGCTGTATCCACTGACCGCCGACCGGGCCAAGCCCGCCGTCCCGTTCGGGGGCGCCTACCGGCTCATCGACTTCGTCCTATCCAACCTCGTCAACGCCCGGTACCTGCGGATTTGTGTTCTGACGCAATACAAGTCGCATTCCCTGGACCGGCACATCTCGCAGAACTGGCGGCTGTCGGGTCTGGCCGGCGAGTACATCACCCCGGTTCCGGCGCAGCAGCGGCTGGGCCCGCGGTGGTACACGGGCTCGGCCGACGCCATCTACCAGTCGATGAACCTCATCTACGACGAAGACCCCGATTACATCGTGGTCTTCGGCGCCGACCACGTGTACCGCATGGATCCCGAGCAGATGGTGCAGTTCCACATCGAGAGCGGAGCGGGCGCGACCGTCGCCGGCATCCGGGTGCCGCGGGCCGAGGCGTCGGCGTTCGGCTGCATCGACGCCGACGAATCCGGCCGCATCCGCAGCTTCATCGAAAAACCGGCGGACCCGCCGGCCTGCACCGACGACCCGGACCAGACGTTCGTGTCCATGGGCAACTACGTGTTCACCACCAAGGCGCTCATCGATGCCATCCGGGTGGACGCCGAGAACCACGATTCCGATCACGACATGGGCGGCAACATCATTCCGCAGATGGTGGCCGACGGGATGGCCGCCGTCTACGACTTCAACGACAACGAAGTGCCCGGGGCCACCGAGCGTGACCACGGCTACTGGCGTGACGTCGGAACGCTGGACGCGTTCTACGACGCTCACATGGATCTGGTGTCGGTGCACCCGGTGTTCAACCTCTACAACCGGCGCTGGCCCATCCTCGGCGAGTCGGAGCACCTGGCCCCGGCCAAGTTCGTCAACGGCGGTTCGGCGCAGGAATCGGTGGTCGGCGCGGGCAGCATCATTTCGGCTGCGTCCGTGCGCAATTCGGTGCTGTCGTCCAACGTCGTGATCGACGACGGCGCCATCGTCGAGGGCAGCGTCATCATGCCAGGGGCGCGGGTCGGTCGCGGTGCGGTGGTGCGGCACGCCATCTTGGACAAGAACGTCGTCGTCGGGCCCGGCGAGATGGTCGGTGTGGACCTCGAGAAGGACCGCGAGCGCTTCTCGGTGAGTGCCGGTGGCGTGGTCGCGGTCGGTAAGGGCGTCTGGGTCTAGACGGCCGGCGGCGTCGCGGCCGCCGTTTTCGCCTTCCCACGGCGGCGGCGGAGCAGGGCCACCGCAGCCCAGACCAGCCCCGCCAGCACGACCAGCACCAGCACGGGTAGCACGATCGCGACGATGACCAGCCCGACGCTGGCCACGTCCTCCAGCGTGCTCAGGACCGGCGCTGCGAGCCCGCCCGTGGCGACGTTGGCGACCGGCCGCACCGTGGATTTGGTCAGCGACACCACCAGCGCGGTGACGGCCCCGATCACCACGGGAATCCACTGTCCGGAACTGGCGAACGCGCCAGGGTCGGTGACAGCCGCGGTCTGCGCCGCGGTGCCGGAGCCGAAGACGATGCCGCCGGAGGTCGGCCGTACGAACGTCTGGATGGTGTCGTTGATGCTGTCGAGGGCCGGCACCTTGTCGGCGACGATCTCGACGACCAGCAGCACGGCCACGATGCCGATCACCCAGCCGTTGGTCAGCCACGCCCACGGGTGCGGTAGCTCCACGAGGTTGGTGAAGCGTCCCAGCAGGCCCATCGCCAGCAGCGGGATATAGGCGTTGAGGCCCGATGCGGTGGCCAGGCCGAGCCCGGTGAACAGTTCCACCGGTTCAGTCTCCGCGATGTGTGCACGATTTCTCGCGCTGTCCGCGGATTTTCGTGCACAAGTCGCGGGGTCTCACCACACGTAGGGGAGCAGGCGGTAGCGCACCTTCTCGGTGTACGCGACGTAGCCGGGCAGCTCGGCGCGCAGCATCTTCTCCTCGTCGAAGATCCGGGCCATGAGCGCCGGGGCGGCGGCGAGCACCGGGACCAGGCCCCAGTAGGAGCCGAGCGCCAGCGGGGTCGCGAGCATCATGATCAGCGCGCAGATGTACATCGGGTGCCGCACGATGCCGTACAGCCCGGTCGAGATCACCGGCTGCCCGGTCTCGACGGTGATGCTGGCGCCCGCGAAGTTGTTCTGGATCACCACCCACTGGGCCGCCACCAGCGAGGCGCCGACAACGACGTTGCCCAGCACCACGACCGCCGTCGGCACGTGCGACCAGCCGAAGCGCCAGTCGAGCGCGCTGACCACCGCGGTCGCGACCACCGACGCCAGGACCGCCCACATGATGAGTTTCTGTACGGGGCGGGTCTCGGCCGTCGGTCCGCCGTGCATCCGCCGGGCCAGGGCGTCGGGGTGCTTGATGGCCAGGTACATGCTCGGGCCCATGGTCGCGATCATGAAGACCGCGATGAAAACCCAAGCCTGCCAATAGTGAATCGTGCCGGCCGGCACGCACAGCAGCAGCGCGAAGAAGATGACGCCGAGTGCTGCTGAGGCGAGCGCCTGCAAGGCGAGCTTCATGGTTCCTCCTACCGTAGGTCGCGGCGCCGGAAGGCCAAGGCGCCGACGATGATCAGAGTTGCGTCCAGGACCAGCAGCCAGGCCAGTGGTGTCGCGGTGAAACTGTCCGACCCGACGCGTGGGATGTGGCTGAACGGATCGAGGTCCAATATCCAGTGCGGTGAATTCGCCAGCGAACCAAGCAGATACACCGCGATGAAGCCGACCAGCACGCCCCAGGCCGCCGGGGCGAACCGCGGCACCGCGCCGAACAGGACGGTCGTCGCCGCCACCAGGAGCCAGATCGCGGGCAGTTGCACCGCCGCGGAGCCCAGCACCTGCGGCAGCTTGCCACTGATATCGCCGGCGGCGGCGCCGTAGGTCACGCCGGCCAGCAGGCCTGAGGTGAGCATCGCGACCGTGGTGCCGGCCAGCGCGATCAGCAGATATCCAGCCAGCCAACGGATGCGGCTCACCGCACCGGCGAGCAGTGTCTCGGCGCGCTGGCCGGTCTCCTCCTGATGGGGCCGCAGCGCCAGCGATACCGCGAACGCGGCGGTGACCATGCCGAGCATGTTGAAGGCGATCGAGACGAATGCCTGCTCGAGCGCGCCGGTGCCACCGAGCCGGGTGATGATGTCGCGCGCCGAGCCACTGCCGCCCAGCTCATCGCCGATGCCGTGCACGACGCTGCCGACCAGCAGTCCGTACAGTCCCAGCCCGACGGTCCACACCAGCACCGAACCGCGGCTCAGCCGCCATGCCAATCCGGTTGGGCCGCTGAGCATTACGGTGGCCCGGGGACGGCCGCGCCGCTCGGCGAACATCCCGGCCCCGACGTCGCGGGTGCTCTGAAGTTGGTAGGCCAGCACCACCAGGGCGACGGTCAGCGTCAGATGCAGAGCCAGCACCCCGAACCGGTCGCCGGCATACGGGCGCACCAACAGTGACCACCCCAACGGCGAGGCCCAGGACAGCTCGCTGCCACTGGCGTCGCCCACCGCCCGCAGCGTGAACGCCGCGCCGAGCACACCGAAGGCGACGCCGCGGGCAACGCGGGCGCTGGCGGACAGTTGTGCGGCCACCGCCGCGACGGCAGTGAAGACCAGCCCGGAGGCGGCCAGTGCACAGCTGAAGGCCAGCGAACCCAGCACGGGTACATCGGTTTTCAGCAGTCCGAGGAAGCCGAGCAGCCCGGTCAGCAGCGAGGCGCCACCGGTCAGCAGCAGCGCCGCGGTCAGACTCGCGTTGCGGCCCACCGCCGTCGAGTCGATCAACTCGGTGCGGCCGGCCTCTTCGTCGGCGCGGGTGTGCCGGATCAGGGTCAGGATGACGGCGACGGCGATCAGCACGTGGAACATGCCGGCTTTCCAGATGCCGGCGGCGCCCAGACTGTCGTTGTAGATGTTGCCGTAGATCGCGCGCTGCGCCGGGCTGGCCATGATGCTCGCGACGAATCCGGCGCGCCCCGCCGCGGTGGGGTAGACGGCCTCGATGCTGCCGATGTACACCGTGGACAGCGGCAGGGACAGCAGCAGCACCCACAGCGGCAGCACAATCCGGTCGGTGCGCAGGTAAAGGCGAAGCAGCCCAACGGTTCCGGTGAAGCTGGAAGCGCCGGCGGCAGGTCGGGCGGGCCTTGCCGGGCGGTCCAGTACGGCGGTCATACCCGCACCTGCTCGGGTTCGCGGCGCGTACGACCGTTGTCGTAGTGCCGCAGGAACAGGTCCTCGAGGGTGGGCGGCTGGCTGACCAGCGAGCGCACCCCGGCATCGCCGATGGCCTTGATGACGGCGCCGAGGCTTTCGGATTCCACCCGGGCGGTGAGCGTCCGGCCGTCGAAGAAGATGTCGGAAACCCCTGGGAGGTGGTCGATCCGGCCCGGGTTGTTGATCATGTCGGCCTTGATGGTGGTGCTCGACAGGTGCCGCATCGACTCCAGGGTCCCGGTCTCCACGGTGCGACCGGCGCGGATGATGGTCACCCGCTGGCACAGCCGCTCGGTCTCGGCCAGGATGTGGCTCGACAGCAGGACGGTGGCGCCGCGGCCGGCGGCTTCGGCGACGCACTGCTGGAAGATGTTCTCCATCAACGGATCCAAGCCACTGCTGGGCTCGTCGAGCAGCAGCAGGTCGGCGTTCGAGGCGAACGCGGAGATCAGCGATACCTTCTGCCGGTTGCCTTTCGAGTAGGTGCGGGTCTTCTTGGTGGGGTCCAGGTCGAACCGCTCGGTGAGCTCGGCGCGGCGTTTCTCATCGATGCCGCCGCGCATGCGGGCCAGCAGGTCGATGGTCTCGCCACCGGTCAGCGTCGGCCACAGCGTGACATCGCCTGGTACGTAGGCGATGTGGCGGTGCAGCGCGACCGCGTCGGTCCACGGGTCGCCGCCGAGCAGGCGCACGGTGCCGGAGTCTGCGCGCACGAGCCCGAGCAGGATGCGGATGGTCGTCGACTTGCCCGCGCCGTTGGGTCCGAGGAAGCCGTGCACCTCACCTCGCTCGACTCTCAGGTTGAGCCCGTCGAGAGCCCGGACTGCGCCGAAGTTCTTTGTCAGGGTGTCGATTTCGATCGCGGCGTTCACATTCACTCCTCAGTGGTGGTGACGATGGGTTGGCCTGCTTCGCGCTGCGCCAGAAACGCCTCGTACATGGTCGGATCGGCCATCAAGCCCTCGGTGTACAGCTCGAGCGAGGGCAGCAGCATGTCTTCGGCGTAGTCGTGCAGCACCTGGCGGAAATCTGCCGGGTTGGGGTGCAGCTGGATGTAGGTCAGCAGGGCGCCGCCGCTGGTCAGGGCGAGGAACCGGGCACGGGCCTTGGGGTCGCGGCTGGGTTTGAGCGTGCCGGCGCGGACGCCTTCTTCGAGATAGCCCTCGGTGTTGTCGATCATGCTCTGCCACAACGACTTCGCCAGGTCGCCGCCGGTCTGCAGGGCACGCATGAGGTACGCCGTCAACGGCGCGAAGGATTCGATCTCGGCGATCTGGGCGAACCACGCACTCGGGCTGGCGTTCTGCATCGACTCGGTCTTGACGACCCGGATGGTCTCGACCGCGTAGGCGTCGCAGGCTTCACGCAACTTGTCCTTCGAACCGAAGTGGTGGATCACCAGCGCGGCGCTGACTCCGGCGGCCGCGGCGATGCTGCGCACGCTGGCAGAGAACCCGTTTTGGCCGAACTGTTCGATGGCCGCGTCGCGGATTCGGGCGACGGTGGTGAAGTCCTCGGCTGAACGCATGTTCAATACGCTAAACATTCGTTCAGTCGGTCGTCAAGCATCCGGCCGTCAAGAGCCCGTAAAAATTCGACAACAACGACAACGGCCCGGCGATTCGCTCGCCGGGCCGGTCGTAGATTCTGCGGTGAGGGTGTCGGCTACTCGACTTTCAGCGCCCTGGGTTCAGGGTGAACGTGAGTCACTAGTCGCGGACGGCCGCCAACAGCCCGTCGCCCAGCGGCACCAGGACCGGGGTCAGCCGCTCGTCCTCGGCGATGGCGCGAGTGGCCTCGCGAACTGCCGTCACGTCGCGGTCGTTGGCCGCGGCGTCGCCGGCACGGCCGCCGAGCGCGGCCCGGTGCACGACGATCACGCCGCCCGGCCGCAGCAGGCGAACGCCCTCGGCGACGAACTGCGGCTGGTCGACGGGCTCGCCGTCGATGAACACCAGGTCGTAGGACTCGTCGGCCAGCCGGGTGAGGACTTCCTGCGCGCGGCCCACGATCAGCCGGGTCCGGGACGGTCCCACGCCGGCGCCGACGAACGCCTGCTTGGCCAGCCGCTGGTGCTCGGGCTCGATGTCGATGGTGGTCAGCACGCCGTCGTCGCGCATGCCGGACAGCAGCCACAACCCGCTGACACCGGCGCCGGTCCCGACCTCGACGACGGCCTTGGCCGACGCGATCTTCGCCAGCACGCTCAGCAGCGCGCCCACGGCCGGGGTGATCGGGTTGGCCCCGCTCTCCTCGGCCCGTTCCCGGGCCGCTGCGGTGATCGGTTCCTCGGTGATGGACCGCTCGGCGTGCTTGACGATGGCCTCGGCCGTGCTGGGCTTGGGAGCGGCGGCGGGTGCAGCTGCGACGGGCTGGGCCGGCGTCGCCTGCTCAGGGGCGGCCGGAGCCGGCTGGGCCGGCGCGGGCTGGCCGGCCGAAACCGTCGGGTCATCGGTGCTGGACATATCCGCAGCGTAACGAACACCCAGCAAGCCGCCGCTCAGCACACGCTCAACAGAATGAGGTGGCGGGCCGGCCCATCGGGAGGCTGAGAGGCAACCCTGAGCGACAGCGCGCCACGCCCGGGACGCAAGGTTAAGTTTTGGCGAACATTCTCGGGGTATTCGCAGGTCATGGCCCTGGAATTCGGTTTCTCAGGAAAAGTTCAGTTTGCTCATACATCAACCTCACCAGGGTGGGGAACCGTAATCGCCATGCACGCAAGTGTGAACGATCTGCAAAGCGATTCCGGGCTCCGGCAGTCGCCGGATATCCGCGGTATCGGGAATATCGGACTCCAGGTACCGGTTGCTGGTGATGCGTCGTGTAACTACGACGATGAACCGACCGAACTGGAGATTGCCACGACCGCCATGCCGGCCCCCGCGATGCTTGCCCCGACGCACATGTCCCATGTCTCGGCGCCCGAGGTTGAGTTGGATTGGGCCGAAGTCAGCGACGAGCTGACCGGCACCGCCGTCTTCGACGCCACCGGCGACGTGGCGACCATGCCGTCGTGGGATGAGCTGGTCCGGCAGCACGCCGACCGCGTGTACCGGCTGGCCTACCGGCTGTCGGGTAACCCGCAGGACGCCGAAGACCTGACCCAGGAGACCTTCATCCGGGTGTTCCGCTCGGTGCAGAACTACCAGCCGGGCACCTTCGAAGGCTGGCTGCACCGCATCACCACCAACTTGTTCCTGGACATGGTCCGGCGCCGCGCCCGTATCCGTATGGAGGCGTTGCCCGAGGACTACGACCGGGTGCCGGCCGACGATCCGAACCCCGAGCAGCTGTACCACGATTCCCGGCTGGGGCCGGACCTGCAGGCTGCGCTCGACTCGCTGCCCCCGGAGTTCCGCGCAGCTGTGGTGCTCTGTGACATCGAAGGTCTGTCGTACGAGGAGATCGGCGCGACGCTCGACGTCAAGCTGGGCACCGTGCGCAGTCGTATCCACCGCGGCCGGCAAGCGCTGCGGGAGTACCTGGCCAGCCACCCCGGTGACTACTCCGAGGCGGCTGCGGCGATCTCCGCCAAGTCTGCCTGAGCGTTGTGACGCATCCGTCCCAGATTGTCGCGCTACATTCAGTAGTAACGGCAACGCGAACGTGGCGCGGAGAGGAGCTCGGTGATGGTGGACCGGGGACAGTTGTTCCGTCGTGCGTTCTCCTGGCTGCCCGCCCAGTTCGCCTCCCAGAGCGACGGGCCCGTCGGCCCGCGGCGCTTCGGGTCAACGGAGCACCTGGCAATCGAGGCCATCGCCGCATTCGTCGACGGTGAACTGCAGATGGGCGCCCACCTGCGTGCCGCCCATCACCTGTCCCAGTGCCCGGATTGCGCCGCCGAGGTGGACGCCCAGGGTCAGGCCCGGAGCGCGTTACGCGATTCGTGCCCGATCATCGCGCCCACTTCTTTGCTGGGCGCCTTGGCGAACATCCCCAACGACACATCGATGCAGTTCGTGGATATCCAGGCGTCAGGAATTGAAGACCAGGACTTTGCCGACCGGCCGCCGCGGGAACGTCGTCGTCGCCGGTAGGGTTGAGCCTGAATTTTGAGTAGCCGTCACGCCCGCCCAGGCGGGCCGTACGGACAAAGCCAGCAGATGGGGAGTGGAACACCGGTGACGAATCAGGACATGTCCGGCGATCGCCCCCGTCTGGCTCCGCGTCCGGTGACGCGCACCCCGGTGGACCCGGCGTCGCAGCGTGCGTTCGGCCGGCCCGACGGCTTCACCGGCTCGTTCCTCGCCGAGGACCAGTTCCGGAACCAGGGGGAGTACACCCCGACCAATCAGGCGCCCGATCCCGTGCTGGCCGAAGCCTTCGGGCGCCCGGGTGCTGCCACCGACTCGCTGCAACGTCACCCCGCCGACGCCGGCGCGCTGGCGGCCGAGGGTAAGGACGACGACGAGGCGGTCGCCGACCCGTGGCGGGACCCGTCGGCCGCGCCGTCACTCGGCACGCCGGCGCTGCCCCCGCCACCTCCGGTGGTGGTCACCGCTCCCGTCGGCAAGCTCGGCGTGCGTGACGTGCTGTTCGGGCGCAAGGTCTCGATGACCGCGCTGGCGGTGCTGGCCTTGCTGGCGTTGGTGGTCGGCACACTCGGCGGCGTCGTCGGGCGCAAGACCGCCGAGGTGGTCGAGGCCTTCACCACCTCCAAGGTCACCTTGAAGACCAGTGACGGCGGCGATCTGCCTGCCGGCCGGTTCGCGAAAGTCGCTGCCGCCGTGGCAGATTCGGTGGTCACCATCGAGGCGATGGGGGACACCGACGGGTCGCAGGGCTCCGGCGTGGTGGTCGACGGGCGCGGCTACGTCGTGACCAACAACCACGTCATCTCCGACGCGGCGAAGGACCCCAGCAAGTACCACATCTCCGTGGTGTTCAACGACGGCAAGCAGGTCCCGGCGAACCTCGTCGGTCGTGACCCCAAGACCGACCTCGCGGTGCTCAAGGTCGACAACGTCGACAACCTGACCGTCGCGAAGTTCGGTGATGCCGAGAAGGTCAAGGTCGGTGACGAGGTCATCGCGGCCGGCGCCCCGCTGGGCCTGCGCAGCACCGTCACCCACGGCATCATCAGCGCGCTGCACCGCCCCGTGCCGCTGTCCGGCGAAGGGTCCGACACCGACACCGTCATCGACGGCATCCAGACCGATGCGTCGATCAACCACGGCAACTCGGGCGGCCCGCTGATCAACATGAATTCCGAGGTCATCGGGATCAACACGGCCGGAAAGTCGCTGTCCGACAGCGCCAGTGGTCTGGGCTTCGCCATCCCCGTGAACGAGGTCAAGGCCACCGTCGAGGTCCTGATCAAGGACGGCAAGATCTTCCACCCGACGCTGGGCCTGAACGCCAAGTCGGCCAGTGACAAGGTCGCTTCGGGCGCCCAGGTCGTGAACGTCGTCGCCGGCAGCCCCGCCGAGAAGGGCGGCATCCTCGAGAACGACGTCGTGGTCAAGGTCGGTCCCCGCAAGGTCGCCGACGCCGACGAGTTCGTCGTTGCCGTACGGCAGCTGCAGATCGGTCAGCCGGCGCCCATCGAGGTGATTCGCGATGGCCGGCACGTGACGCTCACCGTCGTACCCAACGCAGACACCCCGGCCAGCTGATGTTCGGCAACATCGGATGGGGCGAGATGCTCGTGCTGGTCATCGCGGGCCTGGTGATCCTGGGTCCAGAGCGGTTGCCCGGCGCCATCCGGTGGACGGCCGGCAGCCTCAAGCAGGTGCGGGACTACCTCAGCGGCGCGACCAGTCAGCTGCGCCAGGACCTCGGCCCGGAGTTCGAGGACCTGCGTCAACCCCTCAGTGAACTGCAGAAACTGCGCGGTATGACGCCGCGCGCGGCGCTGACCAAGCATCTGCTGGACGGTGACGATTCGTTCATCACCGGCGCTTTCGGCACCGCGACCCCGGACCAGACGAAGCCGCTGACCACGCCGGAAGTCAATGGTGTGCCGCCCACGCCGGGCACCACCGAACCCGCACCGCAGCCGGGGAAGACGACGTTCGATCCCGACGCGACCTGACGCAGCTAGAGATTCAGGGCTTGTAGGCGCGCCGGATCCCGGTAGCGATCCGAATTCTCGGCGATCTCAGCGGCCGGTGGCAGGATTTCATCCGCGGCGACGTAGACGCCGCCGGCGCGCAGTGAGTCGTCGAGCATCAACCAGATCCAGCGGGTCAGGTCGGCGACCAGTGCGTCCTGGCTGTCGCGCAGCGGCTGTTCGAGCCAGTGCCCCGCGGCGGTCTCGACGAGGCCGACGATGCTGTAGGACAACCGCTCGGCGTCGGCCTGCACATCGAATGCCGCCACGTACACCTTGAGCACCGCGGTCAGCAGGTTGGCGATGGTGATCTTGATGTCGGCGAAGGCGTTGAAGCCCTCATCGATGGAGCATCGCTGCAGGTAGCGATACAGATTCGGGTGTTGGGTCAGGAAGTGGACGTGCGCGCCCACACCGGCCTGCACGATCTGCGCCATGCTGCCCTCGGGCCGCCACACCGGCGCGAGTTCGGCGGTGATCATCTGGCTGGTGCGATTCGCGACCTCGCGCTGCAGGTCAGCGGCGTCGACGAAGTGCCGGTACAGCTTGGTGCGGCTGACGCCGACGTGCGCGGCGATCTGTTCGGTCGAGGTCTGGGGCCCGTGTTGCTCGATCACCACGAGGGCAGCGTCGATGAACTCAGCGCGCCTGCGCTCGCGTTGGCCGGCCCAGCGACCGGTGGTGGCATTCGCCATGGCTCCTTGTTTACCTCATGTACCTGGTCGGGAGTTACCTGATGCATCCAATCAGTGGGAGTCTAGCTATCTAGTGGTACGTGGCGTACCATCTAGCGCGTCGCGCCAGAGGCTGGCGCCTTCCTGTTCAAAGGGGAACGACGATGGATGCCGTGTCCACATTTCGCCGCGTTGCCGGCCTGCCCGTCGCCGATACGAAGCTGACGCCCGCGGTCGACTACGGCTTTTTCGGACCCGACTCCGTGACCTGGCGGGTGTGGAGCTACCCGACGTCATTGCTGCTGGGCTTCGCCCGCGCTGTGACCATCGAGCACCTCGACCCCTTCCTCGCGGCCGCGGTGGACGCCAGCGGCCAGGTGTACGCCCGGACCCGGCTGCGCTACGACCGCACCATGCAGTACTTCGCGCTGGTCGCCTTCGGTGACGCCGAGGCCGTGCTGGACGCCTCCGAGATTCTGGTCAAGATTCACGGCAAGGCCATCGGCACCGAGCCGATCACCGGCAAGCAGTTCGACGCCAACGACCCGTACTCGCAGCTGTGGATCCACCTGACGGCGTGGCACTCGATCCTCTACACCTACGAGATGTTCGGACCGGGCAAGCTGACCGAGGCCGAAGAACTGCAGTACTGGGAAGAGTGCGCGCGCGCCGCCGAATTCCAGACCATCAACCCCGACGACGTGCCGCGCACGCGCGAGGGCATCCAGCAGTACTTCGAGCAGTACCGGCCGCAGATGGCCGGCTCCGAGGTGGCCCAGAACATGATGAACTACCTGGTCGACCTGGGTTATCACATCCTGCCCGAGCGGGTGCCGAGCTGGATGCGCCGCGTGTTCAACTGGCCGATGCGCCGCGCGATCATCGCCACGATGCCGAAGTGGATGCGCACCCTGGGCGGCATCCCGCAGAACTACTCCGATGACGTCATCGCCAAGTTGGTGGCGCGGCCGTTCCTGCGGGCGGTGTCCAGCATCCCGCGCCTGGAACTGGCGATCCTGGACTTCACCACTCCGCACACCACGCCGATCGTCGGTCCGACGCTGATGAAGATTCCGGCGCAGAACCCCGTCACCTACACCCCGGCCGAGGCGCGGGAGAAGTTCGGCCGGACCACGCCGTTCGAGCAGTACCAGGCCCTCGTCGCCAAGCGGGCCGTCGGGCAGGGTCCCAAGCCGTACGAGCACAACCACAGCGACGCGCTGCTGGAATTCGAAGCACACGCCGGCTGATTCCGGCCCATACCGACCGCACCACCGGGAGAATTCAGTACATGACGGACACTGCGTACACAGCCCTGGTGGACCAGGCGCTGAATGACCTCGCCGAGGGCGAGAAGGCTTGGGCGGCAACCCCTCTGGCGCGCCGGCGGGAGATTCTCGACGACGTACAGCAGTTGGCGGTGCAGCACGGCGCCGAGTGGGTCGAGGCCGCGGTCCGGATCAAACAACTGAATCCGGACTCGCCGCTGGTCGGTGAGGAATGGATTTCCGGCCCCTACCCGCTGGCCGCCGGGGCTGCCGCACTGTCGGCGAGTCTGGCCAAGCTGGAAGCCGGCAAGAGCCCCCTGGACGGCGCGGACTTCGGCACCGCCGCGGGCCGCACCACCGTGGATGTATTGCCGCTCAACGTCTTCGACAAGCTGCTGCTGTCCGGGTTCAGTGCGCAGGTGTGGCTGCAGCCGGGCGTCGGCCGGGACGAGGCGCTCCGGACCGCCGGCCTGGCGCAGCGCGATCCGGGCAAAACCAACGGGATCGGCGTCGTCCTCGGCGCCGGCAACATCACGTCGATCGCCCCCCTGGACACCGTCTACGAGCTGATCGCCAACAACCGGGTCGTCGCGCTCAAGCTCAACCCGGTCACCGATCCGATCCTGCCGGTGCTGACCAAGGTGCTGGCGCCGTTCATCGCACTCGGTGCGGTGCGGATCCTCACCGGTGGCGCGGACGTCGGCACCTACCTGGTGCAGCACGACGCGGTGGACCACGTGCACATGACCGGCAGCGCGCTGACGCACGACGCCATCGTCTTCGGCGTCGGGGAAGAGGGCGCCCGGCGCAAGGCCGCGGGCGAGCCGATCCTGCACAAGGACATCACCAGTGAGCTCGGCGGCGTGTCGCCGACCATCGTGGTGCCCGGCAAGTGGAGCCGCGCCGACATCGAATTCCAGGCCAACCACATCGCCACCCAGCGGCTGCACAACAACGGCTACAACTGCGTGGCGTCGCAGGTCGTGGTGCTGTCGTCGAAGTGGGCGCAGCGCGACGAGTTCGTGGCGGCGCTGACCGAGGCCATCGCCGCGGCACCCAAGCGCGCGGCGTACTACCCGGGTTCCGATGCCCGCGTCGCCAGCGCCGAGGCCACGTATCCGAAGGCCCAGCGGATCGGCGATCGCGTGCTGGTGGTGGATCCCGAGGACCGCACCGCGCTGCTCAACACGGAGTACTTCTCGCCGGTGTACGGCGTCATCGACCTGGACAGCGACGGCGTCGAATTCGTCCGTGAGGCCACCCGCCTGGCCAACGAGGACTTCGTCGGCACCCTGGGCGTCAACATCGTCGCGGCGCCCGCCACCATCAAGGCGCTGGGCAAGGCCTTCGACGCCATGATCGAGGCGCTGCACTACGGCACGGTGGCGGTGAACGCCTGGACCGGCGTCGGATACCTGACCCCGCACGCCACCTGGGGCGCGTTCCCCGGGCATACGCTCAGTGACGTGCAGAGCGGAATCGGTGTGGTGCACAACGGATTCCTGCTCGAGAAGCCCGAGCGCACGGTGGTGCGCGGGCCGTTCCGCCCGTCGCCGCGCTCGCTGATCGGCGGCGAGCTGTCGATCTCGCCCAAGCCGCCGTGGTTCGTCAACAACCGCACGGCCGCCTCCACGGGCCGGCTCCTCACCGCCTTTACCGGCAAGCCCAGCTGGGCCAAACTGCCCGCGATCTTCGTCTCTGCGCTGCGGGGCTGATGGATTTCCCCGGGGGTCGTTGATCCGAAAGGCCGGTCTGTGGTCAGCCACGGGCCGGCGTTTCTGTTCTCGCTAGTGTTTTGGTGTGACAAGCAACCACGGCAGTGACGCAGAGGCGGCGGCCCGGGCGCGGGGGGAGCGCCGCCGGATGCGTACCCGGGCGGCGATCCTGGACGCGGCCGAGGTGTTGCTGTCGCAGCATTCGGCCGACGCGATCAAGGTCGACGACGTGGCCGAGGTCGCCGGCATTTCTCCCGCATCGGTGTATGGCCACTTCGGCACCAAAGATGCGCTGGTCACCGCCGCGGTGGAACGGCTCCTGGATATGTCGATGACGACGCTGACCGCGGCGTACGCGCGCGACGGCTCGCCGTTCGAGCAAGTCGTGGAGGCCGGGCGCGCGTACATGCGGCTGCTCGTCGAGCACCCGGCCTTGACTCGCTACCTGTCGGTGAACGCGCTCGCCGGGCCGGGACTGCCGACCGACGGCCTGGTGGCCGAGCGGATGCACCTGCTGCGGTCCATGTTCGAGGAGCGAATCCAGGCCGCGATCGACGCGGGCGAGCTGCAGCCGATAGACAGTCGGCTGATGTCGTTCTTCCTGTTCGGCGCCTGGAACGGGGTCGCTGCCCTCGCGTTGCGTCAAGATCAGGCGCAGCTCACCGCCGACGAGGTCGAGCAGGCGCTACTGCAGGCGATGAGCATTTTCCGGCGGGGAGTCGTGGTGCAGCCGGAGGCCCTCCAGGGGTAGTCACGCCGGTGGCCCGGCAGTCGCGGGCTCGCGCCTATTGCGCAATTTGGAGTCGAACTCTAAATTAGAGGTCAACTCCAAATGACGGTCCCGCATGGCCGTCGAGAAATGGTGGTCGACGATGTCCCCGCAAACTTCATCCCGGGCGCACCTGCCGATGTCCCGGGTGCTGTTCTATGTGATCGCGGCAGTGGCGTTCCTGTACCTGCCGCTGGCGATCAACTACATGTGGCCGGTGTTCTCACCCGGGACGCCCCGGCTGCAGGACGGCATCAATGAGCTGCTCAACGGCCACGCCTACGCCGTCGGCGCGGGCTCGGTGGAAGACGTACGGCATGCCGACTACGCCCGCCATCGCGTGGTGATGGGTATCCACACGACGCTCGGCGCGCTCGCATTGGGTGCGGCGATGTTCCAGTTCTCGACCCGGCTGCGCGCCCGCCGCCCGGCGATCCACCGCTGGACCGGACGCGCCTACCTGGCGCTGATGACCGTCAGCATGTTGTACGCGATCGCCTTCCTGGCCATGACCATGCCGGTCCATCACTTCATCGGCCGCGCCTTCGATCTGCAGCTGTGGGGACTGGCAATCGGCACGCTGGGCAGCGGCTGGCTCGGTTTCGTGGCAATCCTGCGGCGGGACGTCGTCAGTCACCGCGCTTGGATGGGCTACAGCATTGCCTTGATGATGACGGCTCCGCTGCTGCGGGTGCTGTGGATCGGCGTGCAGCCCGTCATCCCTCAGCATGACCTGCTCACCAATCTGGGGGCCGCCTCGATTCTGGGGGGTGTGCTCGCGCCGTTCGGTGCCGCGGTTGCGTTCATGCTGACCAATCGTGGTCGCGGTGGTGGTGCGGGCGCCGCCACCACGGCACCTGGTTACCGAATGTGGTTGGCAGTGGCCATTTTTGGATCGGTGATCTACACCGTGCTGTTCTCGCGACTGCCCGAGTCCGTGCCGGATGCGGTGCTGGCGTACCACCTCGTACCGGTGTGGCTGGCCGCGGCGGTCGCCGTCGCCGGTATCCGCAACGCCCGCGTGGCCGGCGACGGCGTTCGCGAACAGCGCTGGCGCTGGTTGCTTGCCGGGGTGGCCCTGGCGCCGGTCGCCGCTAGCGTGACCGCCTTGCTCGCGGCGCCGGTCTACACCGCCACCGACGCGGTGCTCGCCGGCGGGATGGTCGGTGCGTCGCTGCCGATCACCGCGTCCTTCGCGCTCGTGGTGTGGCAGGCGCGAGTTCGCAGGCGGACTCCTGCCCCCGCCGACCAATTGGCTGTGGCGTGACCCCTTCATTCAAAGGAGAAGTGCCGCATGGCATCTGACTACGCGACACCTACCGCGTCCATCGACCAGGCTCAGGTCGACCGCGACATCGCTGACCTGACGGCCGGTGCGGCCGGCTGGGCCGCGCTCGATCTGCCGGGACGGATTGCGTTGCTCACGCGGACCCGTGTGGCCATCGCGGGCGCCGCCGACGCCTGGACGCGGGCCGCGGTGGCCGCCAAGAGCACGCCCGCCGGACCGTGGGAGGGCGAGGAATGGATGTCCGGGCCTTATGCCGCGCTATCGGGGTTCGCCGCGGTGATCGACAGTCTGGAGAAACTGAGCCAGGGCCGGTCCCCGGCGCACGGCCTCAAGGTGGGCACCGCACCGGGTGGGCGGACGACCTTCACGGTGCTGCCGAGCAATCTGTATGAATTCAACCTGTTCAACGGCTTTCGCGGCGAGCTGTGGCTGTTCCCGGGGGTGTCGGCGCGGCGCGCCGTCGCCGCAGCGGGATTGGGGGCACGCCGGTCCGGCGAAAACGGCGGGGTGGGCCTGGTGCTGGGCGCCGGCAACATCAGCTCCATCGGGCCGCTGGACGTGCTCTACGAATTGATCGCCCACAACCGGGCCAGCGTGCTCAAACTCAACCCGACCTTCAGCACCCTGTCCGACGTGTACGCCGCCGCGTTCGGCCCGCTGATCGACGCGGGCCTGTTGCGAATCATCAACGGGGGACCGGAAATTGGGGCCTATCTGACGGGCCATCCCGGGATCGGGCATGTGCACATCACCGGTGCTCAGCGGACCCACGACCTGATCGTGTGGGGGACCGAGAACGACAAGCCGAGCACCCCCAAGCTGGACAAGCCCATCACCAGTGAGCTGGGCGGCGTCTCGCCGATCATCGTCGTCCCCGGGCGGTGGAGCGCAGCCGATCTCAAGTTCCAGGCCGAGCACGTCGCCACCCAGCGGTTGCACAACGCCGGCCACAACTGCATCGCCGGCCAGGCGTTGATCCTGTCGGCCGACTGGGATCAGAAGGATGAATTCCTCGCCGCGCTTCGTGACGTCCTCACGTCGCTGCCGGCGCGCCCGGCCTGGTATCCGGGCTCCGGCGCAAAGCTCGACGCCGCCACCGACCGCTACCCGGCGGCCGAGCGCATCGGCGATCGGGTCCTCATCGAGGTCACGCCCGACACGGCGCAGGACCTCTTCACCACCGAGTACTTCGCCCCGGTCCTGGGTTACACCAGCCTGCCCGGCACGGGCGCCGAATTCTTCGGCAATGCAGTGGAATTCGCCAACAACTCGCTCTACGGCACCCTCGGCGCCAGCGTCATCGTCGCGCCCGGTGATCGCCGTGCGATGGGCGCCGCGTTCGATGACGCGCTGGCGCAACTGCACTACGGCACCATCGGGGTCAACGTCTGGAGTGCGATCGGATTCCTCGTGCCCGGGCTGAGTTGGGGTGCGTATCCCGGCAACACCCTGGACAACGTCGGCTCCGGCATCGGCATCGTCCACAACGCTCATCTGCTGGACAACGTCGAACGCAGCGTCATCTACGGGCCATTCCGTCCGTTCCCCCGCTCCGTGCTCGGCGGAGAGCTGGCGCTCTCACCCAAGCCCAGCTGGTTCGTCACCAACAAGACCGCGGCGCGGGTGTCCGAGCTGCTGACCAAGTTCAGTGCGCAGCCCAGCTGGGCCAAGCTGCCGGCGATCTTCAACGAGGCCTTCCGCGGGTAGTCCGTCGGCGCTGTTGTGGCGGTGAGGGTTCGTCACCATCTGGTCATCGAACGCTAACCTACGGTACCGTAGGTTACGGTACCGTAGGTTTGTGAAATGTGGACCTGACGCTGACCAACGATGGAGGGATTGACCCATGGATACCCAGACAGCTGTGCTTTATGAACTGGAGCCCGTCGTCGCGCAGAACCTCGACCGGCACCTGAAGACGGCGCGGGAGTGGTTCCCGCACGACTATGTCCCGTGGAGTCGCGGGCGTGATTTCGCATTCCTCGGCGGCGAGGACTGGCAGCCGGAGGACTCACCGCTGGACCCGGTCGCCAAAACGGCGCTGACGGTCAATCTGCTGACCGAGGACAACCTGCCGTCGTATCACCGCGAGATCGCCACCCGGTTCTCCCGCGACGGTGCCTGGGGCACCTGGGTCGGGCAGTGGACGGCCGAGGAGGGGCGCCACAGCATCGCCCTGCGGGACTATCTGGTCGTCACCCGCGGCGTCGATCCCGTCGCTCTGGAACGGCTTCGCATGGAGCACACCGTCGCCGGGTATGACGCGGGAGAGAGGAGCGCGCTGTCGGTGCTGGCCTATGTGTCGTTCCAGGAACTGGCCACCCGCGTCTCGCACCGCAACACCGGCCGGGCGTCGGGTTGCCCGCTGGCCGACCAGCTCTTGGCCCGTATCGCGGCCGACGAAAACCTGCACATGGTCTTCTACCGCAACCTGATGGCCGCGGCGCTGGACATCGCCCCGGACGACGCGATGGTCGCCATCCGCGATGAAGTCATCAATTTCGCGATGCCCGGCCAGGGAATGACCGACTTCACCAAGAACGCACTCACCATCGCCAAGGCCGGCATCTATGACCTGCGCATCCACCACGACGACGTGCTGGTCCCGGTGCTGCGGTTCTGGAACATCTTCGACCGCAACGACTTTGGCCCGGTTGGCGAACAGGCCCGGGAGGAACTGATCGGGTTCCTCGGGCTGCTCGACGAGCGCGCGCGGTTCTACGAGGAGAAGCGCAAACTGGCCACCGTCTCCGGGTGAGCCGCGGGAGTTATCCCGGCAGCCGGATGACCTGGGCGGCGTAGGCCAGACCCGCGCCGTAGCCGAGCAGCAGTGCCACGCTGCCGGGCTTGGCCTCGCCGGTGTCCAGCAGGGTGAACATCGCCAGCGGAATCGAGGCGGCCGAGGTGTTACCGGCGTCCTGAATGTCTTGGGCGATAACGGTTTCGGGCCCCAGCTCCAGCCCCTTGGCGAGCAGCTCGTTGATCCGGCCGTTGGCCTGATGGGGGATGAACACGTCGATGTCGTCCACCGTCAGGCCCGCCGCCGCGATGGCGCGCTTGCCGACGTCGACCATCTGGAAGGCCGCCCAGCGGAAGACGGTCTGGCCCTCCATGCGCAGGAAAGGCCTTGGCCCGGAAGGGTTCTCGGCGTAGTCGATCCAGCTGAGGTCCTGCACGATGGCGCCGGACTGCTCACCGTCGCTACCGGCGACAGTGGGCCCGATGCCTTGCTCGTCGGTCGGTCCCACCACCACCGCGGCGGCGCCGTCGGCGAAGATGAAGGCATTGCCGCGGTCGGTCATGTCGATGGCGTCGGACAGTTTCTCCGAGCCCACCACGAGGATGCGGCCCGCGCTGCCCGATCGGATCATGTCGGCGGCCACGCCCAGCGAGTACCCGAACCCGGCGCAGCCCGCGGCGATGTCGAAAGCCGGAATACCCTGTGCGCCAATCTCGGTCGCGACCTGCGGCCCGCACGGCGGGGTGTTGCGGAAGTTGGTGCTGGTGGCGACGATCACCGCGTCGATGTCGGCGCCGGACAGTCCCGCCGCCGCGCAGGCCCGGCGGCCGGCCTCGCACGCCATGCTGACCGCGGACTCGTCGGGCCCGGCGAACCTACGGTTCTTGATGCCGGTCCTGGAGTAGATCCATTCGTCCGAGGAATCGATGGTTTCACAGATTTCGTCGTTGGTGACGACGCGGCCGGGGCGATAGGCCGCCACGCTCAGCAGGCCGACGTTCTGTGCGCCGCTGCGCGTATGGATATGTGTCACTTGATGATTCCTGTCGGACAGAGGGAGGTCAGCGCCCAGCCGGGTCGAGCCCGAGTGACATGCCGGCCAGGCCGCGCTTGCGGCTGGACAGTTTGTCGGCGATACCGCGCAGCGCGGCGCCTGCGGCGGTGTCAGGGTCGGACAGCACCAGCGGCACCCCCGTGTCGCCGGCCGAGACCAGCCGCGGGTCCAGTGGGACCTGGCCCAACAGCGGAACCTCGGCACCGACTGTGCGCGTGAGGCTTTCGGCGACCTGGGCGCCGCCGCCCTCGCCGAACAGCTGCATGGTGGTGCCGTCGGGCAGGGTCAGTCCGGACATGTTCTCGACCACGCCGACGATGCGCTGACGGGTCTGCACCGCAATGGCGCCGGCGCGCTCGGCGACCTCGGCGGCGGCCATCTGCGGCGTGGTGACGACGAGGATTTCGGCACTGGGGATCAATTGCGCCACCGAGATGGCGATGTCGCCGGTGCCGGGCGGCAGGTCGAGCAGCAGGACGTCGAGGTCGCCCCAGTACACGTCGGCCAGGAACTGCTGCAGCGCCCGGTGCAGCATCGGCCCGCGCCACACCACCGGGGTGTTGCCCTGGGTGAACATCGCGATGGAGATGACCTTCACATCGTGCGAAACCGGCGGCAGGATCATCGAATCCACCTGCGTGGGGCGATCCTGCACACCCATCATCCGGGGCACCGAGTGGCCGTAGATGTCGGCGTCGAGCAGGCCGACCGACAGACCCTTGGCGGCCAGCGCGGCTGCCAGGTTCACCGTCACGCTGGACTTGCCGACGCCGCCCTTGCCGGACGCCACCGCGTACACCCGGGTCAACGAACCCGGCTGGGCGAACGGGATGACGGGTTCCTTGTCGTCGCCGCGCAGCTGCTTGCGCAGTTCGGCGCGCTGCTCGTCGTTCATCACGTCGAGGGTCACCTTGACGGTGCCGGTGCCCGGCACGTCGGTGACGGCCGCGGTGACCCGATCGGTGATCTCGGTCTTCTTGGGGCAGGCCGACGTGGTCAGGTAGATCTCGACGTGGACGGCGCCGTCGGATTCGACGGTCACGTCCTTGACCATGCCGACCTCGGTGATCGGACGGCGCAGTTCAGGGTCGATAACTTTGCCCAGTGCGGCGCGCACGGCGGCATTCAGCTCAGCAGACATCAGCGGCGAGTCTATGCCTGCCGGTCAGCAGACCCGCAGCTGGTCACGGCAGGGATGGGAAGGCGGGCGCCGGGGGACCCATGGCTTCGGCGGGCGGCGGGCCGGCGGGAGCCTGCGGCGCCGGGACCGCTGCCGGTCCGGGGACAGGGCCCGGGGCGGCGCCGACCGGGCCGGCGGCCGGGGTACCCACGCCCACGGCGGTGACCGGAATCGGACCCGCGGGAGCGGGAGCGGGCGCGACGGGCGCCGGCGGCGGTGCCATCGGAGCCGGCGGCAGCAGGAACGGCGGCACGTTGAACGGGTTGGCCGGGGGCGCGTCCAGCGCCGGGGCGTCCGGTGCGGGCACGGCGGCCGGCGCGGGCCCACCGGACAGACAGAACACGGCGCAGTTCTGTTTCGGTTCGGCCGGTCCGGGCAGCGGGCCCGTCCGCCCCATCTGCAGTGCGGGCGTCATCGCCAGTGGGTCGTCGGACGGCAGTCCCATCGCGTTGATCGGCAGGCCCGGCCCGAGCCCCTCGGGGTTGTCGAGGTGCTGGTCGCCGATGGCGGGCGGCGGGCCGACGATCGGCGGCAGGTCGACCGGTGCGATACCGGTGACGTACGCCTTGGCCCAGCCCAGCACGTTCTGGGCGTAGGGCATCGAGTTGTTGTAGCGCAGGATCGCGGTCAGCACCTGGGACGGATCACGCAGGTTCAGCCCGCCGCTGCACAGGTACCGGGCCGCGGCCAGGGACGCGTCATAGACGTTCTGCACGTCGGGCTTGCCGTCGCCGATGGCGTCCGCGGCGTACCGGGCCCAGGTACCGGGCAGGAACTGCATGGGTCCGAGGGCCCGGGCGTAGGTCACGCGGCCGGCCGCGATGCTCTGCACGATGACCTCGTTGCCGGCCAGGGTGCCGTCCAGGACGGGTCCGAGGATCGGGGTGATCGCGGTGCCCCGGGCATCGGTGGCGCCGCTGTTGGCGTGCCCGGACTCGATGCGTCCGATGCCCGCCAGCAGGTTCCAGCTGATGCCGCAGCCCGGCGCGTTGGTCGCCATGATCTTCTCGGCGGTGCGGTAGGCGTTCAGGACGACCGGCGGGATCCGCAGCCCGCCGGGTGCCATCACCAGCGACGCCGGCGGCGGCGACAGGGCAGTGGTCGGGTCCATGTGCAGGGCGCGGGGAATCTGATCGGATGCCACCACCGTCATGCCGGCCCGGTTTCGTGGTCCGGGGGTGGTGGGCGTGACGGCCGCCATCGGCGTGACGCCCGCGGTGGCGCTGTTATGCACCGTCGTTTGCCGAGTCGGCGCCGAACCGCCTACGGCAAGCATCAGAACCAGCGGCGCGACGACCGCGACGCCGGCCAGGGGACGGCGCAGCGCCCGGGCGATCTGTCGGCGACGGCCGGGAACGGCAGCACCGACCGGGTCAGCCTCGTCATCGACCGCGGCGTCGTAGTCGTGAATTTCGTCGTCAACCAGCGCAGAGTC
Organism: Mycolicibacterium sp. P4_G11; assembly: GCF_056555145.1. Classification (NCBI taxonomy): domain Bacteria; kingdom Bacillati; phylum Actinomycetota; class Actinomycetes; order Mycobacteriales; family Mycobacteriaceae; genus Mycobacterium; species Mycolicibacterium sp. P4_G11. The sequence goes on from NZ_JBFUJW010000004.1 coordinate 216,365, forward strand.
ACCGAAAAGTGCGTGGGAGTCAGTAGTAGGCGCAGTGTTGTCCGCGGAGTCTGCGGCGTCGCCCCCGATGTGCACTAAGCCATCCTATGGAAGTGGAATACCGGAGTGACCCCGGTGACCTGTGTTGTGATCCAAGTCACCATACCTACTCTGCGGGCGGTTGGCGTAGCAATGTTTCCGCAGAGTGGAAACTCTCATCCGCGGCAGCGTCGGAGCTGGTCGCCGGGTCGCCGGAAAGGTCGCTTTCCTCGGCCGGCGGACGTGACTTTCCGGTCTTGCGCTTGCCCGACCCGCTCTTGGCGCCGTTCTGCTGAGCAATCAACGTGCGCAACTCATCGAGTTCGCGGCGCAGGTAGTCGCGAGTGGCCACCTCGCCGACGGCCAGCCGCAGCGCGGCCAGTTCCCGGGCCAGGAATTCGGTGTCGGCCTTGGTCTGGGCCGCGCGTCGGCGGTCCTCTTCGAGCGCCACCCGGTCCCGGTTCTCCTGGCGGTTCTGGGCCAGCAGGATCAGCGGCGCGGCGTAGGCGGCCTGCGTCGAGAACGCCAGATTCAGCAGGATGAACGGGTACTCATCCCATTGCAGCCGTACGGCGAAGACGTTCAGACCGATCCACACCACCACGATCACGGTCTGGATGAGCAGAAACTTGCCGGTGCCCAGGAATCGGGCGATCGATTCGCTGAACCGGCCGACGGACTCGACGTCGACCCACGGGGTCAGCCGGATTCGGGACGTGCGCGGGATGTCCAGGCGCTGCCTGGCTGAAGGCTCGCTCACCGCTTGACTCCAGAGATGTTGTCGGTGATGGCCTGGGTCGAGCCCGGCCCGGGTTCATCAGCGCTGCGCCAACCGGACGGCAGCAGATGATCGAGCAGGTCGTCGACGGTGACGGCGCCCAGTAGATGATTTTCGTCGTCGACCACCGGTGCGGACACCAGGTTGTAGGCGGCGAAGTAGCGCGTCACCTCGGCCAGGGAGCTGGTGGGTGACAGCACGGGGAGATCGCTGTCGAGGATGCCGCCGACCTGGGTGGCCGGGGGTTCGCGCAGCAGCCGTTGGGTGTGCACGCAGCCCAGGTATTGGCCGGTCGGTGTCGCGGTCGGCGGCCGGGTCACGAACGTCAGCGTCGCCAGCGCCGGCGTCAGCTCGGGGTCGCGGACGCGCGCGAGCGCCTCGGCGACGGTGGTGTCCGGGGTGAGCACGACGGGCTCGGGTGTCATCAGACCACCGGCGGTGTCAGGGGAGTGCTGCAGCAGGCGGCGCACGGGCTCGGAGTCCTCGGGGTCCATCCGGTCCAGCAGCACGGCGGCGCGGGTGGCGTCGAGCTCGGCGAGCAGGTCGGCGGCGTCGTCGGGATCCATCTCTTCCAGCACGTCTGCGGCACGTTCGGTGCCCAGCTGGTTGAGCAGTTCGGCCTGCTCGGGTTCGGAGAGCTCCTGCAGGATGTCGGCCAGGCGCTCGTCGTCGAGGGCCCTGACGACCTCGTGGCGGCGTTTGGCCGGCAGGTCGCGCAGCGCGTCGGCGACCTCGACGGGACGCTGACCGTCGAACTGCTCCAGCAGTTGGGCCACGCCCTGACCCGGCAGTGCGAGCGCCGACGGTGTCAGTCCGGTGACGTTGTGCCAATCGACCACGTGCACCGTGGTGCGCCGGCCCAGCCGGCGGTGGCGCACCGCGACGCGGGTCACCACCCAATCGCGCGACCGGGCCTGCTCGATGGCCAGGTCCACCACGACGACGTCGACGCCGGCGAGCTGTTGGAGCTCCGGATCCGTGACGCGGACGCGAGTGTCCAGAATCTGCCCGAGCACCAGCGCCTCGCCCGGGCGCTGGGCGAACCGGCGCAGCGAGATGGTCGCCCCCGTGAGGGTCACCGAGTTGTGTTCGATCGAGGTCACCCGCAGGATCGGGACGAAAATTCGGCGGCGCGAGGTCAGCTCCACGACCAGGCCGAGTACCCGCGGCTGCTGGCGGACGATGCCCATGCTCACGACCACGTCACGCACCCGGCCGACCGACTCTCCGTCGGGCCCGAGAACCACCAGTCCAGCGAGTCTGGCCACATAGACCCTGTTGACCGCCACCATGCACCACAGGGTAGAGAGTGGGGTTGTGGAGAACCAGTATCGGCCCCGCCGTACCTGCCTGTCGGTTCCCGGCAGCAGCGACAAGATGATCGCCAAGGCCAAGACGTTGCCCGCCGACCAGGTGTTCCTCGACCTCGAAGACGCGGTGGCGGCCGACGCGAAGGCCGCGGCGCGAACCCGGGTGGCGCAGGCGCTGTGCGAGCCGGGTTGGGCGGGCCAGCTGCGCGGACTTCGGGTCAACGACTGGACCACACCGTGGACGCACGCCGACGTGATCGAGGTGGTCACCGCGGTGGCGCGCGGCGGCGGTGAGTTGGACGTCATCGTGTTGCCGAAGGTCAGCGACGTCTCGCACGTGCAGGCCCTCGATCTGTTGCTGACCCAGCTGGAGCGCGCGCACGGACTACCCGTCGGCCGCATCGGCATCGAGGCCCAGATCGAGGACGCCAAGGGGCTCACCAACGCCGACTCCATCGCCGGCGGGCCGCGGGTGCAGGCGCTGATCTTCGGGCCGGGCGATCTGATGGCCAGCCTGAACATGCGCACCCTGGTCGTCGGGGAGCAGCCCGTCGGCTACGGCGTCGGCGACGCCTATCACCACGTGCTGATGACGATCCTGGTGGCGGCGCGGGCGCACGGCATCAATGCCATCGACGGCCCATATTTCAAGGTGAAGGACACCGAGGCGTTCACGCGCGTTGCCGGGCAGACCGCGGCGCTGGGGTACGACGGGAAGTGGGTGCTGCACCCCGACCAGATCGCCGCCGGAAACCAGATCTTCAGTCCACGCCAGGCCGACTACGACCATGCCGAGCTGATCCTCGAGGCCTATGAATGGCACACCTCGCAGGCCGGCGGCGCCCGCGGCGCCGTGCTGCTCGGCGACGAGATGATCGACGAGGCCAGCCGCAAGATGGCGCTGGTGATCGCGGGCAAGGGACGCGCCGCCGGGATGACGCGCACCGGCGAGCGGTTCACTCCGCCGGCGTGAGCGGGCCGGCTAGGCGCCGCCGAGGACCAGTACGACCAGGAACAGGTTGAGCAGAAACGCCAGGGCGCCGCACACGATGCCGCTCACGGCCAGGACGCTGCCGCGGGTGCCGCTGCCGGGGATGCGCTCGTAGGCGACCACACCGAGCCCGACGCCGATGAGCGCGATGGGGCCGAACACCACGCCGGCCAGTGCGCACACGACCGAGCCGACCGCCAGTCGGTTCACCCGCACGCCGATCACACGTTCGGGTCTTGGTGAATCGCCCAGTCGTAGAACAGCACGAAGCCGAGCAGGCCGATGACGATGGACGCGCCACCGATGGCGATGCCCGAGATGGCCATGGTCCGGCCGCTGGTCCGCGGCCGGCCCTTGCTCTGCATCATGGCCACGATGCCGAGCACGATGCCCAGCAGCGAGACGACCGGACCGATGAAGCACATGAAATAGAGCGGCAGCGCGACCAGCGAGCACACCAGTGACCCGATGGCCATCCCGTCGTTCGACGGCGGTGGCGGGTACGACGAGTACAGCGGGGGCGGCAGGTATCCCGGCGGCAGGTATCCCGGCGGCGGATATCCGGGCGGCGCCATCCCCGGCGGCGGGCCGAACGGCCCGGCGGGCAGGGCACCGTAGAAGCCTGGTGGCGGCGGACCGGGAGGCGCGGGGAACGGACCCGTCGGCGGCTGCGGCTGAGGCGCTGGCGCCGGTGCGGGCGGCCCCTGCTGCCAGGGTGCGGAGGTGGGTCCGGGCTCTTCGAGAGCCGGGTACTCGTACACCGGATAGTCGCTGGTCGCTTCGGCGTCGGTACCGGACGGCGGGCGGACCGGATCGGCCGGGCGCGACGGACCCCAAGAGGGCTGCCCCGACTCCCCGCCCGGACTTGTCATGCCGACCAACCTAGCCTAAGAGATCATGGCATCGTGGTAGCCGAAGTGCGTTCCGCGGCGACTGACAGGAGACCAGGAGCATGACGAATCCGCTGCAACCCGACCGGACCCCGGGCCCGGGTGGACAGCCCGGATTGCCGACTCCGCCGAAGGGCTGGCCCATCGGGTCGTACCCGACCTACGCCGAGGCGCAGCGGGCCGTCGATTACCTGTCAGACCAACAGTTTCCGGTGCAGCACGTGACCATCGTGGGCGTCGACCTGATGCAGGTCGAGCGGGTCACCGGGCGGCTCACCTGGCCGCGCGTGCTGGGCGGCGGCATCCTGACCGGGGCGTGGCTGGGCCTGTTCATCGGGCTGGTGCTGGGGTTTTTCGGCACCAACGCGTGGGGTTCGTTGCTCACCGGCCTGATCGCCGGTGTGTTCTTCGGCTTGATCACCTCGGGCGTGCAGTACGCGATGTCCCGCGGCACAAGGGATTTCAGCTCCACCATGCAGCTGGTCGCGGGACGCTACGACGTCCTGTGCGACCCGGTGTGTGCCGAACAGGGCCGCGACCTGCTGGGGCGCCTGTCGCTGTAGCGGTCGGCGGCCCTGCCGCCTGATCGGCACCTATGGCGGCGATATGTTGCACGGCACACCCGCGGCGCTCTACGGTTTGCGCGCGGGAGGTTCCCGTGAGACAGGAGGCGTCCGTGGTGCGCGCGGGAAAGCTGCGGGCTGCGCTGGCAGCGGGTGCTGCGGCGTGCACGGCCGCCACGTTGGTCTCCGCCTGCGGTTCGGGTGCGGGCGGCACCGTCGTCAGTGTCTACACGTCGGCCAATGAGAAGGCCACATTCTCGGCCCTCGCCAGGCGGTGCAACGCCGAGCTCGGCGGCCGTTTCAGCATCAAGCAGGTCAGTCTGCCCAAGGGCGCCGACGATCAGCGGCTGCAACTGGCGCGCCGGCTGACCGGCAACGACAAGAACCTCGACATCATGGGCCTGGACGTCGTGTGGACCGCCGAGTTCGCCGAGGCCGGCTGGGCCGTGCCGCTTTCCGACGACCCGGCCGGAAAAGCGGAAGCCGACGCCGCCGACGACACCCTGCCCGGACCGCTGAAGACCGCGCAGTGGCAGGGCCGGCTGTTCGCCGCGCCCATCACGACCAACACCCAAATGCTCTGGTACCGGGCCGATCTGATGCCCGAAGCGCCGGCCACCTGGGACGACATGGTGGCGCAGGCGACGCGGCTGCATGCCGCCGGGGGACCCAGCTGGATCGCCGTGCAGGCCAAGCAGTACGAGGGCCTGGTGGTCTGGTTCAACACCTTGCTGACCAGTGCCGGCGGCAGCGTGCTGTCCGACGACGGCAAGACCGTCACCTTGACCGACACCCCTGAGCACCGCGCCGCGACCGTCAAGGCGCTGCAGGTCATCAAGTCGGTGGCCACCGCACCCGGCGCCGACCCGTCGATCACCCAGACCGACGAGGGGACGGCGCGGCTCGCTCTCGAGCAGGGCAAGGCCGCGCTCGAGGTGAACTGGCCGTTCGTGCTGCCGTCGCTGCTGGAGAACGCCGTCAAGGGCGGTGTGCCGTTCCTGCCGCTCGACGAGCGCGCGGAGCTCAAGAGCGCCATCAACGACGTCGGCACCTTCGCGCCCGACGATGCGCAGTTCACCACCGCCTACGACGAGAGCAAGAAGGTGTTCGGCTTCGCGGACTACCCGTCGGTGCAACCCGATGTGCCGGCGAAGGTGACCATCGGTGGGCTGAATCTTGCTGTGAGCAAGACCAGTACGCACAAGGCCGAGGCCTTCGAGGCCATCCGGTGCATGCGCAGCGCGACCAACCAGCAGTTCACGTCGGTGGAGGGCGGGCTGCCCGCGGTCCGCGCGTCGCTGTATGACGACGCCAAGTTCCAGGCCAAGTACCCGCAGTACGCGGTGATCCGTCGTCAGCTCGCCGATGCGGCGGTCCGGCCGGCCACGCCGCAGTATCAGGCGGTGTCGACACGGATTTCGGCGACGCTGGCCCCGATCACCAAGATCGACCCGGAGCGCACCGCCGACAAGCTGGCCTCCGAGGTGCAACAGGCGATCGACGGCAAGGGGCTGATCCCGTGAGCGAGGCTCGCCGAGCGAACAAACTGGCTCCGGGCCGTGTCGACAACCCCGAGCGCCGACTCGCGTATTCACTGATCGCACCCGCCGTGCTGGTGATGCTGGCGGTCGCGGCGTACCCAGTCGCCTACGCGGTGTGGCTGAGCCTGCACCGGGACAACCTGGCGGCGCCGAGCGAAACCCGGTTCGTCGGGCTGGACAACTACGCGACGATCCTCACCGACCACTACTGGTGGACGGCCTTCGTGGTCACCCTCGGCATCACGGTGGTGTCGGTGGCCATCGAGTTCGTGCTCGGCATGGCGCTGGCGGTGGTGATGCACCGGACCATGTTCGGCAGCTCCGTGGTGCGCACCGCCATCCTCATTCCGTACGGCATCGTGACCGTAGCCGCTTCTTACAGTTGGTATTACGCGTGGACGCCGGGCACCGGGTACCTCGCGAACCTGCTGCCCACGGGCACCGCGCCGCTGACCGAACAGTTGCCGTCGCTGGCCATCGTGGTGCTCGCCGAGGTGTGGAAGACCACCCCGTTCATGTCGCTGCTGCTGTTGGCCGGGCTGGTGCTGGTGCCCCAGGACCTGCTCGACGCTGCCCAGATGGACGGCGCGGGCCGCTGGCAGCGGTTCGCCAAAGTGACTCTGCCGCTGATGAAACCGGCGATCCTGGTGGCCCTGCTGTTCCGCACGCTGGACGCGTTCCGCATCTTCGACAACATCTACGTCCTCACGGGCGGCACCAACAACACCGGATCGGTGTCGATCCTGGGTTACGACAACCTGTTCAAGGCGTTCAACATCGGCCTCGGCTCGGCGATCAGCGTTCTGATCTTCGCCACTGTCGCGATCATCGCGTTCATCTACATCAAGATTTTTGGTGCCGCGGCGCCCGGTGCGGAAGCCGAGGTGCGCTGAGATGAGCGATCAGACACGTGGCGGCCGGCTGGCCGGCTGGGGTGTGGTCAACGTTCTGGTGGTGGTCTACGCGCTGCTGCCGGTGCTCTGGATTTTCTCGCTGTCACTCAAGCCGACGTCAACGGTCAAGGACGGCAACCTGATTCCGCGTCAGGTCACGTTCGACAACTACAAGGGCATCTTCACCGGAGGCGGCTTCGGTTCGGCACTGATCAACTCGATCGGCATCGGGTTGATCACCACCGCCATCGCCGTGACGATCGGTGGCATGGCCGCCTATGCCGTGGCCCGCCTGGACTTTCCGGGTAAGCGGCTGCTGGTCGGTCTGGCCTTGTTGATCTCGATGTTCCCCCAAATCTCGCTGGTGACACCGCTGTTCAACATCGAGCGCACCGTCGGGCTGTTCGACACCTGGCCGGGCCTGATCCTGCCGTACATCACCTTCGCGCTGCCGCTGGCGATCTACACCCTGTCGGCGTTCTTCCGGGAAATCCCTTGGGATTTGGAGAAGGCCGCCAAGATGGACGGCGCCACACCGGGGCAGGCCTTCCGGAAGGTGATCGCGCCGCTGGCCGCGCCCGGCATCGTCACCGCGGCGATCCTGGTGTTCATCTTCGCCTGGAACGACCTGCTGCTGGCGTTGTCGTTGACGGCCACGCAGCGGGCCATCACCGCGCCGGTGGCGATCGCGAACTTCACGGGCAGTTCGCAATTCGAGGAACCGACCGGTTCCATCGCCGCCGGGGCCATGGTCATCACGGTGCCCATCATCATCTTTGTTCTGATCTTCCAACGACGGATCGTCGCGGGCCTGACGTCCGGTGCGGTTAAGGGGTAGTTCATGGCCGAAATCGTTTTGGACCACGTCACCAAGAGTTACACCGGTGGGGCGACCGCCGTGCAGGACCTGTCGCTGACCATCGCCGACGGTGAGTTCCTGATCCTGGTCGGGCCGTCGGGGTGCGGAAAGTCGACGACGCTCAACATGATTGCCGGGCTGGAGGACATCAGTTCCGGCGAACTGCGCATCGGTGGCGAGCGGGTCAACGAGAAGGAGCCCCGGGACCGGGACATCGCGATGGTGTTCCAGTCGTACGCGCTGTACCCGCACATGACGGTGCGGCAGAACATCGCGTTCCCGCTGACCCTCGCCAAGATGCCGAAGGCCGACATCGCGGCCAAGGTCGAGGAGACCGCGAAAATCCTTGACCTGACCGCACTTCTGGACCGCAAGCCTGCCCAGCTGTCCGGTGGCCAGCGCCAGCGCGTGGCGATGGGACGCGCCATCGTGCGCAGCCCCAAGGCCTTCCTGATGGACGAGCCGCTGTCCAACCTGGACGCCAAGCTGCGGGTGCAGATGCGCACGGAGATCGCCCGGCTGCAGGCCCGGCTGGGCACCACCACCGTCTACGTCACCCACGACCAGACCGAGGCGATGACGCTGGGGGACCGGGTCGTGGTGATGAGCGGCGGTGTCGCGCAACAGATCGGCACCCCCGACGAGCTGTACAACCAGCCGGCGAACCTGTTCGTCGCCGGCTTCATCGGCTCCCCGTCGATGAACTTCTTCCCGGCCACCCGGACCGATGTCGGGGTGGAACTCCCGTTCGGTGAAGTCACCCTGAGCGACGAGGCCCGCGCGGCGCTGGACCAGCACCGGCCGTCGGCCGACCTGATCGCGGGTGTGCGCCCCGAACAGTTCGACGATGCCTCGGTGATCGACGCCTACGCGCGCATCCAGTCGCTGACCTTCGAGGTCGATGCCGAGCTGGTGGAATCGCTGGGCGCGGACAAGTACGTGCACTTCCGGATCGATGGTGCCGGCGCTCAGGCTGCCCAGCTGGACGAGCTGGCTGACGACACCGCCGACGCCGGATCGAGTGAGAACGCTTACGTGGCAAGGGTTTCGGCCAAGTCGTCCGCGACGGCGGGCGGCAAGATCGAGCTGGCTCTCGACACATCCAAACTGACCCTGTTCGATCCGGCGACGGGTCGCAATCTGTCGCTACCGCAGTGACCGACGTCCTCGCAGCGGTAAAGGCCCATGTGACGGCGTATTTCGCCGGCCGCGGCAGCACCGCCGAACCGGTGGGCGCCAGCGTCACCTTTCTCGGCGCCGACCCCATCGAGGTGCTGCGCTACGGACCGACCGACAACGACGTGTATCACTATGCGTCCCAAGGGTGCTCGCGATACCCCATGGCGGACCCGACGGACATGATGGCCGATGGGATCAGCGGTCCCCGGGCGGAAGCGGTGCTGTCGCTGCGCGGCCCCACGCCGCCGGGGCTGGCCCGCTCGATCGCGGTGCTGGCATCGGCGCCGGCCGTCGAAGGCCTGATCCTGGAGCCCGACGCCCTGATCGACCTACAAGAACCTGTGTGGCAAGGCGCTGCGTTCACCGCATTCCTGTTGGGCGCCAGTGAGATCGGCGATGTCGAACTGCCCGAGCCCTACCAGCCGGTGCGGATCCTGACCGCCACCCCGATCACCGCCACCGAGGCCGCCTGGGTGCGGCTCAAAGGCGCCGACGCCATGCGCGATGCGTGGCAGCAGGACGGCGTCGACGTACTCGATCAGCGGCGCCGGGCTGCGGAACCCCGCGCTTAGTCCCAATTGCCGCACTCCTCGACGCGGCTCGTGCCTCGCCGCTTGATCGTCGTACGGCTAGGAAGTGTTGTTCGGGCAGGCGACATCAGCCCACACGACGTCGCCTTCGGCCGGTTCGTCGGAGGACGGGTTGTTGACCCGGACCACCGTGCAGCGGGGTAGCAACGTGGGCTTGTTCCCGTTGAGCCAGTTGAGTCTGACGGTATAGCCCTCGGCTTCGAGGTCTCTGATGACGGCGTCCGCGCCGTTGGCGTGGGCGGCGGGTGCGGTGATGCCGGTGAGCACACCACTGGCAACGACCAACGCGACTACGGTGGACTTGCTCCCAATTTTCATTGGAAGATCATGCCCGATTGGTTGTTACCCGTGGTCGGTTTTGCTATAGGCCGCATCGGTCAGTGCCAGATTGCCGGAAGCTCACACAGCTACAGCCAGTGGTTGTGCCGGAACGTCCGATACAACCCCGTGCACACCAGCACCATCAACGTCAGCACCCCGAAATACCCGTAGTGCCAATGCAGTTCGGGCATGTTGTCGAAGTTCATGCCGTAGATGCCGGCGATCATGGTGGGCATGGCGGCGATGGCGACCCACGCCGAGATCTTGCGCATGTCCGCGTTCTGTTCCATCCCGACCTTGCCCAGAGCGGCCTGCACCAGCGAGCTCAGCAGATCGTCGAACCCGGTGATCTGGTCGGCGGCCTGACTGTTGTGGTCATGCACGTCGCGGATGTAGCGGCGAACTTCTTTCGAGATCAGGTCGTTGTGGTCGGACAGCAGTCGCTGCAGCGCCATGGTCAGCGGGTTCACCGAGTGCCGCAACTCGACCACTTCGCGCTTGAGCAGGTAGATGCTCTCGATGTCGGTCTGGGAGCGTGAGGAGAAGACGGTCTGCTCGACGGCGTCGATGTCTGTCTCGACGAGCGAGGTGACATCCAGATAGCTGTCCACCACATGGTCGGCGATGGCGTGCATCACCGCGTAGGGCCCCAGCGTGAGGATGGTGGGCGACTCGTCCAGCCGGTGCCGCACCCCGGCCAGTCCGCTGTGCTCACCGTGCCGGACGGTCACCACGAAGTCGGGTCCGACGAACACCATGATCTCGCCGGTCTCGACGATCTCCCGGGCGTTGGCCACCGACTCGTGCTCGACGTAGCTGACGGTCTTGAGCACCAGAAACAGGGTCTGGTCGTACCGTTCCAGCTTGGGCCGCTGATGAGCGCAGACTGCGTCCTCGACGGCTAGTTCGTGCAGTCCGAAGACATCGGCGACGGCTTGCATCTGGTGGTGATCGGGCTCGTGGAGCCCGATCCACACAAATGCCTCCGCGCCGGCCGCGCGCAGTTCGCGCACCTTCGCGACGGCGGCGCCGTGGGTGTATTTGCCGGGCAGGCGCGAGCCCATGGAGTAGACGCCGCAATCCACCGTCGCGCGTGCGACCGGCACGTGGATGGAGCTGGCATCGGGGCCGGTGGGGGCCTTTTTCGGGGTCGGGCGGAAATTCGACGGTTGTAGTGCGCGGAACGAGGGCATGCGGCTGACCTCCCGTGGGGCGGACTTTCTCGGCCAATAGACCAGTCGCAAATGCTACGCGGAACCCGCGAGTAACAATCGAGTGAAGTAGCCTAACGCGGTGTCAGATAAGACAGGTGCTGTGCGCACACCCCAGGTGGTCATTGACGATGCGGAAATCTTCGCCGCCCACGAAGGGGGCAAGCTCTCCGTAGCCCTCAACGAGCCGCTGGATACCCAGCGTGCGTTGTCGATCGCCTACACCCCGGGTGTCGCCCAGGTCAGCCGCGCCATCGCCGCTGATGCGACCCTGGCCAAGAAGTACACCTGGGCCAACCGCCTGGTCGTGGTCGTCAGTGACGGCAGCGCCGTGCTCGGCCTCGGCGACATCGGCCCCGCCGCCTCCCTGCCGGTCATGGAGGGCAAGAGTGCCCTGTTCAAGACCTTCGGCGGGCTGGATTCCATCCCGATCGTGCTGGACACCAAGGATCCCGACGAGATCGTCGAGACCCTGATCCGGCTGCGTCCGACGTTCGGCGCCGTGAACCTGGAGGACATCTCCGCGCCGCGATGTTTCGAGATCGAGCGCCGCGTCATCGAGGCGCTGGACTGCCCCGTCATGCATGACGACCAGCACGGCACCGCCATCGTGGTGCTCGCCGCGCTGCTGGGCGCCACCAAGGTGCTCGAGCGCGACATGCACGACCTCAAGGTCGTGGTGTCCGGCGCCGGTGCGGCCGGCGTGGCCTGCACCAACATCATGCTGGCCAGCGGTATTCGCGACATCGTCGTGCTCGACAGCAAGGGCGTCGTGCATTCCGGCCGCGAAGACCTCAACTCCTTCAAGGCCGAACTCGCCGGCCGCACCAACCCGCGCGGCATCACCGGCGGTGTCGCCGAGGCGCTCGACGGCGCCGACGTCTTCCTCGGCGTCTCTGCCGGTCTGGTGCCCGAAGAGCTCATCGCCACGATGGCCCCGAACGGCATCGTGTTCGCGCTGTCCAACCCGGACCCGGAGATCCACCCGGACGCCGCCCGCAAGTACGCCGCGGTGGTGGCGACCGGCCGCAGCGACTTCCCGAACCAGATCAACAATGTGCTGGCGTTCCCCGGTGTGTTCCGCGGGGCCCTGGACGCCGGTGCGCGTCGCATCACCGAGGCCATGAAAGTGGCTGCCGCAGAAGCCATCTTCTCGGTCGTCGGTGACGATCTGTCCGTCGACTACATCGTGCCCAGCGCGCTCGACCCGCGCGTGGGTCCGGCCGTGGCGGCCGCAGTGGCCGCCGCATCGCAAGCCTGAGCACCGTGAGCCGCCGGGTCGCGGTGGGCAGTGTGGCGCTGGCCGCACTGATCACCGCGACGACGGCGGGCTGCAGCACCGGGCAATCCGTGCCGGGGCCACCGGCGTTGACCGTCGGCGCGGCGCCGACGCCCGAGTCGAAGCTGCTGGCCCATCTGTACTCGGCGGCGCTGGGATATTTCGGTGTCCCGACCCGGGTGCATCTGGTCCCGGATCCTGTTGCGGCCCTTGATTCCGCCGACGTCACGGTCGCGCCGGGTCTGACCGGCGAACTGCTCGCCAGGTTCGTCCCGCACGCCACGGCGCGGGCCGACGAGCAGGTTTACCGGTCGATGATCTCGGCGCTGCCCGAAGGGGTGGCCGCTGCCGACTACACCGCGTCAGCGCAGGACAAGCCGGCCGTCGCGGTCACCGCGGCGACGGCCGACCGTTGGGGCACAAAGGATGTCGCGGCGCTGCCGGGCCATTGCGGCGGACTGTCCGTCGGGGTGGTGACAGGTGACGCCCACCCGGCTCGGGTGGGGGACTGCATCCTGCCGGCCGCCCGTGAATTCACGGACACCGCAAGCCTTTTCGCTGCGCTGAAAGCCGGTGCGGTGACGTTGGCCTGGACCTCGACCGCAGCGCCGGCGGCACCGTCGGGCGTGACGGTACTGACCGACCGGACCGCATTGATCCGCGCCGAGAACGTGGTGCCGTTGTACCGGCGCAATGTCCTGGCTGAGCAACAGGTGTTGGCGCTCAACGGAATTGCCGGCGAACTCGACACCGCGACGCTGACCGACATGATCGGTCAGGTCGACAAGGGCGCCGATCCGGCGGCGGTAGCGGGTGCGTGGTTGGCCCAGCACCCGCTGGACCACTAGCCGAGCTTCGGCAACACCCGTCCCGCGATGGCCGCGAACAGGCCCTGGTAGGCGCCTGACCCGGTGATGCGGACGATCACGTCGACGATCTTGGCGTCCGGTCCGACCAGAACCCGGGCATGGCCCTTGCGAACAGACTCGAGAATGATCTGGGCGGCCCGTTCCGGCGTGGTCAGGGCAGCCCTGTCGAACAGCTTGTTCAGTCCCGCGGAGTCGATGTCGGACGCCGCGGTCGAGTTGCGCACGATGTTGGTCTTGATGCCGCCCGGGTGCACCGTGGTGACCTTCACCGGATGCCCGGCCAGCTTCATCTCCTGGCGCAACGCCTCGGTGAAGCCGCGGACGGCGAATTTGGCTGCGTTGTAAGCGGATTGGCTGGGCACCGCGAACAGCCCGAAGATGCTCGAGACGTTGACGACGTGTCCGTCGCCCGAGGCGATCAGGTGCGGCAGGAAGACCTTGGTGCCGTTCACGACGCCCCAGAAGTCGACGTCCATGACCCGCTCGATGTCCTTGAACTGGCTGACTTCGAGATCGCCGGTGAAGGCGATGCCCGCGTTGTTGTAGATCTGGTTGACCTTGCCGAAGTGCTTGACCACGTCGTCGGCGTACAGCGCGAAGGCCTCGCGCTCGGCGACGTTGAGTCGGTCGGCCTTCACCGGGGCGCCGATCGCCTTGACCTGTTCCTCGGTCTTGGCCAGGCCCTCGGTGTCGATGTCGCTGATCGCCAACAGCGCACCTGAGCGCGCCAGTTCGATGGCCAGTGCCTGCCCGATGCCCGATCCTGCTCCGGTGATCACGCAGACCTTGCCGGCGAATCCCTCCATGAACGCTCCTTTGCGTTGGTTGACGGGGTCAGTGCGAACGTGTCGGCAGCACGCGTGAGGTGACGCGCGAGAACAGGTCCTGGTAGGCGCCCGAGCCGGTGGCCCGGATGATCAGGTCCAGCAACTTGGCGTCGGGCCCGACGAGCACGCGGGCGTGGCCCTTGCGGACGGCCTCGAGGATGATCTTGGCGGCGCGTTCGGGGGTGGTCTTGGCCAGCTTCGCGTCGAAGGTCTTGGCCAGTTCCTTGGGATCGAGGCCCTCGACGGCGGTGGAGTTGCGGGCGATGCCGGTCTTCACGCCGCCGGGGTGCACCGTGGTGACCTTGACCGGGTGCCCGGCGAGCTTCATCTCCTGGCGCAGCGCCTCGGTGAAGCCGCGGACGGCGAACTTGGAGGCGTTGTAGGCGGCCTGTCCGGGGACGGCGAACAGGCCGAAGACGCTGGAGACGTTGATGACGTGCCCGTCGCCGGAGGCGATCAGGTGCGGCAGGAATTCCTTGGTGCCGTTGACGACGCCCCAGAAGTTGACGTCCATGACGCGCTCGATGTCCTTGAACTGGCTGACCTCGATGTCGCCGGTGAATGCGATGCCGGCGTTGTTGTAGATCTGGTTGACCTTGCCGAAGTGCTGGGCGACGGCGTCGGCGTACAGCGCGAAGGCTTCGCGCTCGGTGACGTTGAGGCGGTCGGCCTTGACGGGGGCGCCGATGGCCTTGATCCGCTCTTCGGTCTCGGCGAGGCCCTCGGTGTTGACGTCGCTGATCGCCAGCTTGGCGCCCGAGCGGGCGAGTTCGATGGCGAGCGCCTGGCCGATGCCCGATCCGGCTCCGGTGACGACGCAGACTTTTCCGGCGAAGCCCTCCATGAACACTCCCTTGTGTTGGCGCGTGATGACTTGGCGTCAGGCTAGCCGATACCCGCGGTTCCGGGTGAGGCGGACGTCGCCCGCTGCCGGCCAATGTGTGGATCGCGCAAGGAAATCAATGATGCCAGGGCTTTGAGCTCGGTTTCGCCTGTCGTCGTGAGCATTCTGAAAACGCTTCATCGGCGGGATGTCAACGTAGACAGGAGGCGGGCGATGCACGAACCGTGGGGTCTGTCAGGACCGGATTTTTTGGTGCAGTTCATCGGGGTCTATGTGCTCGCGGTGTTCTTGGTGTTCTGGGTCAGAGGGATTCTGTCCGGTTCTCGTGGCCTTCGGGTGGGTAAGCCGCTCGATGACGCTTATCGGACGGCGTTTCTTGCGGGCGGTCCGAGGCGAGTCGTGGATACCGCGATTGCGCAGACGGTCTTGAGTGGCCGGATGCTCGTCGCTCGGGAAGGCGGGCTGACGGTCGCCGCGGGTTCCATCGGTCGCGACGCGATGGAGGAAGCGGTGCTCGAGGCCGCGCGCGAGACCGGTTCAGCGGGGAGACGACGCATCGAACGACTGCGTGACCATCCGCAGGTTTCCGCGGTCGGTGAGCATCTGAGAGCCGACGGCTTGCTACCCACGGGCGTCCGGGTGGTGCTCTGCCGCGTCGTTGCGCTGCTGCCTGGTGTGGTGTGGGTGGTCGGCGTCGTCCGGGCGATCAACGGTGCTGAGCTCCACCGTCCCGTCGGTGTACTGATTGTCGTCCTGGTGGTGACGGCGTTGGTGTCGTTGATCGTCTGGTGCATGGCCGCGGTGGGCGCCGGGCATCGCCCGACGGCGGACGGGCGGCGGGAGCTGGAAGCTGTTCGCGAGGAGTACGACGCGCGTGTAGCGGATGGTTCGGTGCTCGGGTCGGCGCAGGTGATGGGTGTGGCGCTGTTGGGCTTCGCGGCGCTGACCGACCCCGATCTGCGGAGTGCGCTGGTCGGCGCCACCGGCAGCGACGGCGGCGGGGGCGGTTGCGGCGGGGGTGGCTGTGGCGGTGGTGGTTGTGGGGGCTGCGGGGGTTGCGGAGGATGAGCACCGCGATCGGTATCGGCTGGCGCCCCGAAATCGACCTGTCGATCGAGCGGCTGCCCGGCGTCGAGTTCGTCGAGGTGATCGCTGAAGGCATCAAACCCGAGCGACTGCCCGACTCGCTACAGGCATTGCGGGCCCGTGGTGTTCCCGTTGTCCCGCATGGTGTTTCGCTCTCACTCGGTGGGGCACAGGTGCCTGAGGCGGCCCGCCTGGCGCACCTCGCCGCATGTGCGGCGGCACTGGATGCGCCATTGGTCAGCGAGCACATCGCCTTCGTGCGCGCCGGTGGCAGCGAGGCCGGGCACCTGCTGCCGGTGCCGCGCACCCGCGCGGCCCTCGATGTCGTCGTCGAGAACGTTCGGATCGCCCAAGACGCGCTCGGTGTCCCGCTGGCACTGGAACACGTTGCGGCAGTGCTGGAATGGCCCGACCGCGAGTTCACCGAGGCCCAATTCCTGACCGAGATCGCCGAACGCACCGGCGCGCTGCTGCTGGTAGACGTCGCGAACCTCTACACCTCGGCCGTCAACTTCGGCGCGGACCCTCTCGACGCGCTCGAAACGTTGCCGCTGGAACGAATCGCCTATGTCCACGTCGCCGGCGGCGCCTTGCGCGACGGCATCTGGCACGACACCCACACCGCCGACGTGGCCGAGCCGATCCTGGACCTACTAGCCGAGCTCGCGAGCAGAACCGTGTTGCCCGCGGTCATGTTGGAACGGGACGGCGCCTATCCGGCAGTGGACGTGCTCGCGGGGGAGCTCTCGGCCATCCGGTCCGCTGTCGGCCGCGAATCCGCAGGCACGGTCAGTCCCTGGGCGGCGGGCCTGTCGCGGTATCCGAGCGTGCCGTCACCGCACGTCCCTGAGACAACTCGTCACGAGCTCGCCGTCGCGCAATGTCACCTGCTGAATGGGCTGCTCGGACTGGCCGAACCGCCACCGGGCTTCGACGCAGACCGGGTTGCGGTCGCGGGGGCCCTATTGGCCCACAAACGAGCGCACAGTCTCGCGAAAATGAGCTTGGGTGCGAAGTTCCGCCGGAAGTTCGCACCCAAGCTCACGTTCGGGCGTTAAGGGGCGAAGGCCTCGTCGATGATGGCCTGCTGCTCGATGGCGTGCACCTTCGAGCTACCCGACGACGGCGCGCTCATGGCCCGGCGCGAGATGCGCTTGATGCCGGTGAGGCGGTCCGGCAGCAGTTCCGGCAGGCTCAGGCCGAACGTCGGCCAGGGTCCCTGGTTGGCCGGCTCTTCCTGCACCCAGAAGTACTGCTGCACGTTCGGGTACTGGGCCAGCGTGGCTTCGAGACGGCGCTTGGGCAGCGGGTACAGCTGCTCGATGCGGACGATCGCGATGTCTTCTCGGTTGTCCTTGGCCTTGCGTGCCACCAGGTCGTAGTAGAGCTTGCCGCTGCACAGCAGCACTCGCGTGACCTTGGCCCGGTCGCCGACGCCTTCTTCGTAAGTCGCCTCTTCGAGCACCGAGCGGAACTTGATCTCGGTGAAGTCCTTGACGTCGCTGACCGCGGCCTTGTTGCGCAGCATGGACTTCGGGGTGAAGACGATCAGCGGCCGGTGGATGCCGTCGAGGCCGTGCCGGCGCAGCAGGTGGAAGTAGTTGGCCGGGGTCGACGGCATGGCGACCGTCATCGAACCCTCGGCACACACCTGCAGGAACCGCTCGATGCGGCCCGACGTGTGGTCCGGACCCTGGCCCTCATGGCCGTGCGGCAGCAGCAGCACGACGTCGGAGAGCTGGCCCCACTTGGCCTCACCCGAGCTGATGAACTCGTCGATGATCGACTGCGCGCCGTTGACGAAGTCACCGAACTGGGCTTCCCACAGCACCATGGCGTCGGGGTTGCCGACCGAGTAGCCGTACTCGAAGCCGACCGCGGCGTACTCCGACAGCGCCGAGTTGTAGATCAGCAGCTTGCCGCCGGTGGGGGTGCCATCGGTGTTGGTGGCCAGCAGCTGCAGCGGGGTGAACTCCTCGCCGGTGGTGCGGTCGATCAGCACCGCGTGCCGCTGGGTGAACGTGCCGCGCTGGGTGTCCTGACCGGAGAACCGGATCAGGCGGCCCTCGGCGACCATCGAGCCCAGGGCGAGCAGCTCGCCGAACGCCCAGTCGATCTTGCCCTCGTAGGCCATCTCACGACGCTTCTCCAGCACCGGTTTGACGCGCGGGTGGACGTTGAAGCCCTCGGGCACCGCCAGGTGCGCGTCGCCGATGCGGGCCAGCAGTGACTTGTCGACCGCGGTCAGCAGGCGCTGCGGGATGGTCTGGTCGGACTCCACCGATTCGCTGGGCTCGATGGTGTGCTTCTCCAGCTCGCGCACCTCGTTGAAGACCCGCTCCAGCTGGCCCTGGTAGTCGCGCAGAGCGTCCTCGGCCTCTTTGATGGAGATGTCACCACGGCCGATGAGGGCTTCGGTGTAGGTCTTGCGGACGCCGCGCTTGGTGTCGATGACGTCGTACATGTACGGCTGGGTCATCGACGGGTCGTCGCCTTCGTTGTGGCCGCGGCGGCGGTAGCACAGCATGTCGATGACGACGTCCTTCTTGAACGCCTCACGGAAGTCGACCGCGATCCGTGCCACCCAGGCGCAGGCCTCGGGGTCGTCGCCGTTGACGTGGAAGATCGGCGCGCCGATCATCTTGGCCACGTCGGTGCAGTACTCGCTGGAGCGCGAATCCGTTGGCGCCGTGGTGAATCCGATCTGGTTGTTCACCACGATGTGGATGGTGCCGCCGGTGCGGTAACCCTTGAGCAGCGCCAGGTTCAGCGTCTCGGCCACCACGCCCTGGCCGGCGAACGCGGCGTCGCCATGCAGCATCATCGGCATGATCGAGAAGCGGCCGTGTGCGTCGCTGTCGTCGTGTTCGTCACCGACGAGCAGGTCCTGCTTGGCCCGGACCAGACCCTCGAGGACGGGGTCGACGGCTTCGAGGTGGCTCGGGTTGGCCACCAGCGACACGTCGATCTCGTTGTCGCCGAACATCTGCAGGTAGTGGCCGGTGGCGCCGAGGTGGTACTTCACGTCGCCGGAGCCGTGTGCCAGGGCCGGGTTCAGGTTGCCCTCGAACTCGCTGAAGATCTTCGAGTACGGCTTGCCGACGATGTTGGCCAGCACGTTGAGGCGGCCGCGGTGCGGCATCCCGATGACGACTTCGTCGAGGTTGTGCTCGGCCGCCTGGTCGATGGCGGCGTCCATCATCGGGATGACGGCCTCCGCGCCTTCCAGTGAGAAGCGTTTCTGCCCAACATATTTGGTGTGCAGGAAGGTCTCGAAGGCCTCGGCGGCGTTGAGCTTGGACAGGATGTACTTCTGCTCGCCGACCGTGGGCTTGTCGTGCTTGACCTCGACGCGCTCCTGCAGCCACTTCTGCTGCTCGGGTTCGAGGATGTGGGTGTACTCGACACCGACGTGGCGGCAGTAGGCGTCGCGCAGCACCGACAGCACGTCGCGCAGCTTCATGAACTGCTTGCCGGCGAAACCGTCGACCTTGAACTCGCGGTCCAGGTCCCACAGCGTCAGGCCGTGGGTGTTGACGTCGAGGTCGGGGTGGCTGCGGAAACGGGTCTTGTCCAGACGCAGCGGGTCGATGTCGGCCATCAGGTGACCGCGGTTGCGGTAGGCCGCGATCAGCTCGATGATGCGGGCGTTCTTGTGGGAGATCGAGTCCGGGTTGTCGATCCGCCAGCGCACCGGCTCGTAGGGGATGCCCAGCTCGCGGAAGATCTCGTCGAAGAAGGCGTCGTCCAGCAGCAGGCGATGGACCGTGCGCAGGAAGTCACCGGACTCGGCGCCCTGGATGATGCGGTGGTCATAGGTCGACGTCAGCGTGATGAGCTTGCCGATACCGAGCTCGGCGATGCGCTCCTCGCTGGCGCCCTGGAACTCGGCCGGGTACTCCATGGCGCCGGCGCCGATGATGGCGCCCTGACCGCGCATCAAGCGCGGCACCGAGTGCACGGTGCCGATGGTGCCGGGGTTGGTCAGCGAGATGGTGACGCCGCTGAAGTCCTCGGCGGTCAGCTTGCCGTCCCGCGCACGCCGGACGATGTCCTCGTAGGCCGCGATGAACTGGCCGAATTGCATTGTGTCGCAACGCTTGATGGCCGCGACGACGAGCTGGCGCGAACCGTCCTTGTTCTGCAGGTCGATGGCCAGACCGAGGTTGGTGTGCGCCGGCGTGACCGCCGACGGCTTGCCGTCCACCTCGGCGAAGTACCGGTTCATGTTGGGGAACTGCTTGACCGCCTGGACGATCGCGTAGCCCAGCAGGTGGGTGAAGCTGATCTTGCCGCCGCGGGTGCGCTTGAGGTGGTTGTTGATGACGACGCGGTTGTCGATCATCAGCTTCGCGGGGATGGCACGCACGCTCGTGGCGGTCGGCACGTCCAGCGACGCGTTCATGTTCTTGACGACGGCAGCCGCGGCGCCGCGCAGCACCTGCGTCTCCGAGTCCTCGGCCACCACCAGTGCGGGAGCGGCCTTGGCGGGAGCGGCCTTGGCCGGGGCCGGTGCCGCGGGGGCCGGAGCGGCAGCAACGGGCGCGGCGGCAGGAGCCGGTGCGGCCGGCGCGGGTGCCGGGGCCGGAGGTGCCGCGGCGGGTGCCGGGGCTGCTACGGCAACGGAATCCGTTGTGTCCGTTATGGGTTCGGGGTTGTAGTCACGTAGGAAGTCGTGCCAACTCGGGTCCACCGAGGACGGGTCCTCACGGAATTTGCGATACATCTCTTCGACCAGCCACTCGTTCTGACCGAATGGTGAAGGTGATGTGCTCACGGCCGCTATTCGCCTCGTTTCCTTCTGCCCGACGAGCGCTGGACCTCAGCCCGGCATAGCCCGCCATATGTTGTGTTGGCGGTCGCCCGCCCCGGTGCCGCCTAAGGCTAACCCGTCGGTCGATTCCTTGGTCGGCGGAAGTCAGTGAATGGTCAAGTATTGGTGCCTCAGCGCCACGGAGAGTTTGCTAATCCCGCGCCTCGGGCAGCACGTGCAGTGTCTGCCGCCACCGCGCCGGCGGCGGACCGAACGCCGCGCGGGCGTTCTCGATGATCTTCTTGCTCATCAACCGGTTGCCGACGCCACCGATGACCGCGCCGATGCCAACCGGCAACAGCTTGCCGAAGGCGATGGCGCCACGCTTGAGCGCGTACTTCTTCACGAAGAACTTCAGCAGCCGTGAGTTCAGTTGCGAGACAGCCGGCAGCGGCACGGTCGCCGCGCCGTCGGCCAGCCAGGCGCCACTGGTGCGGCCGGTGCCGAGCAGATCCCCGATGGCGTGCTTGCCCTCATCGCCGACCAGCACCGCGAGCACCAGAGCGCGCCGGCGTTCCCGCTGTTCGACCGGGATGCCGTGCACCTCGGCGACCGCCAGGGCGAACACCGCGGTCGCTTCGAGGAACACCACGGTCTCGCCCGCGACCGCCGACATCGCGACGATGGTGCCGATGCCGGGGAAGGCGGCGGCCGACCCGACTGCGGCGCCGCTGGCCATGGTCGCGGCGAGGTAGTGGGTCTCGAGCTTGGCGATGATCTCGGCCGGGGTGGCGCCGGGTTTGTGTTCACGCAACCTGTTCACGTAGGCCGCCACGGCCGGCGCCTGCACCCGGGCTCCGCCTTCGAGGATGTGTGACAGTGCCTTGGCGGCGGCGCCAGGATTCTCGTCGCGGGCGTCATGCTTCACAGGCAACTGCCCCTTCATGCTGGAGCGAGCACTCATCGGCCGGCCTCTCCATCTCCGTACTCAGGATTTCAGGCTATCGCGTGGTCAACGATCGGCGCGTCATCTGAGTGCCCGGCACCGGCTGAGCCGGTAAATGCATCTGGACCTGCCTGGTTTGCCGGGAAGAAAAAACCGGTATGCATTGCTAACCATATTCATGGCAGCATCGCCCCTTGTGGATCTGACAGCGGTGGGTGACGCCGCCGGTAGTGGCGCGCACCTCGAGGCACCGGAGGTACGTCCGGCGCCGAGTCGCACCCGAATGATCGTGGTGCTGGGCCTGCTGGTCGCGCTGGGCCCGCTGACCATCGACATGTACCTGCCCGCGCTGCCGCGCATCGCCTCTGAGCTGGGGCTGTCGTCGTCGGTGGCGCAGCTGACGCTGACGGGGACGCTCGGCGGGCTGGCCCTGGGGCAGCTGATCGTCGGCCCGCTGTCGGACGCGCTGGGCCGCCGTCGGCCCCTGGTCGCCGGCATCCTGCTGCACATGGCGGCCTCGGTGCTGTGCCTGTTCGCGCCGAACATCGAGGTGCTGGGCGTGGCCCGCACGCTGCAGGGCGTGGGCGCCGCCGCAGCCTCCGTCGTGGCCATCGCTGTCGTCAGTGACCTGTTCGAAGAGTCGGTCGCCGCCGTCGTGATGTCCCGGTTGATCCTGGTCCTGGGCGTGGCGCCGGTGTTGGCGCCGTCGTTGGGCGCGGCAGTGCTGCTGCGCGGTTCGTGGCATTGGGTGTTCGCCGCACTCGCGGTGCTCGGTGGTGCGATCCTCGCGGTGGCGGTGCTGGCCCTGCCCGAGACCCTCGCGGCCAAAGACCGGCGCCCGTTACAACTGCGGGCAATTCTGCGCACCTACGTCGAGGTGCTGAGCGATATCCGGTTCGTCGTGCTGGTCATCGTCGGCGCACTCGGGATGTCGGGCCTGTTCGCGTACATCGCGGGTGCTGCGTTCGTGCTGCAGGGGCGTTACGGCCTGGACCAGCAGGCCTTCGCCCTGGTGTTCGCCGCCGGCGCGATCGCGCTGATCGGCGCCACCCAGTTCAACGTCGTGCTGCTGCGCCGGTTCGAGCCGCAGAAGATCGCTCTGGTCGCGCTGGTCGCCGCATCGGTGTTCGGCCTCGGGTTCGTCGCGCTGGCGTTATTGCACGTGGGCGGTCTGGCCGCTTTCCTGATTCCGGTCTGGGCCATGCTGGCCGCGATGGGCCTGGTGATTCCCAACACACCTGCCGTCGCACTGGCCCGTCACCCTGATGCCGCCGGCACCGCGGCGGCCGCACTGGGTGCTGCCCAGTTCGGTCTCGGCGCGGCGGTGGCGCCCCTCGTCGGCGCACTGGGCAACGGTGAGTTGGCTCTCGCGGCGGTGATGACGACGGGCGTGGTGGTCGCGCTGTTGGCGCTGCTGTCCGTCGGGGACATGGGCGAGTCGGGACACGAACGCCACCGGGCTTAGTCCCTCGGGCCCATCGGGGGCCTTGGCGCCATGGCCGAGCTGCTGACTTGTTCGGATCCGCGACTGTCCGTAGCGTCGAAGCCGAGGCCGGCACGTCCGCCGGCCACCGGACTTGATACCCACTGCATGCAAACGTTGATTTTCGCCGGAGTTTGTCGGTGAGTGCTGCGCAGGTCAGTCGACCCTGGAATGCCCTCTGGGCCATGATGTTCGGCTTCTTCATGATCCTGGTGGACTCCACGATCGTCTCCGTCGCCAACGTCGTCATCATGCAGAAGCTCGGCACCGACTACGACGGTGTCATCTGGGTGACCAGCGCCTACCTGCTGGCCTATGCGGTGCCGCTGCTGGTCGCCGGCCGGCTCGGTGACCGCTTCGGGCCGCGGAACCTGTATCTGGCCGGGCTCGCCGTCTTCACGCTGGCGTCGCTGTGGTGCGGCCTGTCCGGCAGCATCGGGATGCTCGTCGCCGCGCGCGTGGTGCAGGGTCTGGGTGCGGCGTTGTTGACTCCGCAGACGCTGTCCACGATCACCCGCATCTTTCCGCCCGATCACCGCGGTGCGGCCATGAGCGTGTGGGGCGCCACCGCCGGGGTGGCGACGCTGGTCGGCCCGCTGGCCGGTGGCGTGCTGGTGGACCACCTCGGCTGGCAGTGGATCTTCTTCGTGAACGTGCCGATCGGCATCGTCGGCCTGGCTCTGGCCTGGGTGCTGGTCCCGCAGCTGCCCACCGAGCGGCACCGGTTCGACGTGCTCGGCGTGGTGCTGTCGGGCGTCGGCATGTTCGGCATCGTGTTCGGCCTGCAGGAGGGGCAGACACATGACTGGGCCTGGTGGATCTGGCTGGTGATCCTCGGCGGCCTGGGCTTCATGGCGGCCTTCGTCTACTGGCAATCGGTCAATCCGGACGAGCCGCTGATTCCGTTGACGGTGTTCCGCGACAACGACTTCTGCCTGTCCAACGTGGCGGTGGCCACCATCGGGTTCTGCGTCACCGCGATGATCCTGCCGGTGATGTTCCACGCCCAGGCCGTACTGGGTCTGAGCGCGACGCGGTCGGCCCTGCTCACGGCGCCCATGGCTGTGGTGTCCGGGATGCTGGCGCCGCTGGTGGGCAAGTTGATCGACCGTTATCCGCCGCAGCCGATCGTCGGGTCCGGGTTCTCGGCGCTGGCGATCGGGCTGACCTGGTTGTCGTTCGGGCTGACCCCGACGACGCCGATCTGGCAGCTGGTGCTGCCGTTCATCGCGATGGGCATCGGCATGGCGTTCATCTGGTCGCCGCTGGCGGCGACCGCCACCCGCAACCTGCCGCCGCGGCTGGCCGGCGCCGGGTCCGGCGTCTACAACGCGACACGGCAGGTCGGTTCGGTGCTGGGCAGCGCGGGTATGGCCGCCTACATGACGTCCCGGATCAGCGCCGAGATGCCGACCGGCGGCCGGCCGGCCGCCGACGAGGGTGCTCAGGTGACCCTGCCGCCGTTCCTGCATGAGCCGTTCGCGACCGCGATGTCGCAGTCGCTGCTGCTGCCGGCGTTCGTCGCATTGTTCGGTGTCGTGGCCGCGATGTTCCTGCGCGGTCAGGTGACCCCGGCTGCGGCGCCGGCTCGGTATGTGGAACCGGCCGAGCCCAACTACTTTCCCGATGACGACGACTACGTCGAGTACACCGTCGACCGCGCTGCGTTCGATGCCGTGTACGACTCCGAACCGCGGGACTCCTGGTACGCCGAACCCGAAGAGCAGCTCACCTCACCGATTCCGGTGCACGTCGATCCGGTGCCGTCACGACCGGGCCGGCACTACCGCGAAGACGACGATGCCACCGATCCGGGTGTGTACGGCCTGCACTCGATGTAGCTCAGTAGACGCGGCTGCCCTGCGCCGACAGCACGAAACCGTGGGCCTTCTTGTCCTGGCCCCAGGCTTCGCCAGGATTCTGGATCTCGCAGGTGAGTGATCCGTCACCCGCCGTCGCGCACACTTCGTCGTTCTCGTCGACGGACCCCTTGGCGCCGGGTACGACGATCTTCTGGCCGGGGGCCAACTCCCGGTAACTGGCGGGGTCGACGGGCACGCCGCCGTCCTGGGTTTCCTTCTGCTTGACATCAGCCTGGCCATAAGTCGCCACGCTGCCGGCTGCGACCTCCACCTGGGTCACGCCCGTGGGCACGCCCGGCAGCTTGCCCCAGCACGTGATGCTGGAGTAGTACTGCCACGAGTTCGGTCCGTCGTACAGCTCGCAGTGCACATCCCCGGCGGTCTTGAACCGGTACGACGACCAGCCGTAGTGCTTGGGTCCGGCGTAGTCGCAGAGGTTCACCGGGGCGTAGCCGTCGAACCCGGTGATCACCGCGGGCGCGCGGTTCGGATCGGTGGTGCCGCAGGCCGGTGCCGCGTGGCTGTCGGGCGCCGAGTTGATCGCAAGCAGTGGCAACGTGAGGGCAACGACCGGGGCGAATCTGCGCACAGTATTTGACGCTACCGCGGCCAAAGATGTGGGATCAGCGGACCGTGGTTCCGGCCGCGCGAAAGGAACTACATGACGCTTGCATTCATCGGTGGGTGGGGAAATCGGGACGATTCCTTGGAGACGTGCACGCGCCGGCTGCTGGACTCTCTGGAATACATGCCGCCCGAGCCCGATACCTATGGCCCATGGGGTGTATGGGTGCCTCTCGGTGATGGGATTGGGTACAAGTTCGCGAGCATCGACGCCAGCGATCCCGCAGTGCTTGAGCGGGAGATTGTGACGGCAACCGAGCGAATCTACGACGGCCCGAAAGCCACGCCCGGCCACAATGTCCTGCTGATCCGCGAGCCTCGTGGTGAGCGGTTGCCGACGAGCCCGAGCAGATTTGAATACGCGGTGCGGGCGGGGTTTGTCGGAAGGAAGAGGCCCTTCAACCATGTGTTGTTGGAGGCCGACGCCGCGACCGACGAATCTTTGGTGACCCGGATCATGAGCGCGCTGGTGATTGCCTGGGAGCCTGACCGGCTCGGTGTCGCCACCGATGAAGTGCAAACTGCGCAGGGGCAAACGCCGCCCCAAGCTCTCGTGGGATTGCTGACGTACGTCAAGGCCGGCACCGACTTTGACACTAATGCCGTGGACGACCAGGTGGTGGTCTCCGAGGCTGATGGCGGCCTCTACATCAACATCCCGGGAACACCCGAGAACCCGAGCATGGACCATATTCGGCAAGTGCGCACGGCGCTCGGTTATCCGAACTCGTCGTAGGACTTGTGGCCTTGAGATTCATCGGTGGATGGGGAAATCGCAGTGACGACCTACGGTCCTGCGCAGAGCGTCTGCAGCGCTCGCTAGAGCTAATGCCCGACGAATCGGGCGTCTATCGGGCATGGGGTGTGTGGCAATCCCCGAGCTTCGAATCCCAGTACAACGACCTCGTGTCAATCGATATGGATGACGTAGAAGCAGTCAAGAGTGCCATATCGGCGACCACCGAACGCGTCAACGCGGGCCCGCCGGCAATACCCGGACAACACATCCAGTTCGCTCGAGAACGTATTGGCGAGCTCGATTCGACAGACCGACGCTATTTCGACTACTCAGTCCGTGCGGGCTTCGTCGACGCTCCGGAACCGTTCAATCACTTGCTGTTTCAGCTGGCGGACGGTACCGATGAAGCAGTAGTCACTCGTTATCTGAGCGCACTTGTGGCCGCTTGGGAACCGGACCACATTGCTCTTGCAAGCCGCAAAACGCAACGCGCACAGGGACATATGCCGCCCCAAGCGATTGTCGGCTCGCTGACGTATGTGCGATCCGGCACGCCACTGGATGTCGCCGCACTTGGCGATCGGATCTCCACCACTAGCGCTGACGGTGGAATCTACATCTGTGTTCCGGGGTGCAACGCGGACAACCCGAGTATTGACCATGTCCGCCAGGTCCGCGCTGCGCTCGGTTATCCCAACTCCTAGGGCCTTGGTCGCTGCGAAAGCACGGCATCGTCACCACGTTGATGACGGCGTCACTCGATTAGGCAATATGCCGGGATCGTCAAACTTCCCGTGTCTGATTCAGCAACACCGCAGGATTCAGGTAGCCCGTCGGGTCGAATGCCGCCTTCACGGTGCGCATGGCGGCGATATCGGCGTCGGTGCGTGACATTCCCAGGTAGTCGCGCTTGCGGGTGCCGACGCCGTGTTCGGAGCTGACGTTGCCGCCGCAGTCGGCGATCAGCGTCATCATCGCGGTGTAGAGGGCTTGTTCGGTCTCGTCGGAGACGTTGCAGCGCACCAGGTTCAGATGCAGGTTGCCCTCGCCGATGTGGCCGAACAGCACGGGGATGGCCTCGGGTGCGTGCTCGGCGGTGACCGCGGCTGCCGCGTCGGCGAACCGGGCCACAGATGAAAGTGGCAGCGACACATCGAATTTCAGCGGCGGGCCATACCACCCCAGCACTTCGCCGATGGATTCGCGGACCTGCCACAGCCGCTGCGCCGCGTTGCCGTCGACGCCCACCGCCGGTTCGCCAGTCAGCTCGGCGTCGCCCAGCGCTGAGGCGAGCATGTCGGATTGATCTGTGTTGCCGGCCATTTCGATCAGCAGCTGCCAGGCGCCATCGACGGCCGCGTGCACGCCGAGGTGCTCGGCGGTCAGGGCGCTGGCGCGGGCGTCGATCAGCTCGAGCGCCGCAATGCCGTCGGCGTCCCGGAGCCGGCGCCCGGTGCCGATCAGAGCGTCGAGGTCGTCGAACCCGGCCACCGCGGTCACCCGGTGTGGCGGTTTCGGGTGCAGTCGCAGGTCCAGGCCGGTGATGACCCCGAGCGTGCCCTCGGCGCCGACGAACAACGAGGTCAGGTCGTAGCCGGTGTTGTCGCTGCGCACCTGGCTGTGCCGGCGCACCAGCGAGCCGTCGGGCAACGCGACCTCGAGGCCCAGAATCTGTTCGCGCATATTGCCGTATCGCACGGTGCGCAGGCCGCCGGCGTTCGTCGACGCCATGCCGCCGACGGTGGCCGAATCGCGGGACGCGAGGTCGACACCGAACACCAGGCCGGCGGCCGCGGCAGCGTGCTGCACCGCGGCGCAGGTAGCTCCGGCCCCGACCCGGATCCGGCGTTCCTCGGCATCGACCGCGCCGACCGCCGACAACCGTTCGGTGGACAGCAGGATGTCATCGTGTTCGGGGACGGTGCCGGCCACCAGTGACGTCCGTCCGCCCTGCACCGTGACGCAGGTGCCCGCGTCCCGGCACGCCCGCAGCACTGCCGCGACTTCGGTATCGCTGCCCGGACGGACCAGTGCCTGCGCGCGGCCGTGGTACCGGCCGGTGTGGTCGACGACGCGTCCGGCGAGCACGTCGGCGTCGGTGGTGACGTATCCCGCGCCGACGATCGCGGTGAGTCGCTCGAAAAGGGTCATGGCCGTGGTGCCGGTTGCCTGCGGGCGATCTGGCCGGCGGCATACCCGACAGCCGGCGGCCGCGCGAGCGGCGCCGGGATGCCGATGCGGCCCGTCTTGGTCTGCAGCGTCACCAGCTCAGCGGTGGGACGGATCGCGATGACCGAGCCCCAGTCGACCGTCACGGTGCCGGCCGGGGTGGCCAACATGAACCCGTAGTCATTGAATCCGGAGGCCCACTGAGCGCCGGGAAACATGGTGCGGCCCAACGCTCGATAGCTGCGGAACCACGTCAGCGCCACAATCACGCCGACGAAGAAGGGCAGCGAGACGATCACGCTTCCGATGGCCGCCCCGATGGATGGCGCGCGAGTGGCCAGGAACCCGCTGACGACCACGATGATCAACCACAGCTGCCACTGGGTCAGGGCCCGCCGCGTGGAGAGCCACGTGAAGTGCCGGCGATCTGACGGACCGGCCGTCCAGATGTGATTGACGGGTGGCACCTGCGGACCCGGCGGCGGCATCGTCATGCGGTCACCGACAGGAACGCGC
Organism: Mycolicibacterium sp. P4_G11; assembly: GCF_056555145.1. Lineage (NCBI taxonomy): Bacteria > Bacillati > Actinomycetota > Actinomycetes > Mycobacteriales > Mycobacteriaceae > Mycobacterium > Mycolicibacterium sp. P4_G11. Next base: position 245,506 of record NZ_JBFUJW010000004.1, read on the forward strand.
CCAGTTCGATCATCCCGTCCGGGGTCGACGGCAGATAGTCGGTCAGATACGTCGAGCGCACCACGTAGGCGGCGTACTTCGCGCGGCTGATCGCCACGTTGAGGCGGTTGCGATTCAGCAGAAAACCCATGCCGCGGGGTACCTCGGCGATGGACGACGCCGTCATCGAGACGAACACCACGGGGGCCTGCCGCCCCTGGAACTTGTCGACGGTGCCCACCTGGACATCGCCGTACCCGGCCGCGTCCATCCGCTCGCGCAACAGCACCACCTGCGCGTTGTACGGCGCCACGATCAGAATATCTTCGGGCTCAAGGTTTTTCGTGCCGTCCTCGTCGGACCACTGCCGGCCGACCAGGCCGCCGATCGCCGCGATGATCGCCTCGGCCTCCTCGGGGCTGTCGGTCGCATTGCCCTCGTGGTCGACGGTCATCAGGTGCACGCCGGGTTCGATCCCGGCCAATTGCCGTGCACCGCTGACACTTTCGGCAGCCAGCAGCCGGTTGTCGTACGACAGTGCCGACACCGGCGCGCACACGGCCGGGTGCATCCGGTAGGACACGTCCAGGAAGTAGCCGCGTTCGGCGGGCAGGGTGTGCCGTCCCTCGACCAGCCAGCTCAGGGCCGATTCGTCGACCGGCTCCGGGTGGGTGCCCTGGCTGACCTGCGGCAGCTGCTGCGGATCGCCGAGCAGCAGCAGATTGCTCGCCGCGGGTGCGACGGCGATGGTGTTGGCCAGACTGAACTGGCCGGCCTCCTCGATGACGAGCAGATCCAGGCAACCCCGCGGGACACGCCCGTCGTTGGCGAAATCCCAAGCGGTGCCGCCGATCACGCAACCGTTGCTGTCCTCGATGAAGCGCGCGTACTGGTTGTCCGGGACGTCGCTGAACGGCGCATCCTCGGGCGCACGCTTCTTGCCGACCACCCGGCCGTCCACGCCCGCCTTGACCACGCTGGCGAGCACGTTCTCGACGACAGCGTGCGACTGCGCCACCACTCCGATGCGCCAGTGGTCGCGGTTGACCAGGTCGGCCATGACCTTCGAGGCGGTGAAGGTCTTTCCGGTTCCCGGTGGGCCGTGCACCGCGAGGTACGACGAGTCCAAATCCCGCAGGGCGGCAACGATGTCCCGCGCCGTATCACCGGTGCGGGGGAGTGGTCCCTTGGACAGGGTGCGCGGGGTGGACCTCAACAGGATGTCCAGCGCCGCACTGGGCGGCAACGACGGCAGTCCGGTAGCCACCGCACCGGCTGTCGTCTCGATCGACGTCCGCAGCGGTTTGGTGTTCGGCGGCGGACCGGGCGTCAGCGCGAAGGGCAGTTGGCCGAACTCGTCGCCGTCCTTGCCGGTGCGGTGCATGATCAGCACCTCGGTGCCGTCTTCGTTGCAGTCCAGCACCTTCGCGGTCCCGGCGGCGCGGACGTCCGGATCGTCGGAAAGCCCGGTCGGAGAGGGTGGTTCGTAGAGCGCGAACACCTCAGCGTCTGGCCGGATCGTGCCGGCGGCGATCTCGCCGCGCAGCAGCACCTGGCGCTGGGGCTTGCGGGCCTTGGGTGGGGTGTTCCAGTCGACGGCGATGTGCGGGGTTGTCGTGGCCACGAAAACGTCTGTGCTGTCGGCCCATTCGTCGACCGGGTTGTTGATCCGGTCGAAATGCTCCCACCAGAAGGGCTTCTCCTCGCGCTGGTGGTACCCGCGGGCGGCCGCGATCATGGCCACGGCCTGCTGCTTGTCCGAGCGTGCCGTGGTGCCGTCACCCGCGTACTTCGCCAGGGCGCGTTGCGTCGCGTCGTCGGTCGGCACCGCCGTCTCGGGTTGCGCGAGCCCGCCGCTGACCGGCCCGCGGGGCGCGATGCCCTCGGCCCACGCCACCCCGAGCAGCCACTCGCGCAACCGCAGTGTGGAGCGGCAGTCGTAGTGGTTGTAGTCCTCGATCTGCTTGAGGACCGTCGCGGCTTCCTCGTGTTCCCCGGCCGCCTCGAGTTCGGTGTAGCGCGCGTACTGCGTGATGGAGTCGGTGGCCTTGGTGACCTCGCCGACGCGCAACTCGCCGCCCATGTACAGCGGTTCCAGGTACTTGATGCTGTAGCTCTCGGTGCCGACCCGAATGCTCTTGCGTACCAACGGCAAAAGGTCCACCAGTATGCCGCTGCGCAGCAGCTCGTCCACCTCGGCCTCGCCGACGCCGTAGCGCCCCGACAGCCGCAGCAGCGTGCTCTTCTCGTAGGCGGCGTAGTGGTAGATGTGCATGTTCGGGTACCGCTTGCGTTGCTTGCGCACGAACGCCAGGAAGTCGACGAGTGCCTGCCGTTCACTGGCCCGGTCATGCGCCCACAGCGGGTGGAAATCCCCGGTCGCGGTCAAGGTGCCCCAGAGGTACTCCAGGCCCCAGTCCCGGCCGTTCTCGGTCCACAGCGGGTCGCCTTCGTAGTCGAAGAACAGGTCGCCGCGGTCGGGTTCGGGCAGCCCGGTGAGCGGCTGTGCGTCGATCACCTCGAACTGGGGCTTGTTGTCGACCGGGGGAGCGACCTGCAGCCGCGCCTGCCCGACGAGATTCGCCACGATGCGGGACGAGAGTCCCGGCACCGCGCTGCTGTGTTCGGCCAGCTCGTGCACGGTGGTGATCCCGGCATCGAGCAGTCGGGCCCGCTGGCTCACCCGCATCCCGGCCACCAGCAGCAGGTCATCCCGCTCGCGGACTTCGACTTCGCAGTCCTCGCATTGATGGCAGGCCCGCAGCTCCGGGGACTCCCACGACACCGGCGCCCCGCCGGCCCGGTGCTCGTCGAGCAGCCGCTGCAGTGCGGCCCGTCGCGGCAGGTAGACCGGAAGCAGTTCGGCCACTGGGTAACTGGCGATGGTGCCGTCACCGAGCACCAGGTCGACCTCCGGCGCCACCGGCACTCCGGCCTGCTCCAGCGCGTCGGCGTAGGCCGCCAGCTGCAGGAGTGCCTCGACTTTCACCGAGCGCGCCAGCTTCGTGTCCCGCAGGCGATAGCGGCCGTCGTCCAGGATCAGGAAGTCGGCGAAACCCAGGAAGCGGCCGTCGAACATCGCGGCCTGGTAGATCACCGGCTCCCGGCGGTCGACCGCCGCCCGGGTGGCCTCGGCCGCGGCGACCAGTCCGGCCACCGTGTACGGCCGCGGCCGGCCGATCGTCGTGACGTTGTCCCGGGATGCGGCCAGCTGTTCCAGGTGCCGCTGCTCGTGGGCGTCACCGAGTTCGGCGGTGCGGGCCAGCAGATCGTCGTCCACGACGGCTTTCGGTCCCCGGCCCAGCAGCCCGTCGAACCGGCGCAGCAGCGCGTACTCGCAGCGCGCCGCGGCGGCGAGGTCGGACGCGCTGTAAATCACAGCGGCGTCCTCACCATCGGAGTGCTTGCCGGGACTGAGGAACACGTCGCCACCATATGGCAGCCCGCCGACAGACCGGGGCTACCTTGGCTGGAGTGAGCAGGATTTTCACCACCAGCGTCGCGTCGGTCTATCCCCACTACGTCAACAAGGTGGAGAAGAAGGGGCGCACGACTGCTGAGTTGGATCAGGTCATCTGCTGGCTGACGGGTTTCGATCAGGCCGCGTTGGCTGCGCATCTCAAATCCGAGACGACCTTCGAGGACTTCTTCGCCGCGGCGACGCTGAACCCGAACGCGGCACTGATCACCGGGCTGGTGTGCGGCGTCCGCGTCGAGAACGTCGAGGACCCGCTGATGCAGAAGATCCGCTACCTCGACAAGCTGGTCGACGAGCTGGCCAAGGGCAAGGCCATGGACAAGGTGCTGCGCGCCTAGTGCGTGTTGCCGATCAGCTCGACGCCATTGCCGTTCCAGTGGAACCGCACGACGCTCTTGAGTCCGGTGGCCGGGTTGGTGTAGCTCAGCGCGACGGTATCGCCGGTGGTCGCGGCCAGGTCGATGCCGTTGAAGCCGTACGTGTCGGGCACCCCGGTCGGGATGAGCTGGCCCAGGTGGAACATCACGGCGCGGGTATTCGGCTGCTCGCCGTTGGTGTTCGCCTTCACAATCACCACCGACAGTGGCGCGCACTGGTTGTAATTGCCGGCCAGCGGTTCGGGGCTCCAGCCCTGCTTGCTGCGGGGATCGGCGGGCAGTGTGGACACCGCCTTGGCGATATCGGGGGCCGTGAGACTGACGGCGCAGGGGTCGGCCGGAGCCGCGCTGGTCTTCGGACCTGCGACGACGGTCGGCGCGGCGGTTTTCTTGGCGGCGGCCGGCGCGGTCGGATCGGGCGTCTTGGAGGCGGTGGAGTCGCCCGACCCGCAAGCGGACAGGCCTGCCGCCGCGAGTGCGGCCACCGCGATCGTCATCAGTTTCGGTTCGGCGCAGCGCACCCGGCCACCCTATAAGGCGGACCAGGGGGAGTCTGGTCAGCCATGCGGGGCGTACCTGGCCCGATGACCCTCTAGACTTCTCGCATAATGACGACGTCTTCGCCCGAGACCGACCCGGATTCGGGCGGCAGCAACACCACTTCTGAAACCTCCGTTGAGTCCAGCGCCGAGGTCACTGCTGAAACCTCCGCTGAGTCCAGCGACGAGGTCACCTTCGCCGACCTGAACATCCGCCCGGAGGTGCTGCGCGCGCTGACCGACGTCGGATACGAGTCACCGTCGCCCATCCAGGCCGCGACCATCCCCGCGATGCTGAGCGGATCCGACGTCGTCGGTCTCGCCCAGACCGGCACCGGCAAGACCGCCGCATTCGCGGTTCCGGTGCTGTCCAAGATCGACCCCACCAGCCGTAACACCCAGTGTCTGGTGCTGGCGCCGACCCGCGAGCTCGCCTTGCAGGTGGCCGAGGCATTCGGCAAGTACGGCGCGCACCTGAACGTCAACGTGCTGGCGATCTACGGCGGGTCGTCCTACACGCCGCAGCTGGCCGGGCTCAAGCGTGGCGCCCAGGTCGTGGTGGGCACCCCGGGCCGGGTCATCGATCACCTGTCGAAGGGCAGCCTGAACCTCTCGCACCTGGACTACCTGGTGCTCGACGAGGCCGACGAGATGCTGCAGATGGGCTTCGCCGAGGACGTCGAGCGCATCCTGGCGGACACCCCCGAATACAAGCAGGTCGCGCTGTTCTCGGCGACCATGCCGCCGGCCATCAAGAAGATCACCTCGAAGTACCTGCACGACCCGGTCGAGGTGACCATCAAGGCCAAGGCGCAGACCGCCGAGAACATCACCCAGCGCTACATCCAGGTGGCCGGCGCGCGCAAGATGGACGCCATCACCCGGCTGCTCGAGGTCGAGCCGTTCGAGGCGATGATCGTCTTCGTCCGGACCAAGCAGGCCACCGAGGAAGTCGCCGAAAAGCTCAGGGCCCGTGGGTTTTCCGCGGCCGCGATCAACGGCGACATCGCCCAGGCGGTCCGCGAGCGCACGATCAACGGGCTCAAGGACGGCTCGATCGACATCCTGATCGCGACCGACGTGGCGGCCCGTGGTCTGGACGTCGAACGCATCTCCCACGTGCTGAACTACGACATCCCGCACGACCCCGAGTCCTACGTGCACCGCATCGGGCGCACCGGCCGGGCGGGTCGCTCGGGTACCGCGCTGCTGTTCGTCACCCCGCGCGAACGGCACCTGCTCAACTCGATCGAGCGCGTCACGCGCAAGAAGCTCATCGAGTCCCAGCTGCCGTCGGTCGATGATGTCAACGCGCAGCGCGTGGCCAAGTTCGGCGATTCGATCACCGGCTCGCTCAACGCCCCGGGCATCGAGCTGTTCCGCCGGCTGATCGAGGACTACGAACGCGACAACAATGTGCCGCTGGCGGACATCGCGGCGGCGCTGGCGGTGCAGACCCAGGGCGGCGAAGAGTTCCTGATGAAGGAGCCGCCGCCGGAGAAGCGGCGCGAGCGTCCGGATCGTGACGACCGCGGTGACCGTGGCGACCGCGAGCGCAAGCCCCGGTCGACGCGTGAGGACCTGGCGACCTACCGCATCGCTGTGGGCAAGCGGCACAAGGTGATTCCGGGTGCCATCGTCGGCGCCATCGCCAACGAAGGCGGGCTGAACCGCAGCGACTTCGGGCACATCAGCATCCGCGTGGACCACTCGCTGGTCGAGCTGCCCGCCAAGCTGAGCAAGGACACGCTCAAAAAGCTTGAGAGCACCCGTATTTCGGGCCAGTTGATCCACCTGGAGCTGGACAAGGGTGGGCATTCCGGCGGCTATCAGGATCGTGGCGGACGCCCGGACCGGGGCTCGTACTCCGACCGCGGTGGCCGTCAGGACCGTGGGCCACGCCCGGATCGCGGGTCTCGACCCGGCCGTGACGACGATCGTCGTGGTGGCCACAGCGAAGGTCGAGGCGAGGGCAAGCGCAAGTACAAGTGACCCGGGTTGATTCACTCACCGGGGTCCGTGCGGTCGCCGCACTGCTCGTTGTACTGACTCACGCAGCGTTCACGACAGGCAAGTACACCCAGACCTACGTCGGGCTGATGTATGCGCGCGCCGAGATCGGTGTGCCGATCTTCTTCGTGCTGTCGGGTTTCCTGTTGTTCAGCCCGTGGGTCAAGGCGCTGGCTCGGGCCGATGCCGAAAAGCCTTACGAGGCACCGTCGGTGCAGCGTTACGCCTGGCACCGGGTACGACGGATCATGCCCGCCTACGTGGTGACGGTGCTGGCGGCCTACGCGCTGTATCACTTCCGAACGGCCGGCCCGAACCCCGGCCACAGCTGGCTGGGGCTGTTCCGGAACCTGACGCTGACCCAGATCTACACCGACAACTACCTGTACTCCTGGCTGCATCAGGGCCTCACCCAGATGTGGAGCCTGGCGGTGGAAGTTGCCTTCTACGTTGCCCTTCCGGCGCTGGCCTACCTGCTGATGGTGGTGCTGTGCCGGCGGCGGTGGCGGCCGGCTCTGCTGCTCGGCGCGCTGGCAGTGCTGGCCGGGCTGAGCCTGGCGTGGCTGACGTTGGTGCACACCACGCATTTCCTGCCCGACGGTGCCCGGCTGTGGTTGCCCACCTATCTGATCTGGTTCGTCGGCGGCATGCTGCTCTCGGTGCTGGCCGCGATGGGCGTGCGGGCCTACGGATTCCTGTGCATCCCGCTGGCATTGGTCTGCTACCTCATCGCGTCGACGCCCCTCGCCGGCGCCCCGACCACCTCACCCGCCACGCTGGGGGAGAGCCTGTGGAAGTCGGTGCTCTACGCGGGGATCGCCACCCTGGTCGTCGCGCCGCTGGGTTTGGGGGACCGGGGCTGGTACGCGCGGCTGCTGGGGAGCCGGCCGATGGTCTTCCTCGGCGAGATCTCCTACGAGATCTTCCTGGTGCATCTGGTCATCATGGAACTGGTCATGGTCGAGGTGATGCACCAGCACATCTGGACGGGTTCGACCTTCGCGTTGTTCACCCTGACGATGCTGTTCACCATTCCGGTGTCGTGGCTACTGCACCGGTTCACCCGGGTCCGGAACTAGCAGTCGCAGCAGCCGTCACAGTCGCAACAGCAGCCGTCGCATTCACAGCAGCCATCGCAATCGCAACAGCAGCCGTCGCAATCGCAGGCGCAGCAGCCGTCGAACCAGCCGGCCTTGCGCTCGGCCTTCTGCTCGGGATCTTCTTCGCCGGGTACCTCGCCGGCGCCGCCGTCCAACGGCAATTCGCCGAATGACGCGAGCGGCGGGATCGCGTCGGGCGGCACATCCGTGGCCTTGAACCCCGCGCCGCTGAAGGTCCGGGTCACGGCCCGTCGCAACTCACGGGTCAGCAGCCGGTGCACCAACCGCCCGTCGGTGAATTCCACGTCGGCCAGGGCGAGTTCGATGCCGAGCACCGCGTCGTCGCACGCCGCGCGGACGTCGCCGATCGGAGTTGCGGTGGCGGCCACCGGATTCCACTTCCCGTGCACCCGATCGTCGTGCAGATCCTCGATCGCGTCGAGCAGGTGCGCGACCCGCCCGAACAACTGGCCGACCTCCCGCAGCGGCGCCACGTTCCCCGGCCGCCCGGCCAGCACCGCGGTGTGCGCGAATGCCGCGGCGACCGAGGTTTCGGTGGGTTCGGTGACTGCGAGCAACGAACTCCCCGGCGTTGCAGCGGCTTCCAGCGCCGCCTGCCGACCGATCGCGTCCATCAGCACGGCGGTGTCGAAGCCCAGGGCTGTGCCGACGCCCGTACCTTGACGCTCCCATCGGTCGGCGATCCGTCGGGCAGCGGGCCGTACGCCTGCCGCGGCGAACACGCCGTCGCCGTCGTCAACGTGATCGCGCACCCGGGCGGCGGCGAGCACCAGGGAGACCACGGCCGCGAGTCGCACCGATTCGCCGATGGCGACGTCGGCCTTGCGCATGCCCCGCAGTGGGCACCGGCCGGCTTCGCGCCGCCCGGGTGCCGCGGTGGACTGCGCTTCCACCAACGCCGACACCACCAGCCCGTCGTAGTTGGTGGCGACGCGGCCGCCCTGCCCGTAGTCATCGCGAAGCGCGAGGCACAGCCCGCACAATTGCGCGGTCCAGACGGCGGCGAGTTCCTTGCCGAGTCGATGCCGGCAGGGCCGGAGGATGCCGAACACGGCTTGAAGATAGCTCCGGCCAGCGCAAATCGCAGGCAATCAACCGAGGAGCTCAATTAGGTTATGCTGCCCTAATAGTCCAATCGGAGGGTGCAACATGACCGAGTCGAAGCCGTCGCGTGGAATCCAGGGCGCGCTGGTCAAACTGTGGCGGGGTGGCGACTACGAGCTGACGGTCACCGGCCGCACCCAGATCACCCCGAACTACCTGCGGCTGCATTTCACCACCGGGAACCTGCTGGCCGAGCGGCCGGTGCACCCGACCATGTGGGTCCGCGGCTGGTTCCCCGACGGGGACAAGGCGCACCAGCGCGGCTACACGCTGGTCAACCCTGATCCAGCCGCGGGGACCACCGACATCGACTTCGCGCTCCATGACGGCCTGGCCACCCGCTGGGCCCAGGACGCCAAGCCCGGCGACACTCTCGAGGTGACGTTGCTCGGCAGCAGCTTCGAGCTGCCCGAGCCCGCGCCGGCCGGATACGTCCTCGTCGGTGACGCCGCATCGCTGCCGGCGATCAATACGCTGCTGCAGGCCATCGGCGCGGCGCCCATCCAGGTGTACCTCGAGGCCGGTCACGACGATGACCGCGACCTTCAGGTGGGCACCGGCGCTCTCGGCTTGACCGTCACCTGGGTCGACCGCAAGAACAACGGCGAGGCGCTGGTCGAGACCGTGCGGGCCTCGGCGTTCGACGCGTCCGATCACTTCGGCTGGGTGGCATGCGACAACCGGACCACCCGTTCGGTGGTCAAGGTGCTGCGTGAGGACTACCAGATTCCGAAGAAGGCAATCAAGGCCCGGGCCTACTGGGAAGCCTGATCCTTCGGAACCAACTGGGCCACAACGAATTCGTCGAGCATCTGGCGTTCGTCGTCTTCGTCGGCGCCGGGGAACATCAACAGCGACACCAGTATCCGGACCAGCCAATTGGCTCGGCGGTGCGCGTCCTCGGTCTCCAGCTCTGGCCACGACGCGGACAGGAACGCCGCCACCAGCCCGGTGATGACGTCGGACTGGGCGGCGACCTCACCACCGATGGGTCGCTGGGTGGCCACGAACCACGATGACAGGGCGGGACTTTCCCGCACACTGCGCAGCGCGATCGCGACGCCGTCGAGCAGTCGGGTGCGCGGGTCACTGATATCCGCGATCTGCTCGCCGACGTGAGCGAACACCCGAAACGCCTCGCGGTGCACGTAGGCCAGGTGCAGCACGTCACGGTTCTCGTAGTACCGGTACAACGTGGCGCGGGAACAGCCTGCCGCCCTGGCGATTTCGAGCATCCCGACGGTCGCGGCGTCCTGCTCGGCGAACAGGCGGTCGGCCGCGTCCAGGATGGCCTCGGCCGCGACCTCGGTGCGTCGGCCGGCCAGCCAGTCGTTTGCCATCAGCCGATCGTAAACGGCACCGATAGGGGACGTCGCACATAGCTGCCGCCGGCCCACTCGATGTTGGCCTCATCGACGGTGAATTCCGGTATCCGCGAGAGCAGTTCGGTCAGGGCGACGCGGGACTGCATCCGCGCGGCCGCCGCGCCCAGGCAGTGATGCGCACCGTGGCTGAAGGTCAGGATGTTGCGCGGCGCGCGCGCCACGTCCAAATCACCTGCGTTGGGGCCGTATTGGCGTTCGTCGCGGTTGCCCGAACCGTAGAGCAGCAAGGTCTTGCGCCCGGCGGGGATGGTGGTGTCGCCGATGGTCACGTCGCGCGTGGTGGTGCGGGCCAGGCCCTGGACCGGCGAGGTGAGCCGCAGCAGTTCGTCGACGGATTCCGTGATCAGGTCGGGGTTTTCGGCCAGCAGCCGGCGCTGGTCGGGGTGCCGGTGCAGCAGCTGCACCGAGCCGCCCAGCATTCCGGTGGTGGTGTCGTTGCCGCCCGTGACCATGGTGAACGTGAACGCGAGGATCGACAGCACGCCGCTGATGTCACCGTCGGCGCCGATGCCCGCGGCGACCAGGTGCGAAACCGTGTCGTCTTCGGGCTCCTTGCGGCGGCGCTCGATCAACGAGGTGAAGTACCCCATCATGTCGCCGAGCGCGCTGCCCAGCGTCTCGAGCGCGCTGCCCAGTCCGCCCTCGGCGGTGTTGGCCGCGACGATGGCCTCGGTCCAGCCGTCGAACTGGTCGCGGTCGGCCTCGGGAACGCCGAGGTAGTGCGCGACGACCATCGACGGCAACGGCTTGAACAGCTCGGCCACGATGTCACCACCGCCGGCGGCCTTCAGCTTCTCCAGCCGCTGCACGACGAACTCGCGGACCTTGGGCTCGACGGCTTCGACCTGGCGTGGCGTGAAGCCGCGCGACACCAGCTTGCGGAATTCGGTGTGCACGGGCGGATCGGTCATCACCATCGGCGGGTTGTCCTGCAGGCCGATGAGTTCCAGCTCGCCGTAGTTGACGGTCAGGCCCTCCGCCGAGGAGAACGTCTGGTGATCGCGGGCGGCGGTCCAGATGTCGGCGTGCCGGGACAGCACGTAGTAGTCGGCCGCGGGGTTGTCGGCGGGCACGACGTGGTGCACCGGATCGTGGTCGCGCAGTGACCGGTACATCGAAAAGGGATCGACCCACCCGGCCGAATCGGCAAGCTGGAACGCCACGGGGGAGCCGGAAGTCTCGTGAGACAAAATCGCCGTCATGTCTTATGTGTACGGCGACTGCCCCGGATGTGTCAATGCCCGAATCAGATGCCCGCGCCCGGATTCAGGATGTTGTCGGGGTCCAGGGCCGTCTTGATCCGGCGGTTCAGTTCCATGACCTCGGGCCCGAGTTGGCCGGCCAGCCAGGGCCGCTTGAGCCGGCCGACGCCGTGCTCGCCGGTGATGGTGCCGCCCAGCGCCACGGCCAGGTCCATGATCTCGCCGAAGGCGATGTTGGCCCGCCGGGTGTTCTCGGCGTCGTTCGGGTCGTGGACGATCAGCGGGTGGGTGTTGCCGTCCCCGGCATGTGCGATCACCGAGATCAGCAGGTCGTGCCTGCGGGCGATCTCACCGACGCCGTCGACCAGGTCGGCCAGTGCGGGCAGCGGCACACCGACGTCTTCCAGGAGCAACGGGCCTTTGGCTTCCACGGCCGGGATGGCGAACCGTCGGGCGGCCACGAAGGCCTCGCCCTCGTCGGGGTCATCGGTCGAAAATACTTCTGTCGCACCGGCTTCGGTGAACACGCGGGCCATGAACTCGGTGTCCTCGACGCCCGCGGCACCGCGGTCATCAGAGGCCGCCACCATCATGGCCTTGGCCTTTCGGTCCAGGCCCATCTTGAGCTTGTCCTCGACGGCGTTGATCGCGACGTCGTCCATGAACTCCAGCATCGACGGGCGAATCCGGCCGGTGATGGTCACGACGGCATCGGCTGCCGCGCGCACCGAGTCGAAGCTCGCGACCACGGTGCACCCGCGGTGCTGCGGCGGCAGTAGCCGCAGCGTCGCCTCGGTGACGACACCGAGCGTGCCCTCGCTGCCCACGAACAGCTTGGTGAGACTCAGTCCCGCAACGTCTTTCAGTCGCGGCCCGCCCAGCCGTACCGCGGTGCCGTCGGCCAGGACCACCTGCAGGCCGAGGATGTAGTCGGTGGTGACGCCGTACTTCACGCAGCACAGGCCGCCGGCGTTGGTGGCGACATTGCCGCCGATGCTGCAGATTTCGAACGACGACGGATCGGGCGGGTACCAGAGTCCGTGGGCCGCAACGGCTTTCTTCACCTCGGCATTGAGTAGGCCGGGCTGTACCACGGCGGTGCGGGTTGCCGTGTCGACGACGATGTCGCGCATCCGTTCGGTGGTCAGCACGATGCCGCCGTCGACGGCGGTCGCCCCGCCGGACAGGCTGGTGCCGGCGCCGCGCGGCACTACCGGAATCTTGTGCGCGGTAGCCCACCGCAGGATCGTCTGCACCTCTTCGGTGGTGCGTGGCCGCACCACCGCGATGGGGGTGCCGGCGTCCGGATCGAGCGCGCGGTCCTGTCTGTAGGACGCGACGATATCCGGATCGGTGACGACGGCGTCGGTGGGCAGGTCGGCGATGAGGCTCGGCAGCGCGGTGTGCACGGGGCAAGTCTAGGAGCCGCGTGCCGACCAGCTAAGACTCGCGTCATATGCCGTGTGCATTAATCCTGTGTAACGTCCGTGTTACCGGTATTCTCAGCAATGTGTACAGCAAGGCCATGTTGGCCGAGATGGGCGCGCTGCGCGACAGTCGTCGCGGGGCGCACGTGTCTGCGACCGCGATCGAGCTCCACGTGCGCGTCGTGAGTCGCACTGTGCGCACGCGCCGCCCGGCTTTCGTGGCCGATGCGGTCCTCGATGCCATCGCGCCCGGTTCGGTGACAACCGTTGCGGCACTGGAGCTTTGGACGGCCAGCCTCTGGCAGCGGGTACCTGGCGGCTATCTGATCGACGACCGCGAACTGATCGCCCATCTGTCCGCCGGTCCGGTTCGGCGCTGGGCGCGCCGGGTGTGGCTGAATCTCAACAGCGAGTCGGTCATCCCGTTCTGACGGCACCGGCAGTCGCGCGGACTGCGCGCAGCGAAGCGAACAACAGGTCGTTCAGCATGTCGATGAGGTGCTCTCGGTCGACCGTGATCGCCCCGACGAGGACCGCGGTGAGCGTCTCGCCGACCCCGCCGATGACGAACTGCGCGGCCAGGCGCAGGTCGAGTGGCTGCACGCCGGCGGCGGAACCGCTCAGTTCGGCGACGATGCCGGCGAACCGCTGAGCCTCGGCGAGCCGGCGCGAGCCGAGGGCAGGCGAGGCGGCGGACTCGATCAAGATGACGCGGCCCTTGCGCTCATCCGCCAGCACGAGTTCGGCCAGCGCCCCGAGCGCCGCCCGCGAGCGGGCCCGCGGGCCGCCTTCGGTATCGGCGATCGCGGCAAGTCCACGCTCTTCCAGTTCCGCCACGATCTCGTCGAACACCGCGATGTGCAGGTCCTCGATCGTCGGAAACGATTCGGCGAAGTAGCGCGCCGCGAGCCCGGACCGTTCTGCGACGCCACGCAGCGTCGTCGCGGGGATGCCCTTGGTGCCCATCAGGTCCAGGCCCGCCGCGACGAAACGGCGTCGCCGCTCGGCGATGCGGTCGGCGCCGCTCAGGCCGCCGTACTGCCTTGACCCACTCACGAAACCAATCTTGACACACGCGTGGACAGATGGTTGCCTGATCTCATCTATCAACGCTTGATGACAGATTGGATTCGCGCATGACGAGCACGGCAGCACCTGTCGAGGCCGCAGTCGAACCATGGCATCCCGGTCAGCCGCATGCGGAGCTGGCTGCCGACGTCCGCTGGTGGTTGGGCTCGCCGCTCAGCCTTGGGCTGTTCGGGCGCCTGGCGCTCGACCAGGTGGCGTACCGCCCGATCGCGGCGGCGGTCGATTGGTCAGGAAGGTTCCAGGAGAACTTCACCGACCGCGGCATTCGGTCATTGGCCTACGGCATGTTGATGTTGTTCGGCGACGAGGCCGACCGGCGGTGGGACACCGAGGAACTCAAGCGGCTCCATGCCGGGGTGCGGGGCACCGGCAACGGCGAATTCGCAGACACCCGGTTCAGCGCACTCGACCCTGAACTGTGGAACTGGATCGCCGTCAGCTCTCTGAATCTGTTCTACCGGGGCTATGTCGCCGTCCGCGGTGAGGACCTCGATGCCGAGCAGCGTGAGGTCGTCTATCAGACCGTGCGGTGGATGACGAGCTATCTGGAATTGCCCAGTGCCCGGGCCAAGTTGCCCGAGACCCTGGCCGACATGGAGGCGTACTACGACAGTGTTGCCGACAAGCACTTGGCGGACAACGCATTTCTGCAGTACGCCGACGACAGCTTCGACACTCTCCCGGTGCCCGCCTTGCTCCCGAAGCACCTGCGGGTGCTCGTCTTGCCGCTGTGGAATGCGGTGACGCCGATCGCGTTGCGCGTGCCGAAGGTGTTGGGGCAGCGCCACGCCCACCCGAAGATGCGGGAACTGCTCGACATCCGATCGACACGCTGGAACCGGCTGGAATATGCCCTCTATCTCAGGGCCTCGCGCCTGGCCTGGCGGTATCTGCCGCGAGCGGTCGTCCTGGATCCGTTGGCGTACAACCGCTACCGCTACGAACGGCTGCGGTCGGCGTACCACAGCGTCCAATTGGACAGCTTCGCCGCCTAGCGGCGCAGACGGGGCGCAGAATCTGGGGGTGCTGCCGCATCCCCGAACCGGAGTGTTGTTCCCGTCCCCGGTGCCGCCCGGCTCGGGTTGGCCCGGGGACCCCGCCGACGCCGATACTGCCGTCGCCCGCACCGCGGCGCAGGTCCGGTCCAGGGCCCGTCGCTGCTCCGACGAGGCCGACCTCGATGCCCAGGTATCGGTGTGCCGCGGCTGCCGCCGCCTGGTCACCTGGCGTGAGGACGTCGCCACCCGGCTGGTCGCCAAGCGCAAGGCCTATGCGGCCGAGCCGTACTGGGGCCGGCCGGTGCCGGGTCTCGGCCCGGCCCGGCCGCGCATCTGGGTGCTGGGCTTGGCGCCCGCCGCCCATGGTGCCAACCGCACCGGCCGGGTGTTCACGGGCGACCGGTCGGGCGACTTTCTCTTCGCGGCCCTGCACCGTGTCGGCCTGGCCAGCGGCGCCGAGAGCATCGATGCAGCAGATGGACTGACCCTCAACGACATTCGCGTGGTCGCCGCCGTCCGATGTGCCCCGCCGGACAACGCACCGACGCCGGCGGAACGTGACACGTGCGAGCCGTGGCTGAGTGCGGAATGGCGGCTGACGGGCCAGGACGTCCGGGTCGTCGTCGCACTCGGCGGCTTCGCCTGGAAGGCCGCGCTGGACCTGACCGGAGCCCGGCGGCCGTATCCGAAGTTCGGCCACGGCGCGCTTGCCACACTTCCCGACGGGCGGCAGCTCCTCGGCTGCTACCACCCGAGCCAGCAGAACACGTTCACCGGCAGGCTCACCCCGGCCATGCTCGATGACGTGTTCACCGTGGCCAAGGGAATCGCAACAGGAGAGAAAGGGTTGGATTAGAGCGTGCAGTTGTCTGTCCTTGATCTCGTCCCGGTCCGTAGCGACCAGTCCACCGCCGATGCCTTCGCCGCCACCGTGCACCTCGCCAAGGCTGCCGACGAACTGGGCTACACCCGCTACTGGGTGGCCGAGCACCACAACATGCCCGCGGTCGCCGCCACCAGCCCACCTGTCTTGTTGAGCTACCTGGCCGCAAAGACCCACCACATCCGCCTCGGCTCCGGCGGCGTGATGCTGCCCAACCACGCCCCGCTGGCGGTCGCCGAACAGTTCGCGCTGCTGGAGGCGGCCGCGCCGGGCCGGATCGACCTGGGTATCGGGCGGGCGCCGGGAACCGACCCCGTCACCTCGATCGCGCTGCGTGGCCCGGCCGGGCGTACCGACGAGGACATCCACCGCTTTCCCGAGTACCTCGACGACGTCGTCGCGCTGATGAGCCCCGGTGGGGTCAAGGTGTCGCTCGAGGGGCGAAACCTGTTGGACAAGAACTACATCCTGAAGGCCACCCCGGCCGCAGTGAGCCCGCCGAAACTGTGGCTGCTCGGCTCGTCGATGTATTCGGCACACCTGGCCGCAGCCAAAGGGCTGCCGTACGTCTTCGCCCACCACTTCTCCGGGCAGGGCACCGAAGAGGCACTGGCCACCTATCGTGAGGAGTTCCGGCCCAGTGAATTCGCTGACGCTCCAACAACATTCATGACCGTCAACGCCTGCGTGGCGGACACGCGTGACGAGGCCGAACAGCTGATCCGCCCCAACCTGCAGATGATGGCGTGGCTGCGTACCGGCGAGCCCCTGCGTGCGCTCGATCTGGTCGAGGACTCCGAGCACAACCAGCTCACACCACAACAGCAGGCCATCGTCGCCGCCGGAATGGAACGGGCCATCGTCGGCTCACCAGGCGAGGCCGCCCAGCAAATCCGGGATCTGGCATCGCATTTCGACGTCGACGAGGTGATGGTCAGCCCCGTCGCCGCCGCACGCCGGGGCTGCGATCCAGCCACCGCCCCGGCCCGCGAGACGACGCTACGGCTCCTCGCCGAGCAGCTGCTCTAACGCGGCGTCAGCGCCACGACCGGGATCGGCCGGGTGGTGCGCTTCTGATAGCCCGCGTACCGGTTGGCGTTGTTCTTGTTCACGACCTGCCAGAGCCGCGCGTAGTCCGGGTCGTCCTTGCCGACGACGCGGGCCGTGACCGGCAATCGCTTCGGCCCGACGTTGATTTCGATGTCCGGCTTGGCTTTCAGGTTGAAGTACCAGCCGGGCGCTGTCGGCTCGCCGCCCTTGGATGCGACCACCAGGTAGGCGTCGCCGTCCTTCGCGTAGGTCAGTGACGTGGTGCGCGCCAGCCCGGTCTTGGCGCCGACGGTGTGCAGCAGCAGGCTGGGCGGGACACCGGGGAACTGGTGGCCGATCCGGCCTTCCGTCTTCTGGTAGATCCGGTCATGCATCTTCAGCAACGGGAGGCCGAGATATTTCTCCCACAGGGGCATACTCATGGCTTCAAGTCTGCCTGCGGATCGGAGAGCCTCGCCACCGCCTCCAGTAGGATCTTTCCACTGGCTTCCCGGTCTGGGTCGCGGCGCAGCAGCATGCCCTTGGCGAACGCCAGTTTGTCGCCGGCCTTGCGCGGAACGACGTGCAGATGGATGTGAAACACCGTCTGAAATGCTGCTTTGCCGTCATTGATCGCAATGTTGTTGCCGTCGGCGTGCAGGCCGGACTCGCGCGACGCCTGGGCGATGCGCTGACCGAGTTTGGCCATGCCCGCCACTACCTCCGGCGGTGTGTCGACCAGGTTCTCGTAGTGCTGTTTGGGCACCACCAGGGTGTGGCCGCGGGAGAACGGCCGGATATCGAGGAACGCCACGTAGTCGGCGTCCTCGTAGACCCGGATCGCAGGCGCCTTCCCGGCGATGATGTCGCAGAACACACAGGCCATCGGTTCACCGTAGGCCAGCTGGGTCAGACGTTGGCGGCCGCCCACTCCGACAACCGGCGGTCGCGTTCGGCGGCGTCGACGTCTTCGACCCGCGTCATCACCGCCCAGCGCTGACCGAACGGATCGATGATCGACGCGAAGCGGTCGCCGGTGACGAAAGTCTGTGTCGCTTCCCGGATTGTCGCGCCTGCGCGCTCGGCCCGGTCGACCACCGCGTCGACGTCGGGGCAGTACAACACCACAGAGTGCGTGACCGGGCCGCTGCGTGGCGGCGCCACCAGTTCGTAGTCGGCGTTGGGATCAGACAACTGCAGCCGGCCGGTACCGAAGTCCAGTTCGGCATGCGCCACGGTGCCGTCGCTCGCGTCCATCTTCTCGATCACCTGAGCGCCGAAGACCTCCACGTAGAAGTCGATGGCGGCGGCAGCCCCGTCGATCACCAGGAACGGGGTGAGGCTGGTGTAGCCCTGGGGAATTGGTTGCACGCTCATGGCATCCAGTTTCGTAGGGTCTGAGTGTGGCGGCTTGGAAAAACCCGACAGCGACCCCGCAGCTGGGTGTGGTCGGCCGTGCCAACACGGGCTCGGTCTTCGACCTGCAGCAGTGGCCGCCGTCGGCCGCGGCGGCGGTCTGGGTCGAAAATTTCTGGTCGGTCACCTGGGATTTGCGGGACGCAGAGCCGTTCGACAGCACCGTCATCACGTTTCCCGCGGTGCACCTGACGCACGAATGGGGCACCGACGACGTTCGGCACGGTCACCCGTTGCCGGCGACGCTGGTGCACGGCGTGGTCGAGCGGGTGTTCACCACCAGGCTGTCGGCGTCGGGTTCCGTGGTGGGAGCCAGGTTCCGGCCAGGTGGGTTCGCGGCGCGGTTCGGCCGGGATGCCGGTGCGCTGACGGGCCGGGTGTTACCTATTGACGACGAATTATTCGGCACGCCAGTGTCTTTCGCCGACAACATCGAACAGGCGGCAGCCGCGCTCGACGACGCGATCGGCGTTCACATCGACCCGGACACCACGTTTCGCGACCTGTCGACGCTGCTGGACCGCGTCAGCGCCGATTCGCAGCTGCACCGGGTCGAACAGGTGATGGCGCTGTCGCCTTGGAGTGAGCGCACCACCCAGCGAGTGTTCCGCCGCTACGTCGGGGTCCCGGTGAAATGGGTGCTGTGCCGTTACCGCCTGCAGCACGCGGCACTGCAGATCGAGACGGTTCCCGATCTTGACTTCGCCGACCTGGCAGTGCGTTTGGGCTGGTACGACCAGGCGCATTTCATCAACGACTTCCGGGCCATGCTCGGCTGCACGCCGGGGGAGTACGCCACCAAACACCGTCGATGATGGGTAATCTGTCGCCGCATGGACCCTAGTGAGCTGGCGTTCGCCGGCGCCGCCGAACAGGCCCGGCTGCTCGCCGCCGGTGCGGTGAGCGCGCCTGAACTCGTGGAGCTGTATCTGGACCGCATCGGGCGCATCGATCCCGAATTGCGTTGTTACCGCATCGTTCTGGCCGAGAGTGCCCGAGCGCAGGCGCGGGCCGCGCAGGCCCGGCTGGACGCGGGGGAGCGGCTGCCCTTGCTCGGCGTGCCGATCGCCATCAAGGACGACACCGATGTGGCGGGCGAACTGACCACCTACGGCAGCAGTGCCCATGGAGCGGCGGCCACTGCCGATGCCGAGGTGGTACGTCGACTGCGCGCCGCGGGTGCGGTGATCCTCGGCAAGACCACGGTGCCCGAGATGATGATCTGGCCCTTCACCGAGACATTGACCTACGGTGCGACGCGAAACCCCTGGAATACGGGCTATGCGCCGGGTGGCAGCAGTGGCGGCAGTGGCACCGCGATCGCGGCCGGTCTGGCCGCATTGGCGCTCGGGTCGGATGGCATGGGGTCGATTCGGGTGCCGGCCACCTGGTGTGGATTGTTCGGCATCAAGCCGCAGCGGGACCGGGTGCCGGTGAGCCCGCACGATGACTCGTGGTGCGGACTGGTGCACTACGGGCCATTGGCCCGCACCGTCGAAGACGCGGCGCTGTTCCTGGACGCCACCACCGACGGCGGCTTCGTGGATGCCGCTCGGCGCGCGCCCGGCCGGCTGCGGATCGCATTGAGTACCAAGGTGCCACCGCTGGTGACCGCGCGGGTGGGAGCGAAGCAACGCGCCGCGGTGGAGCAGGCGGGGGAGTTGCTGCGCGAACTGGGCCACGACGTCGTCCATCGAGACCCTGACTACCCGCGGTCGGCGGTGTACGGCCACGCCCTGCCGCGCTACTTCCGCGGGGTCTATGACGACGTGTCGGCGCTGCCGCACCCGGAGCGGCTGGACCGTCGGACCCGGGCGTTCGCCAGGATCGGTGGGTTGATCTCCCAGCGGCGGATCGATGCGATCCGCGCCACGGAACCTGCGTTGACGGCGCGGGTGCAGTCCGTGTTCGACAGCGTCGACGTGGTGATCACCCCGGGCGCGGCGTCCGGACCGTCTCGGGTCGGGCAGTATCAACGCCGCGGCGCCGTCTCGACCCTGGCGGCGGTCGCCGCGCGGGTGCCGTTCCAGGCGATGTTCAACGTCACCGGTCAACCGGCAGCGGTAGTGCCCTGGGGGTTGGACGACGCCGGAATTCCGACCTCGATTCAGTTGGTGGGCAGGCCATTTGACGAGGCGACGTTGCTGTCGCTGGGTGCGCAGATCGAGGGCGCGCGCCCGTGGGCCGGTCGGCGGCCTCCGGTCGGTTAGTGCGCACCGAGCGAGTTCTGGATGTCCGGCTTCATCTGACGCAGCGCCTGGCCCCAGTAGGCCCAGCTGTGGGTGCCGGTCGGCGGGAAGCTGAACGTCGCGTTGTGGCCACCGGCAGCGAGGTACGCGGCCTGGAATTTGAGGTTCGACGCGAGGGTGAAGTTCTCCAGGAACTGTTGCGGCAGGCCGGCCGTCGCACCGGCCAGATCGTCGGGTGTGCCGGTGCCGCAATAGATCCAGATGCGCGCGCCGGTGCCGACCAGCTGACCGACGTTGACGGTCGGATCGTTGCGAGCCCATGCCGGGTCACCCGGTGGGCCCCACATGTCGTCTGGGTTGAAGCCGCCGGAATCGTTCATCGCGAGTTTCACCAGTGGCGGCCAGAATGGGTCGGACAGGTTCAGGAACCCGGACAGCGAGCCGGCGTAGCGGAATCGGTGCGGGTAGTTGGCGGCGTAGATCAGCGCGGTGGAGCCGCTCATGGACAGCCCGACGACAGCGTTACCGCCTTGCGAGAGTTGCTTGTTCGCGGCGAGCCAAGCCGGCAGCTCGCTCGTCAAGAAGGTCTCCCACTTGTACGTCTGGGTGGTGCCGCTCCCGACGGCGGGCTGGTACCAGTCGGCGTAGAAGCTCGACATCCCGCCGACGGGCATGACCACCGAGAGGCCTGACTGGTAGAACCATTCGAAGGCTTCGGTGTTGATGTCCCAGCCGTTGGCGTCGTCCTGCGCGCGCAAGCCGTCCAGCAGGAACAGGGCGTGCGGACCGCCGCCCTGGAACTCGACTCTGATGCTGCGGCCCATGGCTGCCGACGGCACGCTCAGGTACTCGACAGGTAGGCCCGGCCGGGAGTACGCGGCGGCGGTCGGGACGTTGGTGAGGCCGACGACTATGAGCGACGCCAGCGCCGCACCCAGTGTTCTGCAGGTCCGTGGCATGTCTGCCCCCTAGGTCCAGATTCAGATCTACGCCTGTTGCGGCGGCAGGTCTAGCCCAAGGCGATCGCCTGCCACGCCGCGAGCTTGTCGGCGAACGACATGGTCAACGCTCCGCTGCTCGACGGCAGCCGGGCGGCGGGCAGCGCGATATCGGCTTGCTGGAACAGGGTGAACGCGGTCAGTCCGTTGACGAATCCCCGTTCGATCGTCGGGTGCTCGGCGAGGAATGCGTTGAAATCATTGAGTACCAACGTCTTCCGGTCGATGTTCGCGTCCAGGCTGCCGACCCGCCGGCAGCTGTGCACGACGTCCCACAGCGCCACACCGGCACCGGTGACGGCATCGATGCGTTCGGGGTAGGGCAGCTCGGCGTCGAATCCGGCGAGCGAGCCCAGCAGCCGCCAGAACTGGTTTCGGGTGTTCGCGTAGTACTCGCCGGTGTCCAACGACTTCTCGCTGGGAAACGAGCCCAGGATCAACACCCGCGGGTTGGCGCCGACAACTGCCGGCAGTCCGGTGCGTAGCGGCATCTGTGGCTCGGTCATGTGCCCATTCTGCGGGGCTGTCAGGCACGATAGGTTGGCCGGGTGAGCGAACAAGCTGCCGAGCCGGCCGACCGCGAAGAGCTGACCGACTGGTTGCTGTCCGAAGGCTTCAGCGCACAGGAGATCGACGAGTCCTTTGCGCCGACGCTGTTACCGGCCCGGCGAGCTCTCGGCGACGACGGTGTTCGGCTGTCGGCCGGGGACATCGCGGCCCGGTGGGACATCGATATTGATCTGCTGCAACGAATTCTGCACGCGGCGGGCCGCCCCCGGTCCGATGACCCGACGGCCGCGCTGTACTTGACGGTGGACAGTCAGCTGGTCGGCTACGCGCAGCAATGTCTGGGCATGGGACTGCCGATCGAGCAGGTCGTCGCGGTGGTTCAGGTGATGACGGACGGTCTCGCGAAAACGGTCGAGGTCATGCAGTTTGCGGCGCTGTCGGCGATCCTCCAGGCCGACGCGACCGAGTTGGAGAACGCCAAGGCTGTCGCTGCGCTGACCGGATACGTTGCGCCACTTCTGGGTCCGATGGCCCAGGACATGCTCCGCACGCAGATGCTCCATGCGCTGCTGCAGCAGGAAGTCGCTGCCACCGAGCGGGTGACGGGGCCGGCGCTGCCGGGCGCCGGGCTCGTGTCGATCGCCTTCGCCGATCTGGTCGGTTTCACCAGCCTGGGTGAGGAACTGCCGCCGGAAGGATTGGAGCGGCTCTCGCAGCGGCTGGCCGATCTGGCGCGCACCCTGGCCCAGCCGCCCGTCCGGTTCATCAAGACCATCGGAGACGAGGTCATGCTCGTCAGCCCGGAACCGGTACCCCTGCTGAACATGATCCTGGACCTTGTCGACGCGGCTGAAGCCGATGAGGCCCTGCCCCGGCTCAAGGCCGGCATGGCGACGGGGATGGCCGTGAGTCGGGCCGGGGACTGGTTCGGCGGTGCCGTCAACAAAGCCAGCCGGGTGACGGGCGTGGCGCGGCCCGGTGCCGTCCTGCTGGCTGATTCAGCACGCGACGCGGTCGGTGACGCACCTGGTTTCGACTGGTCTTTCGCCGGTTCGCGACGGCTGAAAGGCATCCGTGACGAGGTGAAACTGTTCCGGGCCCGCCGCGACGAGGACTAGCTGCGGCACGGCACCCCGACTTGCACCTTGGCCGGGACGCGGCTTACATGGGTAGACATGCCAGACATTGATCGTCGCAGCATGATGTCCATGGCGGGGCTGGGCCTGTTGGCCGCCGCGCTTCCGACCGCCGAGGCCAGTGCAGATACGCCTGGTAAGCCCATCTTCGTGGACAACTTCGACGGACCGGCCGGTTCGTCGCCCGACACCTCCAAGTGGGAGATCGCAACGGCCCGCGAGTCGATGGAGAACCCGACGTACTGGGAGCTGCCCGAACACGTCGGTCAGTACCGCAACGACCGCAAGAACCTGTTCCTGGACGGCAAGTCCAACCTGGTGATCCGTGCCGCCAAGGACGGGAACACCTATTACAGCGGCAAGATTTTCGGGACGTTCCGCGCCGGTATCGGCCACACCTTCGAGGCCCGGATCAAGCTCAACTGCCTGACCCCGGGCTGCTGGCCGGCCTGGTATCTGGCCAACAACACCCCGGGGATCGGTGGCGAGGTCGACATCATGGAGTGGTACGGCAACGGCAGTTGGGCCCCTGGTACCACGGTGCACGTCAATCTCAATGGCGGCGAACATGTTTCGCACAACATCACGCCGGACAGTGCCTGGCACACCTGGCGCTGCCAGTGGGACGACGCCGGGATTCGATTCTGGCTGGACTACACCGACGGCGCCCAGCCGTACTTCAACGTCCCGGCAAAGTCGTTGCCCAACTGGCACTTCAACGATCCCGGCTACACCCTGTTCCCGATCCTCGGCCTCGCTGTTGCCGGTTCCGGCGGTGGCGACCCCGCAGGGGGAACCTACCCGGCCGAGATGCTCGTCGACTGGGTGAAGATCTGGTGATTACCTGCTGGGCTTGAAGCTACGCAGCCGCAGGCTGTTGCTCACCACGAACAGTGAGCTGAAAGCCATTGCCGCGCTGGCGATCATCGGATTCAGCATGCCCGCTGCCGCCAGCGGAATGGCCGCGACGTTGTAGGCGAACGCCCAGAACAGGTTGCCCTTGATGGTCTTGAGCGTCGCTCGGGACAACCGGATCGCGTCTCCGGCGGCCCGCAGGTCGCCACTGACCAGGGTCAGGTCCGAGGCCTCGATCGCCACATCGGTGCCGGTGCCCATCGCCAGTCCCAGGTCGGCTTGGGCAAGGGCGGCAGCATCATTCACGCCGTCGCCGACCATCGCCACGACGCGGCCCTGATCCTGCAGCCGCTTGATCTCATCGACCTTGTCGGCGGGTAGTACCTCGGCGATCACCGTCTCGATGCCGACTTCGGCGGCCACCGCGCCGGCTGCGCGGG
Source organism: Mycolicibacterium sp. P4_G11 (assembly GCF_056555145.1). NCBI lineage: Bacteria > Bacillati > Actinomycetota > Actinomycetes > Mycobacteriales > Mycobacteriaceae > Mycobacterium > Mycolicibacterium sp. P4_G11. The sequence continues at coordinate 269,671 of NZ_JBFUJW010000004.1, forward strand.
CGTTGTCCCCGGACAGCAGGACGGGCGTCAGCCCCAGTTTCTTGAGATCGGCAATGGCTTCGGCGGCAGTGTCTTTCACCTTGTCGGAGACCACGATGACGCCTGTGATGACGCCGCCGATCGCCACCCACACCGGGGTACGGCCTTCGGATTCAGCGGTGTGCGCGATGGTCTGCAATTCGGGGGTGGCCTCCGTGGCCAGCCAGCCGTATCGCCCGACGGCGACCTCGTGACCGTCGACCACGCCGGTGACGCCGCGACCGTCGTGGTTGACGAAGTCGATGACGGGCGGCAGCGGGCCATTCTCGGCGGCACGGGCCGCCACGGCCTGGGCGATGGGGTGTTCGGACGCGTGCTCCAGCGCACCCGCGAGTCGTAATACGTTGTCGGACTCGGCATGTACCGCGACGACCGTCATCTTTCCGGTGGTCACCGTGCCGGTCTTGTCCAGCACGACGGTATCGACCTTGCGGGTCGATTCGAGCACCTGCGGGCCCTTGATCAGGATGCCCAGCTGTGCGCCGCGGCCGGTGCCGACCAGCAGCGCCGTCGGCGTGGCCAGCCCGAGGGCGCAGGGGCAGGCGATGATCAGCACCGACACGGCAGCGGTCAGCGCGGCGCTGACCGAACCGCCGGCGACCAGCCAGCCGATCAGAGTCAGCAGCGCCAGCCCGATGACCACCGGCACGAACACCGCGGACACCCGATCAGCGAGACGCTGTACTTCGGCCTTGCCGCTCTGGGCATCGGCCACCAGGCGCGCCATCTGAGCCAGCTGGGTGTCGGCGCCGACGCGCGTGGCCCGAACTTCGAGGCGCCCACCGGCGTTCACTGTTGCGCCGGCGAGGTGGTCGCCGGGGCCGACCTCGACAGGTACTGATTCGCCGGTCAACATCGACGCGTCGACCGCGGATGTCCCGGTGATCACCACACCGTCGGTGGCGATCTTCTCGCCGGGGCGGACCACGAAGGTGTCATCGACCGCCAATTCCTCGATGGGCACCCGGATTTCGCGGCCGTCGCGGAGCACCGCAACGTCCTTGGCGCCGAGATCGAGCAGCGCGCGCAGTGCCGCGCCGGACTGCCGCTTGGCGCGGGTCTCGAAGAACTTGCCCGCCAGGATCAGCGTCGTGACGGTGGCCGCGACTTCCAGGTACAGGTGATCGCTGCCCATGGCCAGCATCCATGCCGACCACAGGTAAGAGGTGAGAACACCGAGCGACACCAAGGTGTCCATGGTGGCCGCGCCGTGCCGCAGGTTGGTCCACGCGGCGTGGTGCAGCGGCCAGGCGCCCCAGAGCACCACGGGGGTGGTGAGCGCCAAAGCCCACAGCGGCCAGTGCGGGAACTGCAGGACCGGAATCATCGACAGGGCGAGGACCGGGATCGTGAGGGCCAGTGACACCAACAGCCGTGGCAGATATGTCGTTTCGGTTGGGGCATCGGCCTTGTCGATGCTCGCGGTGTAACCGGTGGCCTCTACGGCCGAAACGAGGTCGTCGGTGGTCACGCTGTCCGGGTAGGTGATTGCCGCCTGCTCGGTCGCGAAGTTCACGCTGGCATGAACACCGTCAATCCGGTTGAGCCGCTTCTCGATTCGGGCGGCGCACGACGAACACGTCATACCGCCCACGGACAGCGTGACCGACGTGGTCATGCTGGTTGGACGACGTCGTATCCGGCGTCTTCGATCGCGGCGGCAACGGCGGCCCGGTCAGGCTCGCCGTCCACTCGTACGGTTCCGGCCTTGAGGTCCACCTCGACACCGGTCACGCCGGGCAGCGGCTCGACAGCTGAGGTGATGGACGCGACGCAGTGTCCGCACGACATTCCCTGAACTTCAAGTACCTGACTCATGGCCGAAGTATATACCCATAGGGGGTATAGGTAGTGCTGTGATGTGGGTCTCGGTCGAATCTCTTCCTTTAGTCGGCTCGGGTGGCATCCTGGTTCCATGGCGCGCAAAGAAATTGACCCGATCCGGGCGAAGAGTGCCCTCGCGGTAGCGAAGGAACACCCGGGCATGCTGCTGTTCGTGGCGTCGCCAGTAATCGCCGCCATCGTGCTGGTCGGTGTTTTCGTGGGCACTGGCTGGGCGGTGTTCCTGGCGTTGGCGGTGCTTGGGCTGGTCGTGTTCGGCGGTTCCGCGCTGTTGCGCAAGCGCTGAGAGAGCCCTTTTTCCCTATCTCGTTCGCCTCGGGCGAAAGGCCGTTCCGTTGCAGCTGTAACGGTGTAATCATGTAAGCATGAGGCAACATCATTCGGGCCAGGACCGCCGCGGCGGCTGGCAACAAGCGCAGCAGCCCGATGCGGGCGACGCCGCGGACTGGTTCGCCGGTCGGCTCCCAGAAGGATGGTTCGCCGGCGACCCGAGCGTCACCGTGGACCGCGAGGAGATCGTCGTCATCGGGCGACTGCCCGAGCCGGAGAATCCGGAAACCGCCGCTCGGGCTTCGGGGCGGGTCTCGCGATTCCGGGAGGAAACCCGGTCCGAGCGCATGCACATCGCCGACGAGGCGGAAGCCCGCTACGGCCGCAAGGTGGCCTGGGGCGTGGCGGTGGGAGAGTCGGAGCGAATCCTGTTCACCCACTTGGCCGTTCCGGTGATGACCCGACTCAAGCAGCCGGAGCGTCAGGTGCTCGACACCCTGGTCGACGCCGGGGTGGCGCGGTCCCGTTCTGATGCGCTCGCCTGGTCGGTCCGGCTCGTCGGTGAGCATGCCGAGGAGTGGCTGGCGAAGCTGCGTGACGCCATGACCGCGGTCGATGATCTGCGTGCCGAGGGTCCACAGCTTTGAGCCATTGACCTACGCCACCGCGCGGGTGCAGTCTCAAAGGACCGGCCCGATGGGAGCGCGCGATGAGCGATCGGTTGTTCAACTACGTCGGCGAGATGCTGCGCGGTTGCCTGGATGTCGACCTCGCTTCCGCCCGCGTGATCGGCGCGGGCGATTTCGCGAAGTTCCTGACCGACGATGTGCGGTTACACGTCGTCAGTGGGCACCTGGCCGCAGCGGAATGGGGTACCGCGGAACGCCATCGGTCGGTGCCGGTGACGGACACCCACATCATCGTTACCGAGCACGGCCTGCTGTATGCGGCCGAAGTTGGCGGCCCGAACCCCGGTTTCTACCTGGCAGTCCCGCGGTCCCTGCTGGAACCCATTGCTGACCACATCGCCGACAGTCCGCCGCCGGCCGGTACGCCGATTGCGATCGACTGCCGCCTCGACCATGATCTCGCGTCCATCTGGCAGTTCGAGAGTGCGCTCCGGCATCAACTCGAGTCCGATCCGGTCATTCGCGTCCAGCTGACGCCGGTGTTCGCGGCCTGAGCCATGGGCTCTTCGGCGTCCCTCCGACGCCAAAGCCTCGTGCGCAGTGCGGTTTTCACCATCGTCGTGCCGGGCACCATGGCCGGGCTGATTCCGTATCTGCTCACCGGCTGGCGGCGGATCGGTGACTTGTTCGGCTTGCCTGGCGGGTGGATCGCCGGCGTCATCCTGATCGCTCTCGGGCTCCCGGTGCTGCTCGCGGCCATCTACAAATTCGCGAGTGACGGTTTGGGTACGCCGCTGCCCGCGGCGCCGACCCAGAGCCTGGTGGTGACGGGGCCGCACCGGTACGTCCGCAATCCGATGTACCTCGCCGTCGCAACCACCATCGTCGGCCAGGCGTTGGTGCTCGGGCAACCCGTACTGCTTTGGTATGCAGGCATTTTCGTGGTGGCTACCGCCACGTTCGTGTACGTCTACGAGCAGCCCACCCTGCTGAGACAATTCGGCGACGAGTACCGGCGCTACTGCGAATCGGTACCCGCGTGGCTGCCGCGGGTCACGCCGTATCGGCCCTAGGTCGGCGCTACAGCAATAACTTTGGTCACTTTGTTTGCGCTGGTCACAGTAGGTAACTAGGACCTCGTGTGTTGCGGTTCGGAGTGGCCAGAATCCTTGCACTTCGAACGTATGTTCGATAAAATGAGGTATGGACGCCACATCCGGTTTCGCCGCCCTTCTGGACCGCGCTCGTGAGCTGCTCATCCCAAACGACATCACCGGGACCGACGCGCACGATGTGTTGCGCATGCTGTTGGCCTTGCGCGGTGTGGTTGATTATCTGGCGGCGACGATGACAGGTGCGCTGGACCGGTGTGGGGTGGCGGCCGCGCAGGGGCGGACGCCGCGTGAGCTGTTGATCAGTCTGGGGTGTGCACCGTCGGTGGCTGAGCGGTTGGTGCGTGTTGGTGGTGCGTTGCCGTCGCTGCCGACCTTGGTGGCGCATGCTGCTGATGGGGCGATTTCTGGTGAGCATGTCGATGCGATCGTCAAGGGCATCAATCACATTCGGGCACGGTCGCCAGGTCCTGTCGATGAGGCGGCCCGGTTTGAACAGGTCACCGATCTGCTGGGGCAGTTCTTCTCAGGGGCCACTCCGGCCCAGATCGGTGACCGGGCCCGCCGGCTGGGGAATCGGGTGGCCGCCGCCGAGGGTGGCTTGCCCGCGGCCGAGGACCGCTCGATCAACACCGTGGACCATCGGGTGACCAGTGACGGCCGGCTACAGATCCGCGCGAATCTGGATGCCGAGGTCGGCGCCAAGTACGTCGCGGCGATGGAGGAGTTGTCGGCGCCGCGGCCCGAACCCGACGGCAGCCCGGATGTGCGGTCGGCGGGGCGGCGGCGTGCTGATGCGTTGGAGGCGGTGCTGGATATCGCGGCCCGCGGTGGTGACGTCGCCAGCGCGCCGCGCACGCAACTGCTGCTGACGGTGCCCGCGGACACCCCGGACCTGGCCGAGTTGGAGTTCATGGGGCCGATCACCGCCTTGACCCTGGACCGCCTGACCTGCGACACCACCGTCACGACGGTGATCGTCGACGGCGAACACGTGCCGCTGGACGTGGGACGCGAGAAACGCCTGTTCCCGGCCCACCTACGCAAGGCCCTGTATCTGCGTGATCAGTGCTGCATCAAATGCGGCGCACCACCGGGACGCACTCACGCTCATCACATCGTGCATTGGAGCCACCACGGCGAAACCAGCTTGGGCAATGGGTGCCTGCTGTGCCCGGCCTGCCACGCCAACATCCACCACGACGGCTGGGACGTCGTCATGGGCATGGACAAGCATCCGTGGCTTATCCCGCCGGCCACCGTCGACAGGTACCGGCGACCCATCCCCGCCTACAACAGACGCACCATGCGACTCGACCATGCCGCATAGCACATAAAGCATTGTGCACCTTGATAACTCAACAGTGATAACGCATCGCGGGTCTGCTGCTTCGGCGGCGGAAATCTGACGCAGCAGGCCCGCGCAGCAGCCGAATGCCGTGAGCTGTGTCGGTTCTCAGTCGACGCGCCACATTCCTGGTCAAGTTGAGGGGCGCCGTGGCTGACGCTGGCGGCGCGACGGGGTCCGGGGGTGTACGCCCTCCGGACTGGGGTCTGCCGGGTAGTGTTGTCGCACTAGGGTTTTGCGCGCATCGCGCGATACGCCGCCTTGCCCAAGGTTTCGGCCACCAACTCAGGGTCATCGTGATCGTCGGTGTCGAGCATCTTCCGGATAGCCACCTCGCAGATCGCCAGAAACACCTCGACCAACATCGGCAGCGCGACATCGACATCAGCGACCTGCCACCGCTCCGCCAGCGGGCGCATCGCCGTGGCCAACTGGCCACGGATGCGTTCACGGCCGCCGATGATCGCCGCAGTCAGCACCGGGTCGGGATCCGCGGCGAACATGATGCGCCATGAGGCGGGACGCTCGCGCACGGTACTGCACAGCGCACGGAACCCGTCGACGAACAGTTGCTCGATCGAGCCGGTGCGCTGCGGGGGTAACAGTTCCAGCAGGCTTGCCAGCACTACTTCGTTTTCCCGATCCAGCAGCGCTGCAAGGACTTCGCCGCGACCGGGATAGCAGGCGTAGACCACCGGCCTGGTGACGCCCAGACGCCGTGCGATGGCTCCCATCGTCACATCGGCCAGTCCCTGTTGCGCTGCGATCTCCAACGCGGTGTCAAGCACTTGCGGCCGGCGTCGGTCCGGACCCAGATGTTCGGCCCGGGCCCGGGTGGCGATTGTGGCTTCGTTCACTTCGCTTCACTCATGTCAGGTAGACATTCGCGATGATCAGCACCGGCCACGCGACGATCTCGCCCAACAGCGAAAACGCCTTGTCCAGTCCCTCTAGCGGAACGATGTGATCGATGTGTGCGGCAGCCCATGCCGTGCCGATGGCAAAGTATGGGACGCCAAGCACAAGCGCGAGGTAGACGAGTTGCCGGATGCTCAACCGGTAATTGAGAAGGTTTTTGATCACCGGTCAACCGATCCCGCCGAGAATAGGCTGCGACTCGATGATGCCCTCGTCGCTCGGTGAGAGTCCGTCACCGAACACCCGAACCCGCTGGCGTTCGCGAAGTGAGAAGTGCGCTTGGCTCGGCGTGTCGTAGCCGAAGCTGCGCTGGGCTTCGCGCGGCGTCGTCGTCACCGGATTCCGCGGCGGAACCGACAACAGAACCCGTGCGCCGAGCGGCAGGGTCGCCGGTGACAGTAGTCGCAGCAGGGTCAGCTGGAGCCGTTTGCTCGTCGCGATCACCGTGAATGCAGCACTGAGCGGCGGAACGACCAGCGCGTCGAGAACCCGGGATGTGCTGAGCCCGGACATCTCTCGCATCCAGCGCGGCATCGTCGCCAACGTGCCGCGGCGCAGGAACGCGGTGATCACGGCCGTGCCGGGGCGCAGTAGCAACGGCATCTTCGGCAGCATCACCTCGGCGCCCAGCAGATGGTTCATTGCCTGCCGGGCGATGTCTGAGCCGATCAGTTGGGGCCGCATCTTCTCGAAGTACTCCCGGATGCCCTCACGAGTCAGGGGTACATCGGACGGATCGCAGGTCTGCAGTTCGGCGGCGACCGCGCATTCCCGCCAGTACTGCAGCTCCTCTTCGGGCGGCAGCGGGCCGGGACCGTACTTCTCGTAGGCCACGAGGATTGAATGCCACGCCGTCAAATGGATCCACAATTGTGAATCGGGATCGTTGGCGTCGTATGCCTTTCCGGTGACCTGATCTGTACCGATGGCCTTGGAGTGGACCTTGACCAAGACATCGGCGGCCTTTGTGGTCGAGCGACTGTCGTCGAACGCCACCATCGCAAAGTAGTGCAGCGTCCGGTCGTACCGCGTCCGCGGCCGCGAGTAGATCTCATGGGTCTTGTCGACCGCGGCGATGAGAGCCGGATCGAGCTCTTCGATTACGACGGCACGCTGAAACCCGATCGACAGAGATGTCGGATAACTCCACACCTTCCACGTCACCGAATCGGGACCGAAGAAGCCGTAGTCCTCCCCAGGTTCGGTTTCGGGCAATGCTAACCAGTCACTGATGGCCATATCTCCCCCATTTTTTACACCGCGTAGTAAAATTCTTACACCGCGTAGGAAAAAGCTACATCGTGTAGGGAATGGGGTCAAGACTCAGGCCTGCGTCATCCGCCAGTAGGCCCCACGCTGCTGGAGCAACTCGGCGTGCGATCCGCGTTCGACGATCCGCCCGGCCTGGACCACGAGGATCACGTCAGCATCGCGAATCGTGGAAAGCCGGTGCGCGATAATGAAACTCGTCCGGTTGCGGCGCAGCTCTGCGGTGGCCTGGGCGATCAGCAGCTCAGTGCGGCTGTCGACGGAACTGGTGGCCTCGTCGAGGATCAGCAGCTGAGGCTGCCGCAGCAGCGCGCGGGCGATGGTGATCAGCTGCTTCTCGCCGGCGCTGATGTTCACGCCGTTCTCGTTGAGCCGCGTCTGATAGCCGTTAGGCAGCGTGTGGACGAAATGGTCGACGCGAGCGGTGCGGGCGGCGTCGATGACCTCGGCCTCGGTGGCGTCCGGACGTCCGTAGGCGATGTTCTCGTAGATGGTGCCGCCGATCAGCCAGGTGTCCTGCAGCACCATGCCGATTCGCGACCGCAGCTCCGCGCGGCTCATCGTCGCGATATCGCGGCCGCCCACCAGAATTCGACCGGAATCGGGCTCATAGAACCGCATCAGCAGATTCACCAGCGTGGTCTTGCCGGCGCCGGTCGGCCCGACGATGGCCACCGTGGTGCCCGGTTCGACGACGAGTGACAAGTCCTCGATGACGGGAGTGCCAGGGCGGTAGGAGAAGTTGACGCGCTCGAACTCCACCCGGTCCGGTGCGTCCGACACCCGGCCCGCACCCGGACCCCCGGCCGCACCCGGACCTGGAGCCGCCCCCGCCGCCCCCGTGGTCTCTTCCTCCGCATCCAGGAACTCGAAAACCCGCTCCGCGCTGGCCATCCCGGACTGCATGGTGTTGTACATCGACGCGATCTGGGTCAGCGGCTGATTGAACTGCCGCACGTACTGGATGAAAGCCTGGATGCTGCCGAGGCTGATCTGCCCGGTCGCCACCTGGATGCCGCCGACCACGGCGACCCCGACGTAACTGATGTTGCCGATGAACGTCGTGATCGGGGAGACCAGCCCGGACAGTGACTGCGCACCGAAACTCGACTGGTACAGATCGTCATTCAGTTCGCGGAACTTCTCCTCGGCCAATGCCCGGTGCCCGAAGGTCTTGACCACGGTGAAGCCGCTGTAGGTCTCTTCGATGTGGGCGTTGAGCCGGCCCATGTTGCGCCACTGCGCCATGAAATGTTGCCGCGACCGTTTGGTGACGATCCGCGTCGCCAGCAAGGTGAACGGCACCGTCAGCACCGTGATCAACGCCAGCAGCGGCGAAATCCAGATCATCGCTGCCAGTACCGCCACCACCGTGAGCGCCGAGGTCAGCAGCTGACTGACGGTGATGGTCAGCGACGTCTGGACGTTGTCGATGTCGTTGGTGACGCGGCTGAGAATCTCGCCACGCGGACGGGAATCGAAGTAGGACAACGGCAGTCGGTGAATCTTGTCCTCGACGCGGGCGCGCAGCGCGAACATGGTGCGCTGCACGATGGTGTTGAGGAGTCGTGCCTCGACCCACACCATCACCGCCGAAACCAGATACAACAGCAGCGCAAGAGTCAGCACATGACCGATGGCACTGAAGTCGACGCCCTGCCCCGGAACGACATTGGAACCGGCAAGCAGATCGGCAAAAGTGTTGTCGCCGCGGGCCCGGGCCGCTGCCACCGCCTGCTCACGGCTCATCCCGGCCGGCAAGCCGCGCCCGAGCACGCCGTTGAACAACAGGTCGGTGGCATGGCCCAGAATGCGCGGCCCGATCACGCCGACGGCGATCCCCGCGATCCCCAACAGCATCACCACGGCAACCCGGCCACGTTGCGGCGCCAGCTGCTTCACCAGTCGCACTGCCGTGCCGCGGAAGTCCTCGGACCGCGAACCGGACGCCAGCATCGCGGCTGACGGCGGCCGGGTCACGCCACGCCTCCGGCCACGATCGCCTGTGAATCGGCGAACTCGCGGTACACCGGGCAGGACCCGATCAGCTCGGAATGCGTGCCGGCACCCACCACCTGGCCGTTGTCCAGCACGACGATCTGATCGGCGGCAGCGACCGTCGAAAGGCGTTGGGCAACAATGACCACCGTGGCTTCGGCAGCCACCGCGGACAGCGCGGCCCGCACCCGGGCGTCGGTGTGGACGTCCAACGCGGAGAACGCGTCGTCGAACAGATACACCGCCGGCCGCCGGATCACCGCTCGGGCGATGGCCAGGCGCTGGCGCTGTCCACCGGAGAAATTCGTGCCGCCCTGGGCGACGGGCATGCTGAGTCCCTCGGGATGATCCGCCACGAAGTCAGCCGACGCGACACCCAGCGCGGCCCACATCTCGTCCTCGGTGGCGTCGGCCTTGCCGAACCGCAGGTTGTCCGCGACGGTGCCGGAGAACATGTGCCCGCGCTGCGGTACCACGCCGATCATCGACCACAACTGTTCCGGGTCGTAGTCCCGCACGTCGACGCCGTCGACGGACACGGAACCTGAGGTGACGTCGTACATCCGGCACAGCAGTGCCATCAGCGTCGACTTGCCCGAGCCGGTGGACCCGACGATGGCCGTCACCGCGCCCGGCCGGGCAGTCAGCGAAACCCCGTGCAGCACAGGATCGTCGGCCCCGGGGTACCCGAAGGTGGCGGCCTCCACCCTGATTTCCCCGCGCCGAACCTCCGGCACGACAGGCGTATCGGGCGACACGATCGTCGGCTCGGTGGCGAGCACATCGGTGATCCGCTCGGCGCACACCGACGCGCGCGGCAGGATCACCAGCACGATGGTCACCATCAACACGGCCATCAGGATTTGCATGAAGTAGGACAGGAACGCGATCAGCGAGCCGACTTCCATCTGGCCATGGTCGATGCGGATACCGCCGAACCAGATCACCGCGACGCTGGACAGATTCACCACGAGGGTGGTCGCGGGCAGCATCAGGGCCTGCCAGCGGCCGACCGTCATGGTGGTGTCGGTCAGCGCGTTATTCGCGTCGGCGAACCGGTCGCGTTCGGCGTCTTCCCGCAAGAAGGCCCGAACCACACGGATACCGGTGAGCTGTTCGCGCAGCACCCGGTTGATGCCGTCGATCAACCGTTGCATGCGGCGGAACAGCGGCAGCAGCCGCGAGATGATGAGGTAGTTGCACACCGCCATCACCGGCACGCTGACCAGCAGCAGCCAGGACAGGCCGGCGTTCTGGTGCACGGCCATCGCGATGCCGCCGATGCTCATGATCGGCGCGGTGATCAGCATGGTGCAGGTCATCTGCACCAGGACCTGGATCTGCTGGACGTCGTTGGTGGTGCGGGTCATCAGCGTGGGCGCCCCGAACCGCACGGCTTCGGCATTGGACCAACCGAGCACCTGGCGGAACACCGTCCAGCGCAGGTCGCGACCGAAACCCATGCCGGCGCGGGAGCCGAAATAGACCGCGCCGATCGCGCACAGCACCTGCAGCGCGCTGACGCCGAGCATGATCGCGCCGAGCCGCCCGATGACGGCCGTGTCGCCGCGTGCGACGCCGTGGTCGATGATCCGGGCGTTCAGCGTCGGCAGATACAGCGAAGCCAGCGTGCTGATCAGTTGCAGCGTCGCCACCACCGTCAGCTGCCGCCGATACGGCCTCGTGTACTGCCGCAGCAGTGCCCAGAGCATGCGGTTACTGTGGCACACCCGAGAATGCTTGCAGAAAGACCAGGTCAGTCGGCATGTCGGTGGTTGACCTCAGAACCTGCCGCTACAGTGCATGGCGTGACCCGCAGACAGGTGAAGACCGCCGCCGCGACCGTGCTTGCCGCGGCGATGATTCCGGCGATGTCCGCCTGCTCGGACGATGGCAACGGCGGCGGCGCTGTCGCGGGCGGCCAGTCGGGCCCGTCCGCATCCGGTCCGGCCAAGCACGGCCCGATGTTCCCGGTGTGCGGCGGCGTCAGTGATCAGACCGTCGGCCAGCTGACCCAGGTCGCCGGCCTCGTCAACACCGCGAAGAACTCCGTCGGGTGCCAGTGGCTGGTCAACGGCGGCATCCTTGGTCCGCACTTCTCGTTCACCTGGTACCGGGGCAGCCCAATCGGCCGCGAGCGCAAGACCGAGGAACGGACGCGTGCGGACGTCAACGACATCAACATCCAAGGCCACTCAGGTTTCGTCGCACTCGGGGAGGACCCGATGATCGGCAAGAGCCTGTGCGAGGTCGGCATCCAGTTCGATGACGACTTCATCGAATGGTCCATCAGCTTCTCCCAGAAGCCGTTCCCCGACCCGTGCGATATCGCGAAGGAACTGGCCCGGCAATCGATTGCGAACGCGAAATGACACAGCGGAAACTGGCTGGAGCGGTCGTCGTGATGTCGGCGTTGGCGCTGGTGGGCTGCGCGCGGTCGGTCGAGGGCACCGCGCTGAAGGAAGGCGCAGGCGGCGGTAGCGAGCACTCGGCGGATTCGTACCCCAACCTGCTCAAAGAATGCGACGTGCTGACCAATGACGTGCTGGCCAAGACGGTCGGCGCGGACCCGCTGGACATCCAGAGCACCTTCGTCGGCGCGGTGTGCCGGTGGCAGGCGCTGAACCAGACGGCGGGCCTCATCGACATCACCCGGTTCTGGTACGAGCAGGGCAGCCTCGACGAGGAAACCAAGGTCGCCCAGCACCTGAACTACAAGTACGAGAACAAGTCGATCGCCGGCGTGAAGTCGATCATCATGCACCCGAACGACCCCAACGGTTCGTGCGGTGTGGCCAGCGACGCCGCCGGTGTCGTGGGCTGGTGGGTCAACCCGCAGGGGCCGGGCGCGGACACCTGCGGCATGGCCACCAAGCTGATGGAGCTGACACTCGCCACCAACTCCTAACGGGGGACGTGGAACTGCGCCAGCGTGGCGCTGCGCAGTTCCAGCTGCGACCACGGCCGGTCGGTGTGCAGGACCGCGATCGCTGACGTCGGGTACTTCATCGCGATCTGGCCGGCGGCATCGCGATCGCTGGTGTCGGGCGACGCCAAACTCAGCGCCAGCGATGACATGACCGGTTCGTGGCCGATCACCAGCACGGTGTTCGCCGCCTCCGGCGCGCCGTTGATGACGTCGATGGCGATGCCTGCCGTGGCGTCGTAGAGGCGTTCGACGTACGTCACGGGCGCGGTGATGCCGGTGCGGGCCAGGGTCTGGCGGGTTCGGGTGGCCGTCGAGCACAGGACGGCGTCGACGGACGGCAGGTGTTCCCGAATCCAGTCACCGGCCAGCGCGGCTTCGCGAATGCCGCGCTTGGCCAGGGGCCGCTCATGGTCGGCGACCCCGTCGGGGTAATCGGATTTCGCGTGCCGCAGCAGGATCAGGGTTCGGGTGGCCACCCGCCCACCGTAGATCCCCAGAGTTGTCGGTGCCCGGATTTACACTCGCCGCAGGAGATTTCGAACAGCGCAAGAAAGGGGACGCCGAGATGCGTTTCGTGCACACCGCCGACTGGCAGCTCGGCATGACCCGGCGGTTCCTCAACAGCGAGGCCCAGCCGCGTTACTCGGCCGCACGCCGTGACGCGGTGGCGCGCCTCGGTGCGCTGTGCACCGAGGTCGGCGCGGAGTTCGTTGTCGTGGCGGGGGACGTCTTCGAGCACAACCAGCTCGACCCGCGCGAGGTCAGCCTGTCGCTGGAGGCGATGCGGGCCATCAAGATCCCGGTATTCCTGTTGCCCGGCAACCACGATCCGCTGGATCCGGCGTCGGTGTACACCAGCACGTTGTTCCTGGCCGAATGCCCACCGAACGTCACAGTGCTCGACGGCGTGCACGAGCTGCGCCCCGGTGTGCAGATCATCGGTGCGCCGTGGCGCTCCAAGGCGCCCACCACGGACCTGACGGGCGACGCGGTGGCCGATCTTCCGGCCGACGGCGTCACCCGAATTGTGGTGGGCCACGGCGGGGTTGACGTGCTGGACCCTGATCCCACCAAACCGTCGCTGATCCGGCTGGACGCAGTGGAAGCTGCGGTGCAACGCGGCGCTGTGCACTATGTGGCGCTGGGGGACAAGCACTCCCGCACTGAAGTGGGCAGCACCGGCCGAGTTTGGTACTCCGGCGCACCGGAAGTCACGAATTACGATGACATCGAAGCGGATTCGGGTCACGTCCTGGTGGTCGACGTCGATGAAGCGGATCAGACGGTGAAGGTCGACGCCCGACGGGTGGGCCAGTGGCGGTTCGTCACGCTGCACCGTTGTGTTGACACCGACCGCGACATCGCCGATCTGGATCTGAACCTCGATGGGCTGCCGAACAAGGAACGCACCGTGGTTCAGCTGGGGCTGACCGGATCACTGACCATCACCCATAAGGCCAAGCTCGACGCGTGCCTGGATCGCTACGCGCGCCTGTTCGCCGCGCTGACCATGTGGGAGCGGCACACCGATCTCGTCGTGGTCCCGGCGGACGGCGAATTCTCGGACCTGGGCATCGGCGGATTCGCCGCGGCGGCGGTCGACGAACTGGTCGGCACCGCAAGTGCGTCTGGCGACGGCGCCGACGACGCCCGCGCGGCTCTCGCGCTGCTGCTGCGACTGGTCGATCGGGGGACAGCGGCGTGAAGCTGCACCGCCTGGTCCTGACCAATTACCGCGGAATCACCCACCGCGAGATCGACTTTCCCGATCGCGGCGTGGTGGTGGTGGCGGGCGCCAACGAGATCGGCAAGTCCTCCATGATCGAGGCGCTCGATCTGCTGTTGGATGCCAAGGATCGCTCGACCAAGAAAGAGGTCAAGCAGGTCAAGCCCACCCACGCCGATGTGGGTGCCGAGGTGACGGCTGAAATCTCCACCGGCCCTTACCGGTTCGAGTACTACAAGCGCTTCCACAAGAAGGCCGAGACCCGGCTGACCATCCTCGCGCCGCGCCGCGAGCAGCTCACCGGCGACGAGGCGCATGACCGGGTGCGGGCCATGCTCGACGAGACCGTTGACACCGAACTCTGGCGGGCCCAACGCATCCTGCAGTCGGCCGCCATGGTGCCGGTCGATCTGGCCGGATGCGACGCGCTGGCCCGCGCACTCGATGTCGCGGCGGGTCAGGCCGGTGCGCTCGAGGGGGCGCTGTCGGGCAATGAGCCGCTACTGGTCGACAGGATCGACGCCGAATTCTTGAAGTACTTCACCCAAACCGGTCGCGCCACCGGCGTCTGGGCCGAGGCCGTCAAAGGTCTGAAGGCCGCGCAGGCCGAGGTGACCATGCGTACCGCTGCGGTGGCCGAGGTCGACGACGCGGTCCGGCGGCACGGCGAGCTGACCGCGGAATTGGCCACGGCCGCTGAGCAATTGACAGCGGCTGAGGTGCGCCTGGCCGCGGCCCGTGAGGCGGCCGGAGCGGTGGCGCGAATCCGCGACGACCTGACGCAGGCACGGGTACAGACGCAGGCTGCGGTGGCCTCGGCGACGGCAGCGCGCAGCGCACTGGACGAGCGGCAGCGGCTGCACGCCGACGTCGCACAGCGGACCGCCGGCATCGGTGAGCTGACCGCCGCGGCCGAGCAGGCCGGACAGCAGCAGGCTGCTGCGGTGCAGCTCCAGCAGGCCGCCGACAACGCCGTGGCCGTGGCACGTTCTGTGGTGGACGCCGGCCGCGCACGGGTGGACGCGGCGCGGCAGGTGGTGGACCAGCTCTCGCAGCGTGCCGAAGCCGCCCGGTTGGCCGGACAGCTGGAGCGGGTGCAGACTGCGGCGGCCGAACTGGCGGTGGTCGCCGAGCAGCTGGCCAAGATCACGCTGACCGGCGCCGCCATGCGCGCCATCGAGACCGCCGCCGCAGCAGTGGACCGCGCCGCCGCCGCGGCGGAACTCGCCTCGGCGCGAATCGAATTGGTCGCGCAGGGCGACGTTGAGCTGCGGGTCGGCGATCAGGACGTGACGCTGTCCGCCGGGTCGGAGTGGGCCACCAGCGCGGGCAGCCGGACCGATGTCGAGCTCCCCGGTCTGCTGACGGTGCGGGTGCTGCCCGGCACCCCGGCCGCGGACACCAGCGCAGTTCTCGGCGCCGCACGTGATGCGCTGGCGGCCGCACTCCAGCCGCACGGGGTAGCCGACGTGGAGGCCGCGCGTGCGCTGGACACCCGGCGACGCGAACTCGAAGCCGAGCGTGATCGGCTGACCGTCACCCGGCAGACCCTGCTCGGCGCCGATACGGTCGAGGCGCTGGCGGCTCGGCTGGCGGGGCTGCGGGAGCAGCTCGGCGACACCGAGCCCATCGATGTCGGCGCTGCCCGGGCCGAGCTGGAGGCCGCCGACGCCGAACAGCGGCGTGCGGCAACCGATTACGAGCAGTGCCGCGACACGGCCACCGCTGCGGCGGCCGCGGTGGCTGCCGCGCTGACTGCGGCCACGGTCGCGCGCGAGAAGGTGACGGCGGCGACGACGGCGCTCACCGAGGCGACCGCGCGACTGACCCGGCAGAGCGAACTCGAAGACGACGCCGCGTTGACCCAGCGCGTCGCCACGCTGGGGGAGCAGGCTGCCGCCGCCACCGCACGCGAGCAGGAACTCGCGGCGGCGCTGGCTGCCACCACCCCCGACGTCGTCGACGCGGAACTGGCTGCGGCCACCGCGGATTCGACCCGCATCGGTGCCCGGCGCCGCGAACTCGATGACCAGTTGCGTGATGTGGCAGCGCAATTGAAGGTGTACGGGACTCAGGGCCGGCAGAGCCAGCTGGATGTCGCCGAGGTCGCACTGCGGCACGCGGAGTCCGAGCATGCCGCGGTGGGCCGGCGCGCCCGAGCGGCTGAACTGCTGCGCACGGTGATGGGCCGGCACCGCGAGCAGGCCCGCCAGCGGTACGTGGCACCGTTCCGCACCGAGGTGGAACGGTTGGGGCGCATCGTGTTCGGGGACAGCTTCGCCGTCGAGGTCGACAGTGACCTGCGGATTTGCAGTCGCACCGTCGCGGGCACCACCGTGCCGTACGAAAGCCTGTCCGGTGGAGCCAAGGAACAGCTGGGGATCGTGGCCCGGCTGGCCGGAGCGGCGTTGGTGGCCAAGGAGGACACCGTCCCGGTGATCATCGACGACGCACTGGGTTTCACCGATGCCGGCCGATTGGCCCGGATGGGCGAGGTGTTCGACGCGGTCGGCGGCGACGGCCAGGTGATCGTGTTGACCTGCAGCCCTGAGCGTTATGCAAGCGTCGGCGACGCGACGCGAATCGAGCTCACCGCTTAACCCCCGAGACCCGGTCGGTTCGTGACAGACTTCGGCGGTGATCGCTGATTTCGTCGTCGTGGGAACCGGTTCTGCCGGTGCGGTGCTGGCTGATCGTCTGAGCGCCGACGGCGCCTCGCAGGTGGTGGTCCTGGAGGCCGGGGCCCCCGACAAGAACCAGTTCATCCACATCCCGGCGGCTTTCGCGAAGCTGTTCCGCGGCGAATTCGATTGGGATTACTCGACCGAACCGCAACCGGAGCTCGCCGACCGCCGCATCTACTGGCCGCGCGGCAAGACCCTTGGCGGTTCGTCGTCGATGAACGCCATGATGTGGGTCCGCGGCATGCCCGCCGATTACGACGAGTGGGGTGAGCTCGCCGGCGAGGAGTGGTCCTACGCGGCCGTCGAGAAGTACTTCGACCGGATCGAGGCCGGGCCGCTGGTGCTCAGCCCGCAGCGCAGCCCGCGCAGCATCACCGCCGCGTGGCTGGAGGCCGCCAAGCAGGCCGGCCACGAGGGATTCGTCGAGACCCGGGTCTGCCAGCGCCGAGGCGCCCGGTGGAGCACTGCTGACGCCTACCTGCGTCCGGCCCTGAAGCGGTCCAACCTGCATCTGCGCACGGGCGCCACCGCAACCCGGGTGCTGTTCGAGGACGGCCGGGCCGTCGGCGTCGAGTACGAGGCGGAGGGCCGTCGCCAGACCGTCCGGGCGCGCCGCGAGGTGATCCTGTGCGGCGGTGCCATCAACAGCCCGCAGCTGCTGATGCTGTCCGGGATCGGTCCGCGCGAGCACCTGGCCGAGCACGGCATCGACATCGTCCACGACGCACCCGGCGTCGGCTCGAACCTGTTGGACCATCTCGTTGCACTGCTCGGCTTCGATGCCAACTGCCAGACGCTGACCGGCGCGGAAAAGCCGGTGCAACTGCTCAACTACCTGACCCGCCGCCGCGGCATGCTGACCTCGAATGTCGGTGAGGCGTATGGCTTTGTCCGCAGCGATCCGGATCTCGCCGAGCCCGACATCGAGCTGATCTTCGCCCCGGCGCCGTTCTACGACGAGGGCCTCGGCGAGCCGTACCCGCGCGACGCGGTGGCGATGGGTCCCATCCTGGTGAAGCCCAAGAGCACCGGCACCATCCGCCTCGCGTCGTCCGATCCGTTGGCCAAGCCGATCATCGACCCGCGCTACCTGTCCGATCCCGAGGGCGCCGACCGCAAGGCGATGCTGGCGGGCTTTCGGATGCTGGCGGACATCGCGCAGGCGCCCGCGCTACAGCGACTGCTGGGCGACATCGCCCGGCCGGTAGGCGCGCGCGCTCTCGACGACAGGACGCTGGAGCTGGCACTGACCACCACGTCGCACACGCTGTATCACCCGACCACCACGTGCCGGATGGGCAGCGACGAGGCCAGCGTGGTCGACCCGCAGCTCCGCGTACGCGGTGTCGAGGGGCTGCGGGTCGCCGACGCCTCGGTGATGCCGACGATCATCCGAGGCCACACTCACGCGCCGAGCGTGCTGATCGGTGAGAAGGCCGCCGACCTCATCACCGGTCAGAAGTAGGCGTTCGCCGGAATCGCGGTGCCGTGCAGCAGGTTCTGTCCGACAACGCGCGCCTTGTAGCCGACGGGGTTGTGCAACGTGATGGTGCGGATGTTGCGCCAGTGCCGGTCGAGGTTGCGTTGCCGGCTGGCCGCGCTGGCTCCGCCGAGCTCCAGCAGCTTGGTGGCGGCGCGCGGCGCGATGTCATCCAGGTGCACCTTCACCTTGGCTGCCTGCAGTTGGGCCTCGACGACCAGTTCTGCGTCGGGCACGCCGTCCGGGCCGGTCGAGTCGATGGCCGCGCCGATCGCCGCCGCCGCATCGAGCACCGCGGCCCGGGCAATGTAGGCGGAGCTGGACAGTTCGCCGAGCTGGCGCTGCAACAGCGGGTCATCGGTCGGCGACGCCGCGGAGGCATGGCTGAAACTGCGCTCGCGGGACCGCAGCAGCGCAATCCCGTCATCGACGATGTTCTCCAAGATTCCGGCCACGACCGCGTGGATGTACAGCTGAAGCAGGGTGTACTGCACCGATGGCACGGGCTCGGCGCCATACGGCGTGTCCGAGAGCACCTCTTCGGGTAGCACCGTCACGGTCTGGAATCGCGTGGTGCCGGTGCCGGTGCGGCGCTGCCCGAAACCGTCCCAGTCGTCGACGATCTCCACACCCGCTCGATTGGCCGGGACGATGACGATCGCCACCGAGTCGTGATCGGTGGTCGCTGTCACGGTCAGGTAGTCCGAGAACAGGGTTCCGGTGCTGTAGAACTTCTCGCCGGTCAAGGTGAATCCGCCGTCGCGGGCGGGGGTCAAGCGTGTGTTGAACACCAGGCTGCCGACCGCGTTGGAGCCTTTCTCGCTGAAAGCGTTGCCGAATATCTTGCCTTCGGCGACCTTGTCCAGCCAGGCCCGCGAACCCGGCTGGTCCAGGGTGCGCAGCCGCTCCTCGACGAACCAGAAGTGGGTGCGGAAGATGTGGGCCACCACCGGATCGGCGCGTGCCACGTCGATCACGGCGGAAAATAGTTGCGGCACAGTGAGTCCGGATCCGCCTAGTTCGGCAGGCAGCCGCAGGGTGCCGAATCCGGCTCGCTTCAGTGCGACCACCTGGTCAAAGGGATTCACGTCTTCCAGGTCACGGTCTTTTGCGCCTGCGCCGATATCGGCCAGCAGGTCGGCCCAGGCGGTGGTGCGGGGGTCGTCGAGGATCGTCATATCCCAGTTCTACGTACCAGCACAGTCACAGGCACTGCTTACGCTCGCGCCGAACCTAAGGCGGCACAATGGGTGCTGATGACCATGAACGCCAAACGCCGCCGCGCGCACGACAAGCTCGCTGCGCTGCCCGGGGTGCGGTCGGTGCGGCGACCGGTCCGGTCAAGTGGTGCAGAGGAATTCGATCTGTTCTATGTGCGGACCGGGCCGCCGGCTGAGCATCCGCTGGTGATCATTCCGGGCGGGCCGGGTGCGGCGTCGATCGGGCATTACCGGAACCTGCGCCGCCGGGCGACGGCTGCCGGTCTGGACGTCATCATGGTCGAGCACCGTGGCATCGGGATGTCCCGGCACGACGACGCCGGCGCTGACCTGCCCGCGGAGGCGCTGACCATCGAGGCCGCGGTCGACGACATCGCGGCGGTTCTGGACGACGCCGGCGTCGAGTCGGCAGTGGTGTACGGCACGTCGTACGGCAGCTACCTGGCGGCGGGCGTCGGCGTGCGTCACCCCGATCACGTGCACGCGATGGTGCTCGACTCACCACTGCTCTGCGCCGATGACATCGATGCGGTGCGCGACGCGACCCGGGCCGTGTTGTGGGACGGCACCGCCCCGTCGACCGAGGGCCTGGCGAACCGGGTGCGTGGCCTGGCCGCGGACGGGCAACTGACGCCCTGGGTGGTGCAACTGGCGACCGGGCTGTACGGCCTGGTCGGTCCCGACGTATTGGAGCAGCAGCTCGAATTGCTACTCACCGGCCGGGGCCTGCTGTGGCATGCCATCGGGCACAGCACGAAGCTGCTGTTCGAGAGCAAGACGCCATACCGGCATGAACCCGATCTGGTCGAGCACATCGGCTACCAGGAGCTCAACTACGCCCCCGAGCCCGACGGTCTGCCGATCGACCCGGCGCTGGCGTATCGCGAATCCGCCACCGGCGACCCGGAATTCGTCGCCGAACCGTTCGACCTGGTGGCCGCGATGCCGGCATTCGACTGGCCTGCCGTGGTGATCTCCGGTGGCCGGGATCTGATCACGCCACCGGCCGTGGCGCAGCGGGTCGCCGCGCTGATCCCGGGCGCCGTACTGCTGGAACTGCCCAGTGCGGGCCACAGCGTGCTCGACATGCGGGAGGGCTCGGCACTGACCATCGCCGGCGCGGTGTGCGCCGGTGACTATGCCGGATTGCCCGACCGGGCAACGGAATTGGACAACGCGCCGCTGGATTTCCCGGTGCGCCTGATGATTCGGGGCATCACGACGGCCGCGGCCGCCGAGTCGTTGGTACCGGCCGGGCTGCCCCGGGCCATCCGGCAGCTCAGGACTTGGTGAATCCGATCGTCATGTAGTTCAAGTCGCCCAGGCCCGCTGGCCCGAAGTTGGCCAAAGTGTTTCGGACCGCGACATTTCCGGGGGACTGGGCGAGCGGCAGGCTGAACGTCTCGGCCCACAGCATCCGGTCCAGCTGATTGGCCAGCGCCTGCGCCTTGGCCGGCTCCAATTCGTCGAGGGTCTGTTCGATCTTGGCGTCGATCTCGGGTGTGCCGACCTTGCCGAAGTTGCTCTCGCCGTCGGAGGCATAGATCTGGGTCAGACCGCTCAAGGGGAAGGCGTCGCCCTGCCAGGCGAAGGCGGCGATGTCGAAGTTGCCGGGAATGATGTACTGGCTGAACAGGTCTGCGCCCGAGGACACCACCAAATCGAGCCGGACGCCGATGTCGGCGAGCGTCTTCTGGGCGATCTGCCCGATCTGCCGGCCCCCGGAGGCGTCATAGAAGACGAGCCGCACGGTCAACGGCCGGCCGTCTTTCTCTCGTACCGAGCGGCCTGCCGGCAGCTTCCAGCCCAACGAGTCGAGCTCGCTCCGTGCCGCCACCGGGTCGAAAGGTGTCCCGCCGCTGTTGTTCTGGTAGCCCGCTTGGCCTGCGACGTAGATGTGGTTGTTCAGCGGTACCGGGTTGTCGACCAGGCCGTGCTGAAGGACGGTGACGATGGTCTTGCGGTCGATGCCCATCGCAATCGCGTGACGCAGCGCCGGGTCGTGCAGGATCGAACCGGGCGCGCCATTGAAGGTCAGGTGCGACCAGGTGGGGCCCGGCGCGGTGCGGATGTCGACACCTTTGGTGCGCCGGGCGCGCACCATGTCGTCGAGTGACCCCAGCCCGGTGGCATCGATGGCGTTGTTCTGCAGCGCCGGGATGCGTGCCGAATCGTCGAGCACGAGGAACGTGATGCTGTCCAGCAGCGGCCGGGCGCCCCACCATCGGGGGTTGCGGGTCAACGTGATTCGCTGCGCACCGCGGTCGACGTTCGAGATGACGAACGGACCCGCCGACGGCCCCGGCTTGGTCAGCTGCCCCTTGTTGAACACCTCGGGATCGGTCGTGGACACCTTCGGCAGCAGCATGCCGTTGCCCGCGAACATGCCGCGCCAGTCGGCGTAGGGCCGGGTGAACGTCATGACCGCCTGCCGGTCGTCCACACCGCGGGTCACCGAGGCCACCCGCTCACTGCCGTTGGGGCTGGCGATCTGGAACCTCGGGTCCTTGCCCGTCGTCGCGGTGACCTGGGCGGCGATGTCTTCCCAGGTGAGTGGGGTGCCGTCGCTCCACACCGCCTTGGGGTTGATGGTGTAGGTGACCACCTGCGGGTTGGTGCTGGTCAGCTGGATGTCGGTGAAGTAGTTGTGGTTGACGGTTGTCGAACCGTCGGGGCCGACGATGAAGGCCCGCGGCAGGGTCGGCCTGAGGATCGAGGCGGTGTCAACGGTGTTGCCGTCGATGTTCAGCGTGTTGAAGTTGTCCGGAAACGCGGTGAGCGCCAAGCGCAGATTCCCGCCGTCCATCAAGGTTGCGGGGTCTCGCGGGTTGAGGTCGTTGGCCGCACCGAGTTTCGGTGCGCCGGCACTGGATCCGCTGTATTCACTCGAGCAGCCGCCCAGTACGGCGACCAGCGCGACGATGGACACCAGCACGACGAGCAACCGACTGCGACGGGAACCCATCACTCTCCTCCCGGTTGCGGCACGGCATTGAGCAACCGCTGGGTGTAGGGATCCTGCGGGTCACCGAAAACCTGTGCGGCGTCACCCTGTTCGACGACAGCGCCCTTGTACATCACGGCCACGGTGTGAGCCAGATGTCGGACCACCGAAAGATCATGCGAGACAAACAGATACGACAGGTCGAAGCGCTGCTGCAGGTCGAGCAGCAGGTTGATGATGCCTGCCTGGATCGACACGTCGAGCGCCGACACCGGTTCGTCGAGCGCCAGAATCTTGGGCTGACGGGCCAGCGCCCGGGCGATGCCGATGCGTTGTTTCTGGCCCCCGGAGAACTCGGCGGGATAGCGAGCAGCGTCCTCGTGCCGGAGGCCGACGATGCCGAGTAGTTCGGTGACGCGGTCCTCGATGCGGTTCTTGTCGAAGCCGCCGACCCGCAACGGTTCGGCCAAGACGTCAAATACCGGCAGCCGTGGGTCCAGCGCCGCAACCGGGTCCTGGAACACCACCTGCAGGTCGCCGCGCAGCTCCCGCCGCGTGTCGCGGTTCAGGCCGGCCACGTCATGGCCGAGTACCGTGATCGAACCCGATTGCGGCGCGGTCAGATTCAGAATCTGATGCAGCGTCGTGGTCTTGCCGGAGCCAGATTCGCCGACGATGCCCAGGGTGCGGCCCTGCTGCAGCTGCAGGCTGACACCGTCGACGGCACGCAGCTCGCCGGTCTTGCGCCGCAACATCCCGCCACTGAGCTTGAAGGTCTTGACCAGGTCGCTGACCGCGAGCACCACCGGCCGGTCGGCGTCGTCCTCGGCAACGACCTCGGGTTCGGTTGCCACCCCGTAGATTTCGGCTGCAGTGCGGCCCGTCACCTGGTCGGTGTGGATGCACGCGGCAGCGTGTCCGGGGGCGATGTCGAGCAACGCAGGCTCGGCCGCCCGGCAGTCGTCGTCGGCGAGCGGGCACCGGGGCGCGAAGGGGCAACCCGGTCGCAGCCCCGCCATCGACGGCGGTGCGCCGGGGATCGGCACCAGCCGCGAGCCCTGCTGTGCGTCGAGCCGCGGCACCGATCCCAGTAGACCGACGGTGTACGGCATCACCCGGTCGCGGTACAGGTTCGACACCGGCGCCTTCTCCACCGCCCGGCCGGCGTACATCACCATGGCGCGGTCGGCGAATTCGGCGACCACACCCAGATCGTGCGTGATCATCAGCACCCCGGCACCGGTGACGTCGCGGGCGGTGCGCAGCACGTCGAGAATCTGCGCCTGCACGGTGACGTCGAGGGCCGTGGTGGGTTCGTCGCAGATGATGAGGTCGGGGTCGTTGGCGATCGCGGTGGCGATGACGACGCGCTGCCGCTCGCCACCCGACAGCTCGTGCGGGAACGCCCGAGCGCGGGCCGCGGGCTGCTTGATGCCGACCAGCTCCAGCAACTCGATCGCCCGCTTGCGTGCGGTCCGCCGGTCCACCGAACGGTCATGCACGCGAAGGGCTTCGGCGATCTGGTCGCCGACGGTGTAGACCGGGGTGAGTGCCGACATGGGATCCTGGAACACCGTGCCGATCACGCGACCGCGCACCTCGGACATGGCGTCGTCGTCGAGTCCGACGAGCTGCTTGCCCTGCAGTTTCACCGAACCCGTCACCTGGGCGTGTTCGGGTAGCAGCCCCACCACCGCCATGGCCGTCGCCGATTTACCGGCACCGGACTCGCCGACCAGTGCCAGCACCTCGCCCGGGGCGATGTGAAAGTTCATGCCTCGCACCGCCGAGACGTCCTCGTCGGCGGTCTGGAAGTTGACGGTGAGGTCGCGGACCTCGAGCAATGGTGCGCTCATCGCTTCACCACCCGTCGCCGCGGCCGTGCCGAGGGATCGAGCGCGTCACGCAAGCCGTCGCCGATCAGGTTGGCGCACAGCACGATCAGGACCAGCACCCCGGCCGGGAACAGGAACACCCAGGGGAATGTGGTGACCGACGGGGTGCCGTCGGCGATCAACGTGCCCAGCGACACGTCGGGTGGCTGCACACCGAAACCCAGGTAACTCAAACCGGTTTCGGCCAGGATCGCCACACCGACGTTGAGGGTGGTGTCGATGATCAGGATGGACGCCACGTTCGGCACGATGTGCCGGGCGATGATCCGAGCATTGCTGACACCCATATACCGTGCGGCCGTGACGAACTCGCGTTCGCGCAGGCTCATGGTCAGACCGCGCACCATGCGCGAGCTGATCATCCACGAGAACGCCGCCAGCAGGATCACCAGCCACAGCACGGTGCTCTCGTGCCGGATGCGGGGCGTCACGACCGCGATCAGGATGAAGCCGGGGATCACCAGCAGCAGGTCGACGATCCACATCAGCACCCGGTCTCGCCAGCCACCGAAGTAGCCCGCGACCGAGCCCACCGTAGCGGCGATGACCGTCGAGATCACCGCCACGCAGACACCGATCAGCATCGACTTCTGCATTCCCCGCAGCGTCTGCGCCAGGATGTCCTGCCCGAGGGCGTTGGTGCCGAACAGGTGCCGGCCGTCCGGCGGTTGCAGCAGGGCGTTGAAGTCCATGTCGGTGTACGCGTAGGGGAGCAGCGGCGGCAGCGCGTAGCAGCCGACGAACAGCGCCACCAGCAGCACGAGCGAGACAACCGCGGGACGGTTGCGGACGAACCGCCGCGCGACCAGAGTGCGCCGGGAGGCGAATCGGGCGCGGGGAATTCCGAACTGGACGCTCATGAGACTCGCACCCGGGGGTCGAGGGCGGCGTAGACGACGTCGGACAGCAGCCCGCCGATCAGGATCGTCGTCCCGGAGAACAAGGTGAACGCGGCGACGATGTTGGCGTCCTGGCCGTTGATGCCCTGCACCATCCATTCGCCCATGCCATGCCAACCGAAGATCTTCTCGACGAACACCGCGCCGGTGACCAGGCCCGCGACCCCGTAGGCGAACAGCGTGGCCATCGGGATCAACGCGGTGCGCAGGCCGTGTTTGAAGAGCGCCTGGCGCCGGGTCAGGCCCTTGGCGCGGGCGGTCCGGATGAAATCCTGCCCGAGCACGTCGAGCATCGCGTTGCGCTGGTAGCGGCTGTACCCGGCGATGGCGCCGAGCGCGAGGGTGGTGGTCGGCAGCACCAGATGCTGCAGCCGGTCGACGAACCCGTGCCAGCCGCCCGCCGCGTAGGGCGACGTTTCGCCGGTGTACTGGAACAGTTGGAAGCCCAATACCTCGTTGACGCCGAGTGCGCCCAGAATCAGCAGGTTGGCGATGACGAACGTCGGCGCACTGAGAATCAGCAGTGCCAGCACGGTGACGGTCCGATCGGAGAGGCGGTACTGCCGGATGGCGCCCCACGCCCCGATGATCACGCCGATGATGGACCCGAGGATCGACCCGATGGCCACCAGCCGCAGGCTGGTCCACACCCGTCGTCCCAGCTCTTCGGAAACCGGTTGCCCGGTAACGGTTTTTCCGAAGTCCCCGTGTACCGCGCCGGATACCCAGTTGGCGTAGCGCGGCAAGAGCGACTTGTCGAGGCCGAGGTCGTGTGCCTTGGCGTCGATGACCGATTGCGGCGGGCGGGGGTTTCGCTGCAGCAGGTTGTCCAGCGGGTGGAAGGTCACCGACGTCAGCGCGAAGGTGAGGAACGTCGCCAGCGTCAACAGGATCGCGTAGTTGAACAATCGGCGGATCAGGAACCGCGTCATGGGCCGCTCGCTGGAAACCGCATCTGGACAGGTTAAGAGATCCCGGCGCACTAGCGCGGGATTGGCGCCCGATGGCCGCGGCCGCCCTGTTCCTGAGCCGGTGACCCGACCAGTTCTGATTCGGTGGAATACCTGACGGTCGGGGCGACTTGAAAATATATGGCCGGCTGCGTGCCCCAACGGTGTGGCGAAATCGTGGCAGATCGCGTCTAGGTGGGAGACCCGCGATGAGTCAAACCAAGAATTCTGAAGCAAACAACAAGTGGGCCATCGGCGTTATCGCCGGGAGCATGATCTTCGGTGTCACGACTCTTGTGTTTGTTGGAGCGCAGGCACAGTCCCTGCAATCGACATCGGCCAACGGCACCTCAGTCAGTTCCGTTGTCAGCGCCACGACGGTTGGACCGATCATCAGCGCCGCGCCGGCGATCACCGGGCCCGCTCCGCTGTACCCGGGGCAGGACCCGGGCTGATGAAGTCTGGGCCGTGGCGGAGATGCCTCCGCCGCGGCCCAGACTCGAATCACCGGGCTATGAAGGGCGAACTGCCAGAAGCGATTCAGTGCGTTGCCAGATTGGCGCGCTTGACTTGAGGCATATGACCGGCCGCGCGTCCCGACGACGCGGCGCAGCGCAGTGGTCCCAAGTACACGGGAGGCAAGCCATGAGTCGAACAGAGACTTCCGGCATCAGCATGAAGTGGGCAATCGCCATCATCGGTGGTAGCGCAGTGATGGGTGCGGCGGCGGTATGTGCCGGCATGGTGGCCGGGCCATCGGAGACGATGAATGCCAACACCACGCTGATTTCCACCACCACGACCGCACCGGTCACCTTCGCGGCACCCTCGATCACGGGTAAGGCGCCGCTGTTCGTCGGACAGTCGCCCGACACCAACCCCCAGGGCTAGCGGCTGATCTCGCGTTTCGGCGGATCGAGATTCACAGCTCGCACATAGAGTTGTCACAGTACTGGCCCACACCGGCGCGAATAATGGAGCTGTGACAGGTCCCAGCAGCACCGCCCGTGACAGTGAAGCCCAACGCGTCGTCATGCACCGCGCCGACGGCAAACCGATCAACGTCCTCGTGGTCGACGACGAACCCGTCCTGGCCGAGCTCGTCTCCATGGCGTTGCGCTACGAAGGCTGGGATATCGCCACAGCCGGCGACGGTGCCACCGCGATTTCGCTGGCCAAGGACAACCCGCCCGACGTGGTCGTGCTGGACGTCATGCTGCCCGACATGAGCGGGCTCGACGTACTCCGCAAGCTCCGCGAACAGATTCCCGGACTGCCCCTGCTGCTGCTGACCGCGAAGGACTCGGTCGAGGACCGTATCGCCGGCCTGACCGCAGGTGGCGACGACTACGTCACCAAACCGTTCAGCATCGAGGAAGTGGTGCTGCGGCTGCGCGCGCTGCTGCGGCGCACCGGGGTGGCCAACGAGGCCGGTGGCGCGCAGATCGTCGTCGGCGATCTGGTGCTCGACGAGGACAGTCACGAGGTGACGCGCGCCGGTGAGCAGATCACCTTGACCGCCACCGAGTTCGAGCTGCTCCGGTACATGATGCGGAACTCCAAGCGGGTGCTGAGCAAGGCACAGATCCTCGACCGGGTGTGGAGCTACGACTTCGGCGGCCGCTCCAACATCGTTGAGCTGTATGTGTCCTACCTGCGCAAGAAGATCGACAGCGGACGCGACCCCATGATCCACACCCTGCGTGGCGCCGGATATGTCCTCCGACCTGCCCGCTGAGGCGGCCGGCACGCGGATCTGGCAGCCGCGGACCTGGTCGCTGCGGGTCCGTCTGCTGGTCACCCAGGTGCTGCTGCTGGCACTGGTCATCATCGGGGTCGGCGCGGCGACCGAATTTGCGCTGCAACGCTTTCTGCTGCACCAGTTGGACGACCAGGTACTGGAGGCCGGTCGGCGCTCTGCCGCCATCTTCGAACTGCCGCCACCGCCGATGGCCCCGCCATTGACCGGCGGCGTGCCGCGGCCGTCCATGGACCCGCATTTCCGGATGCGGTTCGACCCTGAGGCCGGCCCCGGCCCGGGCTTCCTCAACGCGCCAGGGCAGGCCGTCGGTACCGTCGGGGCGGTGGTGTTCCGCGGGCAGGTCGACGCCGGCGTCATCACCTCCGAGGGCAGTCGCAACTCGGTAAGCACCACGGCCACAGCGCAATTGGCGCAGATACGGCCGGATCGCAAGGTTCGGACCATGGACATCGACGGGCTGGGCAGCTACCGCGTCATCGGTCTGCATCCCCGGCACGGCGGTCCGCAGACCATCGTGACCGGCCTGCCCACCCGACATGTCGACAACACCCTGCTGTGGGTGCTCGGGATGTTCTGCGCGGTGGGGGCGTTGGCGCTGATCGGGGCGACAGTGGTCGGGGTGTGGATCATCCGGCGCCAACTCGCCCCGCTGTCAAGGGTTTCCGCCGCCGCGCGCGATGTGGCCGACCGCGAACTGGACCGGGGCGAGGTGCAGTTGCCGGCGGAGATCGTGCACGTCGACCCGGTCGCCGCGCACACCGAGGTCGGCCAGTTGGGTTCGGCGCTGAACCGCATGCTGGACCGGGTCGCCGGCGCGCTCGCGGCCCGTCATGCCAGTGAGACGCGGGTACGCCAGTTCGTGGCCGACGCCAGTCACGAGCTCCGCACCCCGCTCGCCGCGATCCGCGGCTATACCGAACTGGCGCAACGCAAGAGCGACCAGCTACCAGAAGACGTCGCCCACGCGATGAACCGCGTCGAATCCGAGACGGCGCGCATGACCCGGCTCGTCGAGGACATGCTGCTGCTGGCCCGGCTCGACGCCGGCCGGCCGCTGGAGATGGAGACCGTCGACCTGTCCCAACTGGTCGTCGACGCCGTCAGCGACGCCCACGTCGCCGGTCCCGATCACGACTGGTCGCTGGACCTGCCCGACGAACCCGTCACCATCGAGGGTGACCCGGCGCGGCTGCACCAGGTGCTGGTGAACCTGCTGGCGAATGCGCGCACGCACACGCCGGCGGGCACGTCGGTGACGATCGCCCTGTCCGCTGATTCGGACGCCACGGTGATCAGCATCGCCGACGATGGCCCGGGCATTCCAAAAACCTTGCAGCCCGAGGTGTTCGAGCGGTTCGCGCGCGGTGACTCGTCGCGGTCCCGCCAGGCCGGCAGCACCGGGCTGGGCCTGGCGATCGTCGCCGCGGTGGTCAAGGCGCACAGCGGCACCATCAGCGTCGACAGCCGACCCGGAGCGACGGTGTTCACGGTGCGCCTGCCCGCGGGCCCGGCAGGTTCGGCCTCACAGCCACCGCATAGCGTCGCCTCGACATCCGCCTAACCAGCGCACTCACAATCAGACTGGTGACTCCTGTACTACGCCGCCCGCTGGGCGAGCGACTCCAGCTCGGACTGCTGCTGGCGGGTACCGCTGTGCTGTACCTGTGGAACCTGTCGGTGAGTGGTTGGGCCAACAGTTTCTATTCAGCCGCGGCACAGGCCGGAGCCAGCGACTGGACCGCAATGTTGTTCGGCGCCAGCGACTCCGGCAATGCCATCACCGTCGACAAGACCCCGGGTGCGCTGTGGGTGATGGACCTCTCGGTGCGGCTGTTCGGGCTCAGCTCCTGGAGCATCCTGGTGCCGCAGACCGTGATGGGAGTGGCCGCGGTCGCGGTGCTGTATTCCGCCGTGCGCCGCGCCGCAGGTCCTGCCGCCGCCTTGATCGCCGGTGCGGTGTTCGCGCTGACGCCGGTGGCCACCTTGATGTTCCGGTTCAACAACCCCGACGCACTCTTGGTGCTGCTTCTCGTGATCGGTGCGTACTGCGTGCAACGCGCCTGCGAAAAGGACGCGGGCCGTTGGTGGTTGATCGCCGCGGGGGTGGCCGCCGGGTTCGCGTTCCTGGCCAAGATGCTGCAGGCGTTCCTGGTGCTGCCGGCCTTCGCGGCTGCGTACTTGGTGGCCGGGCCGCTGTCGGTACGTACCCGGCTGTGGCGCCTGCTCGGCGCCGCCGTGGCGATGATCGTCTCCGGTGGGTGGTACCTGCTGCTGGTCGAATTGTGGCCCGCGTCGTCGCGTCCATATGTCGGTGGATCGCAACATGATTCGATCATCGAACTGGCGCTCGGGTACAACGGCGTCGGCCGGCTCAGCGGAAATGAGCCCGGCGGACTGGGCAACCCGAACTTCGACGTCGGGTGGGACCGGCTGGTGGGTGCGAGCATGGGCAGCTACGCGGGCTGGCTCCTGCCTGCGGCGCTGATCTGTCTGGTCGCCGGACTGGTGCTCACCCGGCGGGCGCCGCGAACCGATCCGACCCGGGCCGCCCTGATCCTGTGGGGCGGGTGGCTGGTGTTCACCGCCGCGGTGTTCAGCTTCGCCAACGGCATCGTGCATCAGTACTACACCGTCGCGCTGGCTCCGGCCATCGGTGCGTGCGTCGGTATCGGGTCGATCCTGTTGTGGCGCAATCGCACTGCGTGGCCGGCCCGACTGACCATGGCGAGCACCGTGGTGGCCACGGCGGCGCTGGCCGCGATTCTGCTGGGCCGCGGTGAGGTGACCTGGTTGCGGACGTCGGTACTGATCGTGGGCGCGGTCGCCGCACTGCTGCTGCTCGCGCCGCCACGATTCGGACCCGCGCGCCTGGTGGCGGCCACGGCGGTCCTGGTTTGCCTGGCCGCCCCAACCGCATATTCGATTGCCACCGCGAAGGTTTCGCATACCGGGGCGATGCCGTCCGTGAGTGGTCCCGGCGGGCACAGCGCCGGCTGGGGGCCACGGCCCGGACACGGCAAGGCCTCGGCCGGTGGATCGGGCCGTGCGATGGGCGCACCACCGCAAGGGTTTCGGCCGGGCGGTGGGCTCCTCGATTCGCCGGTCCCAGGGGCCGCCTTGACCACGTTGTTGGGCAACGATGCCGCGCACTACCGCTGGGCGGCCGCCGTCGTCGGCTCCAACAACGCCGCCGGCTATCAGCTGGCGGCCCGTGTCCCGGTGATGGCGATCGGTGGCTTCAACGGCACCGATCCGGCGCCCACGCTCGCGCAGTTCCAGCAGTACGTCGCGGCCGGTCAGGTCCACTACTTCGTCGAGGGCGACGTCAAGATGGGCTGGGGACCGCATGGCCAGGACGACAGCAAGCAGGAATCTCAGCAGATCGCCACGTGGGTCAGCGAGCACTTCACCGCCACCACGGTCGACAACACCGTTGTCTACGACCTGACCCGCCCGGCTCGAAACACATAGCTTCCGCATAGCTTCACCCAATGGCGGCCTAAAGCTGTGGCCGAAAAATCAGTGTCATGACAAACCTGCTCGAGAGCGACACGGAACGCCGCTTTACCACCCGCCAGAATGCCGCGGTTGTTGCTCAGGCCGCCGGCGTGCCGGTGCTGGACGTCGTGGTCCCCGTCTACAACGAGCAGGTCGCACTGCCCGGCTCGATCCGCCGGCTGCACCGCCACCTGGAAGAGCACTTCCCGTACCCGGTGCAGATCACCATCGCCGACAACGCGAGCATCGACGACACCCCACGGGTCGCAGCCGAGCTCGCCGCGGAACTGGACAACGTCCGCGTCGTGCGACTGGAGCTCAAGGGCCGCGGCCGGGCGCTGCACGAGGTGTGGTCGCACTCGCCGTCTCCCGTGCTGGTCTACATGGACGTCGATCTCTCCACCGACCTGGCCGCCCTCGGCCCGCTGGTGGCCCCGCTGATCTCGGGCCACTCCGACCTGGCGATCGGCACCCGGCTGGCCCGGTCCTCCCGAGTCGTGCGGGGACCGAAGCGGGAGTTCATCTCGCGCTGCTACAACCTGATCCTGCGTGGGGCGCTGTCGGCGAAGTTCTCCGACGCCCAGTGCGGCTTCAAGGCCATCCGGGCCGACGTGGCCCACGCGCTGCTGCCGCTGGTCGAAGACACCGGCTGGTTCTTCGACACCGAGCTGCTGGTGCTCGCCGAGCGCACGGGCCTGCGTATCCACGAGGTCCCGGTCGACTGGGTCGACGATCCAGACAGCCGGGTGGACATCATCGCCACCGCCGCCGCGGACCTCAAAGGCGTCGGCCGGCTGCTGCGCGGTTTCGCCAACGGCAGCATCCCGGTGAATACCATTGCCGCTCAGCTGGGTTCGTCGACCAAAGCAGCCGCGCCCGGCTCGCTGCTGCGCCAAGTTGTCCGGTTCGGGACCATCGGCGTCGCGTCGACCCTGGCCTACCTGCTGCTGTTCATGATGATGCACGCCGCGCTCGGCGCGCAGACGGCCAACCTGGTCGCCCTGCTGCTCACCGCGATCGTCAACACCGCCGCCAACCGGCGCTTCACTTTCGGCGTCACGGGCGGGGGAGCAGCGAGTGCGACCCGGCATCAGTTCGAAGGATTGATCGTCTTCGGTATCGCCCTCGGGATCACCAGTGGCGCGCTGGCGGGCCTGCACGTGTTCGCGCCGCACGCCCACCATCTCCTCGAATTGAGTGTGCTGGTGGCCGCCAACCTGGTTGCGACCGCGGTGCGGTTCGTGCTGCTGCGCGGTTGGGTGTTCCACCCACGGCGTTCAACTTAGGGTGTTCCACCCAGTGCACGAATTGACCTGCGTACCAACTGTTTCAGAGGAGACCCACTCGTGATC
Organism: Mycolicibacterium sp. P4_G11; assembly: GCF_056555145.1. Taxonomy (NCBI): domain Bacteria; kingdom Bacillati; phylum Actinomycetota; class Actinomycetes; order Mycobacteriales; family Mycobacteriaceae; genus Mycobacterium; species Mycolicibacterium sp. P4_G11. Next base: position 302,435 of record NZ_JBFUJW010000004.1, read on the forward strand.
GCCACTGCACCCACCGTCGCTCAGCTGCCGAAGGCCCGCCGCGGCCCGGCAATCTGGGCCCGCCCGGTCTGGGAACGGTCCGCGCTGCTGACCCTGCTGGCCGGGACGGCGGTGCTGTACCTGTGGGCGCTCGGCTCGTCGGGCTGGGCCAACTCCTACTACGCCGCCGCGGCGCAGGCCGGTACCCAGAACTGGGAAGCGCTGCTGTTCGGCTCGTTCGACGCGGGCAACGCCATCACGGTCGACAAACCGCCGGCCGCCTTGTGGCTGATGGGCCTGTCGGGCCGGCTGTTCGGATTCAGCGCGTTCACCATGCTGCTGCCGCAGGCACTGATGGGTGTGGCCGCCGTCGGGATGCTCTACGCGACCGTCCGCCGCACCAGCGGCGCGGCCGCGGGACTGCTGGCCGGCCTGGTCCTGGCGGTGACTCCTGTTGCGGCCCTGATGTTCCGGTTCAACAACCCCGACGCACTGCTCGTACTGCTACTGATTACCGCGGCCTACTGCACCGTGCGGGCCATCCAGTCCACCGACTTCACCGTCTCCGCCCGGTGGATGGCGCTGACCGGCGCGGTCGTCGGCTTCGCCTTCCTGACCAAGATGCTGCAGGCCTTCCTGCCGGTGCCGGGGCTCGCGCTCGCGTTCCTGGTCGCCGCGCCCTTCAGCGTGGGACGCCGGATCGGCGCGCTGCTGATATCCGGTGTGGCCCTGGTGATCTCGGCCGGCTGGTACATCGCGTTGGTCAGCCTGTGGCCCGCCGACGCCCGCCCGTACATCGCCGGGTCCTCCGACAACAGCCTGTTGCAACTGGCGTTGGGTTACAACGGTATCGAGCGGATCACCGGCGGCGACCGTCCCAGCGGCGGGCCCGGCGGGGGCATGCGCGACAACCTGTTCTTCGGCGGGCACGCCGGCATCACCCGACTGTTCGGTCCGTCGATGGGCGTCGAGGTGTCGTGGTTGCTGCCTGTGGCGTTGATCGGTCTGGTGCTGCTGCTGTGGACGAGTCTCCGCGCTCTGCGCGCAGGCGGTCCTGGTGCAGCGCGTCCTAACCTTCTTCGCGCCGGTGTATTGCTCTGGGGCGGTTGGCTTCTGGTGACCGGCACGGTGTTCAGCTTCATGGACGGCACGGTGCACCCGTACTACAACGTCGCGCTCGCGCCCGCGGTCGCCGCGCTGGCCGGTATGACGGTCACGCATCTGTGGCAGCGCCGAGGCAAATTGTCGGCACGCCTGCTCCTCGCGTTGCTCCTGGTCGGCTCCGCTGGGTGGGCGTTCGCGCTGCTGTCGCGTACCCCGGACTGGATGCCCGCCCTGCGCTGGGGCATCGCGGTGGTGGCCGTCCTGGCGGCCGTGGCCATCGTGGCGGTCGGAGCGCGCCCCGGACGTCTCACGGCGGTCATCGCCGGCATCGCGATTGCCGCAAGTCTGGCCGGCTCGGCGTCGTTCACGCTGTACAACGTGGCGCAAGCCCACAGCAGCGGGCCCGGCTCGATGTCCGGTCCGCCGCGGCCCGGCGGCGATGCCTGGCCGGGCGGCGGTCCTGGCGGCCCCGAGCGTGACGGCCCCAATGCCGAACTCGAGAACCTGATCCGTGGTGCTGACAACCGCTGGGCGGCCGCCACGGTCGGGTCCTTCCAGGCCGGCGACCTGGAATTGAGCACCGGCAAGTCGTTGATGGCGATCGGCGGATTCTCCGGCGGCGACAATGCGCCGACCTTGGCGCAGTTCCGCCAATACGTCGAGGACGGCCAGATCCACTACTTCATCGTGGGTGATCACAAGCGCGGACCCGGGCCCGGCGGTGGTCGGGAACGGGGGAGCGCCGCGGAGATCACCGCGTGGGTCACCGGGCATTTCGCCAAGCTCAACGTCGGCGGCGCCACCGTCTACGACCTCGAGGCGCCCCACTGATCTGGATATGCGTCTATGCCTCGGATTGCAGTCACATACTGACTGCAATCCGAGGCATTACGTTTCGTCCGCCTGAATCCGGCGTCCGCGCTCAGCCGATCTTGTAGGTGCCGACGGCCTTGGCCACCGGGTCACCGGACGGCGTCGAGACCTCGACTTCGCAGTGCACCAAGGACTTTCCGCGATGCAGGACGCGGCCGACGGCGATCAGGTCGGTAGACCGGGCCGCTGCCAGGTACTGGACCGACATCGAGATCGTCACGCCGCGCAGCGATTCGGGTGCCTGTTCGGTCGACCATGCCGCAGCCATCACGGTGACATCGGCCAGCGCCGCGATCGCGCCGCCGTGCACCATGTCGGCGAGCGTGGTGTTGGACGGATCCCACGGCATCCGCAACCGCACCTCGGGGGCGTCGAGCTCTTCGGCGACGATGCCCAGCTTGGCGACCAGTGGGGACTGCGGGATGAACTGCGCCATGACCTCGGCGCCGGTACTTGGGCTCATGGCATCGAAGTGTTCGCTCGGCTGCTCGCCGGATCAATTACCTGTCGGGTAGTGATGGTGCTGACGTGTCTGTCGCTGCGGACTGATCTCGGTGGTTACAACCGTTGACACCGTAGGACCGGGCACGTAAATTCTGACCATGGTTCTTAACTTGACCAGTTCTACCAACTTTACGGGGAAATGATGACCGTCACTCCCGACGCCGCCGAGGCGTCCAAGGTGGACCACCGGGCCGCCAAATACGAATTGAGCCATCTGCGATCGCTGGAGGCCGAGGCCATCCACATCATCCGCGAGGTCGCCGCGGAGTTCGAGCGGCCGGTGCTGCTGTTCTCCGGTGGCAAGGACTCGATCGTGATGCTCCACCTGGCCATCAAGGCGTTCGCGCCTGGCCGGCTGCCGTTCCCCGTCATGCACGTCGACACGGGTCATAACTTCGAAGAGGTCATCGCCACCCGCGACGCTTTGGTCGCGAAGCACAGCTTGCGCCTGGTCGTGGCCAGCGTGCAGGAGGACATCGACGCCGGACGCGTCGTCGACAACGGTCCGTCGCGCAACCCGCTGCAGACCGTGTCGCTGCTGCGCGGCATCCGCGAGAACAAGTTCGACGCAGCCTTCGGTGGCGCCCGCCGCGACGAGGAGAAGGCCCGCGCCAAGGAGCGCGTCTTCAGCTTCCGCGACGAGTTCGGTCAGTGGGACCCCAAGAACCAGCGCCCCGAGCTGTGGAACCTGTACAACGGCCGGCACCGCAAGGGCGAGCACATCCGCGTCTTCCCGCTGTCGAACTGGACCGAGTACGACATCTGGGCCTACATCGGCGCCGAGGAGATCGAGCTGCCGAGCATCTACTACGCGCACGAGCGCCAGGTCTTCGAGCGCGACGGCATGCTGCTGGCGGTGCACGAGTTCCTGAAGCCGGGTGAGAACGAACCGGTGATCACCAAGACCGTGCGGTTCCGCACCGTCGGTGACGTCACCTGCACCGGTTGCGTCGAGTCGGAGGCTTCGACTGTCGAAGAAGTCATCGCCGAGACCGCGGTGTCCCGACTGACCGAGCGCGGTGCAACCCGCGCAGACGACCGGATTTCCGAGGCCGGCATGGAAGACCGCAAGCGGGAAGGCTACTTCTGATATGGCAACGTTGCTTCGTATCGCCACTGCCGGTTCGGTGGACGACGGTAAGTCCACGCTGATCGGCCGGCTGCTCTATGACAGCAAAGCCGTCATGGAAGACCAGCTGGCTGCCGTCGAGCGCACCTCCAAGGAACGCGGCCACGGTTACACCGACCTCGCACTGGTCACCGACGGCCTGCGCGCCGAGCGGGAACAGGGCATCACCATCGATGTCGCCTACCGCTACTTCGCCACGGCCAAGCGGAAATTCATCATCGCCGACACCCCGGGGCACATCCAGTACACCCGGAACATGGTCACCGGCACCTCGACGGCGCAGCTGGCCATCGTGCTGGTCGACGCCCGCCACGGCCTGCTGGAGCAGTCCCGCCGGCACGCCTTCCTGGCGTCGCTGCTGGGCATCCAGCACATCGTGCTGGCCGTCAACAAGATGGACCTGATCGATTGGGACCGTGAGCGTTTCGAGACGATCCGCGACGACTTCCACGAGTTCGCCGCCCGCCTCGACATCAAGGACGTCACCACCATCCCGCTGTCGGCGCTGGCCGGCGACAACGTGGTGACCAAGTCGGACAAGACCCCCTGGTACGAGGGACCGGCCCTGCTGGCGCACCTCGAAGAGGTGTACATCGCCGGTGACCGCAACCTGAAGGACGTGCGGTTCCCGGTCCAGTTCGTGATTCGGCCGCAGACCCATGAGCACGCCGACCACCGCAGCTACGCGGGCACCATCGCCAGTGGCGTCATGCGCCCCGGCGACGAAATCGTCGTTCTCCCAGCGGGAAAGACCAGCACCATCACCACGATCGACGGACCCACCGGGCCGGTCGACGAGGCGTTCGCGCCGATGGCGGTGTCGGTCAGCCTGGCCGACGACATCGACATCTCGCGCGGCGACATGATCGCCCGCGTGCACAACCAGCCGCACACCACGCAGGAATTCGACGCCACGGTGTGCTGGATGTCCGATGATGCGACGCTCGAGCCGGGTCGGGACTACATCATCAAGCACACCACCCGCACCACGCGGGCCCGGGTGACTGACCTGGACTACCGGCTGGACGTCAACACCCTGCACCGGGACAAGAGCGCAACGGCGTTGAAGCTCAACGAACTTGGCCGTGTCACGCTGCGCACGCAGCAGCCGCTGCTGCTCGACGAGTACTCGCGCAACGCGGTGACCGGCTCGTTCATCCTGATCGACCCGGACACCAACGGCACCGTCGCCGCGGGCATGGTGCGCGAGACCACGCCGGCCGCCGGCCGTGCCGCCACCCCGAACGCGGTGCGGCACGCCAACCTCGTCACTGCCGAGGACCGGTTGTCCAAGGGCAGCACGGTGTGGTTCACCGGCCTGTCCGGCTCGGGCAAGTCGTCGGTGGCGATGCTGGTGGAGCGCAAGCTGCTCGAATTGGGCCGCCCCGCATACGTTCTCGATGGCGACAACCTGCGCCACGGCCTGAATGCTGACCTGGGCTTCTCTATGGCCGACCGCTCGGAGAACCTGCGCCGCCTGGCCCACATCGCCACGCTGCTCGCCGACTCGGGCCAGATCGTGCTGGTGCCGGCGATCAGCCCGCTCGAAGAGCACCGCGAGCTGGCGCGAAAGGTCCACACCGACCAGGGATTCGAGTTCTTCGAGGTGTTCATGGACACCCCGTTGGCCGACTGCGAGGCCCGGGACCCCAAGGGCCTCTACGCCAAGGCGCGTGCCGGTGAGATCACGCACTTCACCGGTATCGACAGCCCCTACCAGCGGCCGAAGAACCCGGCTCTGGCTCTGGTGCCGGGTGACCTGGATGCCCAGGCGCAGCGCGTCGTCGACCTGCTGGTGGGCCGGTGATGATCGATCACGATGTTGCTGAGCGGCTGGCCACCCGCGCCGGTGATCTGCTGCTGGACGTGCGGGCCGAGTTCGCGAACGCCGATGCTGCCGAGCGGAAAGCCGCGGGGGACAAGCGCTCTCACGAGTTCTTGATGACGGAGCTCGCCCGACTGCGGCCGAACGACGCGGTGCTGTCCGAGGAAGCGACCGAGGAAGAGCGGGCCAACAGCGCCCGCCTGACCTCCGACCGCGTGTGGATCATCGACCCGCTCGACGGCACGCGCGAATTCTCCGAACTGGACCGGGACGACTGGGCCGTGCACGTGGCGCTGTGGGAATCCGGCGAGCTGGTTGCCGGCGCCGTCGCGCTGCCCGCGCAGAACACCACGCTCCACACGCCCGAGGTGGCCGCGCCCCACGCGGTCGACGGGCCGCCGCGCATCGTGGTGTCGCGCACCCGCCCGCCGGCCGTCGCGCTCGCAGTGCGTGACGCGCTCGACGGCGTTCTGGTCGAAATGGGTTCGGCGGGAGCGAAAGTCGCGGCCGTGATCCAGGGCCGGGCCGACATCTACGTCCACGCCGGTGGTCAGTTCGAGTGGGACTCCGCCGCTCCGGTCGCGGTGGCCCGCGCCGCCGGACTGCACACCTCGCGCATCGACGGCTCGCCGTTGGTTTACAACCGCGAGGACCCGAAGCTGCCCGACCTGGTCGTGTGCCGGCCGGAACTGGCCGAGCGGGTACTGGCGATCACTTCGACGCAGTAGCCTCCACGAGATTGACGAAATGGTTGTGGGAACGCTTGTTCCCACAACCATTTCGGCCATCTCGGCCGGCCTTGCGTTGATCCTGCGCCCTGGATCTTCGCTACTCGAACTTTGTGAACATCAGCGCACAGTCAACGCCCACAAGGCTTTTGCTTGTCGAGTGCCCAGCACGAGCGCGTACTGAAGCCTCGACATGAACCCGACTGCAGTACGGACGTTTCAGCCAGTCACGGCTCCTCGACCTCCCAGGCATGCGTAAGCAGAACCGAAAGAGGTGGAAAAGTACGTGAATGCAATCGAAGTGGCGGTCTGCTGATGGTCATTGCAATCAGGGACCCCTGACGGCCCGAAAAAGTACCTGGCCTCAAAAACGAGCGTCGAGAGTGCCTCGTGATTGAAGCTACGGATTTCTCGGGAGAGGACTTTGTCTGACGGCTACGTCGACGCGGCAACCGGCAGCGGCGCATCCGACGGCGTCCGTGCCACGGTGCGCACCGCCACCACGCACGCCACCGCAATACCGAAGCACATCGCGGTATACCACAGGCTGCCGATCGGATCTCCTTGTGCGGTAACGCCATTGACCGCGCCAAAGTAGTCCGGCAGCGCGCTGAGCCAGAGCACTGCCATGATCACCAGGTAGGCGACGCTGTAGCCGACCAACCACGGCGGGCTCACATAGCGTGGTTCGGTCGGGCTGGCGGCGGTGCTGCGCAGTCGGCGCCATTGGGTGACCAGTGCCCAGATTGCCACGGCACAGACAGCCACTAGTTCGGCGGCGTAGGCGATGCCACCGGCGGTGGAGCTCCCCGTCACGCCGCCGATCACGGTCGCGGGCAGCGGCAGGATCGCGGTGCCCAAAGAAGCCAACACCCCGGCCACCACGGTGCGCCAAGCGATCTGGATACCGGTGAAGCGGCGGCCCCGGTCGGCGTGGCGGCCGACGAAGAACTGCACACACAGCGCCAGCGACATCGGCCACAGCGCAGCGAAGACCACCACGCTGGGCAGCGGCACGGAGTCGAACATCGGCTGGTTCATCGGGTTGTGCACCGACCATTCCCACCACCGCAGTTGCGGGCCCAGGTGGTCGAAGATCTCGTAGAACGCGTGGTGGACGAAGCCCACGCACACGGCGCCGACCAGGGTGCCGTAGCGGCGGAAAACCCCTAGGCTGCGGACGATTTCGAACGCGACGGTCGCCATCATCGGGTAGATCGCCACGATGTACAGCGGCAGTCGTCCCCACAGGAAGTCCACCGTGAACACGTTGTGCGCGAACATGGTGTCGACGCGATCGGCGATGCCGAAGGCGGCCGGGAAGTACAGCGGCGGTTCGATGATCAACAGGTAGGCGACCGCGCCGAACCACAATGCGATGTTGGTGGCGTCACCGTGGCGACGGAGCCGGATGATCGCGTACACGAGGGTCAGCACCGCGCCGGCGATGACGGTCAACTCGAGGACCGGCAGGGTCCAGTTCTCCAGCTGCAGGGGATTGCGGACCTCGAGCAGGCCGCCTGCCGTCTGACAGGAAAATCCAAGGCGCCCAGCGAGATCGGCGAACGTCGCGGAACACAGGTCAGACATTGGCGCTCTGCTTTCCAGCGGTGTACCAGTGGGTGACGTCGTAGCCGGCGTCGTAGCGTTCGAACCATTCGGCCGCCAGTGCGGGCAGCTTCTCGTGCTCCGGGTTGTGACCCGGGATCTGGCTGCGCACAATGCCCGACAGTGCCACCAATTGCTCCCGGACCGGGAGATCGTGGAAGGCGCTCGCGAACGGCCCGAAGTCAGGGATGCGGCCCAGCCGCTTCAGAATGGTGTTCTTGCGGCGTTCGAGCGCGAACGCCGACAGTGCGTCGACCTTGCGGACTTCCAGCGGCAGGTGCTTGTTGAACCCGTCGCACGCCAGCCGCACGACGTCCATCACGTGCTTGAAGATCGAGGGCGCCACGCGCATGCGGTACCACGGATCGTCGACGAGGCCGTTGTAGATGATCAGTGCCGAGCTCCGGTGCTCGACCTCTTCGACGAAGTGCCACAGGAACAATGACGCGACCCGGTCGTCGCCCGGCGCGAACAGCGTGTCGTCGTGGTCGAGCATCAGCTTGAACACGGGCGTGAACGTCGCCTCCAGATCGGCGGTGTAGGCCAGCCGATATTTGAGGGGCTTGTTGGCGACGAGATCGTCGAATGCGGCGATCACGTCGTCGAGCGTCTCTTTGAGCTCCGGGTGGGCCTTGATGAGGCCCCGGGCATGTGCGCGGTGGGCCATCGAATGCTGGCCCTCCTGCCGGACGAACGCCTCGGCTTCCTCGGCGATCACCGGGTCGGTCAGCAGCGGCTTGGCCTCGGCCATGGTGCTGACGATCATCTTCTCGAACGCAATTGCCAAGAAGGACACGGCATTTGCCATCGCGGAGAAGGCGGGGTTGGTCTCGTTCCAGAGGAACGGCACGGGGTGGTCCGCGAAAGCGAACCTCATCTTGCGGACCTGGAGATCGGTCACCGGGCACCTCGTTCAGTAATCATACAAAGGATGTCTTGTTTGTATGGTTACAGTGTCGACGCGGATCCGTCAATGCCCGGGACGGCTTGCGACGTGTACCGTCCGGCGAATGGCACGCAAACGTCGCGGTTGGGGTGGGGAGCCGCCCGCCGACGACGAAGAGGCGACGCGGCGCATCGTCGCGGCTGCGGTCGAGCTGCTGTCCACCACGGGCACGGCGATCACCATCGCCGATGTCGCCGAGTCGCTCGGAGTCATCCGGCAGACGGTGTACCGGTACTTCCCGACGGCCGACGAGTTGATGCGGGCTGCCGCGATAGCCTCGGTTGCAGGCTTTCTGGACCAGATCAGCGAGCACGTGCGGGGGATCCACGATCCGGCCGACGCGATGACCGAAGGTGTCCTCTACACACTCGACGCGGTGACCCGCACGCCGCATCTGGGCATCCTGATGTCAGCGCCGTACGTGGGCGCGCACAGCAGCGACCTGGCTTCTGCCGAGGCGCAGGACTTCGGCATGCAGATGATCACCCGATTCGACGTCGACTGGGCCAGTTATGGATACGACGACGTGGCGCTGCGTGATCTGGTCGAATTCACGCTGCGCATCATGCTGTCCTACTTCCTGGCGCCGGCCGGAGACGGACGAACTCCCGAGGAGTTGCGGGCTTTCATCCGGCGTTGGCTGGGCGCCGCGATCCTGGGGCAGCAGGGCTGAGCTAGCGGTGGCGATAACTGCCGGTCAGGGCTAGTTTGGGTTCGTATGAGCACACATCTGTCCACTCGTCGGTTGATGGCCGCGGCCGGAGGCGCCGCCCTTGTTGCGATGGGGGTGCTCACCGCAGGTTGTAGTAGCAACGGCGGGCAATCGCCCTCCACGACGACCACGACCACCACGACCTCTCCCTCGCCGACGGCGACAGAGAAGAGCATCAGCCCCACCGGCGGCAACCTGTTCACGCCAGGGGTCACCGCGCCGGGTGCGCCGAGCGTGGCACCTGGTCTGCATCCGGGTATCAACGGCAACAATTAGTGGTTGAAAGCCGTTTCGGCTGAAGCTATTTCGTCGGCCCGGCGGGGAGGCCAGCCGGTACTGGATCGTTGCCGATGTTCGGGCACGCGACTTTGAGCTGGTGCACGAGTGGCAGCATCGGCTGGTATCCACCCATGTAGGTCTGGTCGGGTAACCCGTCCGGCGGCGCACTCGGATTGCCTCGACTGACCATGTCGAGTTTGTCCGCGAGCGCAGTGTCCACCGGTACGCTCACCAATATGACCCGCCCTACTCTGCGTGAATTGTCCAGTCTCCCTGTCGAACCCGTTAGCCTCGCGGACTCGGCCTTGGTGCTGATCGACTGTCAGAACACCTACACGCACGGGGTGATGGAACTCGAGGGAGTGCAGGCCGCACTCGATGAGACCGCTGCACTGCTCGACCGGGCCCGCGCCGCCGGCATTCCCGTCATTCATATCCAGCACGACGACGGGCCGGGGTCGCTCTACGACATCCGCGCCGATATCGGTGCCATCGTCGATCGGGTGGCTCCGCGCGGCGACGAGCCGGTGATCGTCAAGCAGTACCCGAACTCGTTCGTGCAGACCGAACTAGATGAGCGGCTCAAGGCCCTCGGCGCGTCGAACCTGGTGCTGGCCGGGTTCATGACGCACATGTGTGTGAACTCCACCGCCCGCGGCGCGTTCAGCCTCGGGTACGCACCGACGGTCGTGGCTGCCGCGACGGCGACCCGCACCCTGGCCGGTCCCGACGGTCAGCCGGTGCCGGCTGCGGCGCTGCAAGCGGCGAGCCTCGCCGGGCTGGCCGACCTGGTGGCAGTGGTGGCCCCCAACGCAGCCGCTATTCCGGACTAATCCGACCTGAAATGGCATGATTGGCTGATGCGGATGTCAGCCAAGGCGGAGTACGCCGTCCGCGCCATGGTCGAACTGGCCGCCGCCGACGCGGGTGTGCTGGTCAAAACCGACGACCTGGCCAAGGCGCAGGGCATCCCCGCGCAGTTCCTGGTCGACATCCTCACCAACCTGCGTACCGACCGTTTGGTGCGCAGCCACCGCGGCCGCGACGGCGGCTACGAGCTGGCCCGCCCGGCCGCGGACATCAGCATTGCCGACGTCCTGCGCTGCATCGACGGTCCGCTGGCGAGCGTGCGGGACATGGGGCTGGGGGACCTGCCGTACTCCGGACCGACGGCCTCGCTCACCGATGTGTGGCGGGCGCTGCGGGCCAGCATGCGTTCGGTGCTCGAACAAACCAGCCTGGCTGACGTGGCCACGGGCCACCTGCCCGACCACGTCAGCGCGCTGGCGGGGGACTACCGGACGCAGGAAGCCCGCCGCGGCCACTAGCCGGGGCTACTTCCCGCGAGCGTGCGCTAACTGCCCGCCGCGGCGATACCCGCGATCAGCATCCGTAGGCCGCCGTCGAAATCGTCCTCGACTGACACGGCGACGGCCACCTCGGACAGTGCGGTGATGTGCGGGTACTGGGCCCCCGCGGCCGACCCGATACGGGCTGCGGTTTCGGCGGCGTCGCCGGAAAAGGGACCGGCCAACTGCGCCTGCGCTGATCCCGTGACCAGCCCGAGTACCGCGTGAAAAGCCGACAGCCGGTCGGCGTCTGACAGCCCTGCGCGCCCCAACGCGCCGACCAGGGCGTCGGCAATGCCAAATCCTGTTGCCGAATTCATGCGCCGGGTCAGGACCAACGGGATGGCTGCGGGATGCGCCCGAACCCCGCGCCACATCGCGGACGCCGTCGCGTGCACGTCGGCCGCCCAGTCGTCAGTCGGTTCGGGGACGACGATGCCGGCCGCTACCGCGGCGACGACCAGTTCCTCCAGGCCTTCCTTGTCGGCGACGTAGTTGTACATCGTCATCGGACCGGTCCCGAGTGTGCTCGCTAGGCTTCGCATGCTCAGCGCCGACAATCCCGATTCATCGACGATTCGCAGTGCGGCCGAAGCGATTTCGTCCCTGGTGAACCGTGCGCGCATGAGCAACCCCTTGACAAGTACGTCGTACGTGTTGAAGTGTAGTTCATACGTACACCGTACTTATGTGAGGGAGTTGCCATGACATCAGCGATTTCAGTCGAGCGGTCGGACTTCGACAGCGGCGGTGACCGGTGCGCCGCCTGGCTCACGCTGCCGCCGACCCCTGGGCCGCACCCCGCCGTGGTGTTGGTGCACGGTCTCGGCGCCACCCGCGACATGATGCTGCCGCAATACGAACAGCACTTCGCCGCCGCGGGCATCGCCGTGCTGTCCTTCGACTACCGATTCACCGGAGCCTCCGGAGGTCAACCGCGGCAACGAATTTCGATCCCCGAACAGTGCCGTGACGTGGCCGCTGCCATCGACTTTCTACAGCGACACCCGCACGTGGATGCCGGCCGAATTGGTTTGTGGGGCACCAGCCTCGGCGGCATGAATGTGGTGCGGGTGGCCGGTAATCGCAGCGATATCGCCGCGGCGGTGGTGCAATGCCCGATCACCCACGGGCCGGCGGCGGCGCGCAGCGTGGGAATTGACGGAGCGCTACGGCTGACGCCGGCGATCGTCGAGGACGCGGTGCGCGCGGCATTCCGGCGCGGCCGTCGCTACGTGCCGATCGTCGGGCAGCCAGGTACCGATGCGATGGTGACAGTCGCCGGAGCGGAGGACGGGTGGCGCTCGACGGTGCCCGACGGAGCGGCCTTCGACAATCGAATGACGGCCGTCGACGCCGCGCTGTTGATCACGCGATCGGCGCTGCGCCACGCGGCACGGGTGCAGGCGCCACTGCTGGTGTGCGTCTGCGACGACGAGACGCTGATGGATCCGCGCTACGCCGAACTGGTGGCCCAACGCGCACCGCGGGGTATCGCCCGGCACTACGAATCCGACCACTTCGCGATCTATCACCCGCCGCTGGTGCGGCGAGTGCTCGACGATCAGGTCTCTTTTCTGAAGGAGCATCTGTGATGGGGTCGCGAGATGTATTGCGCGCCAACGATGAACGCTTCGCCGACGTCGCCGCCGGACTGACACCCGACGAATGGGCCGCGCCGAGCCTATGTACGGAGTGGAGCAATCGTGAGGTGTTGGGGCATCTGGTGGTCGGATGCAGTCATCCCGTCGGCACGTTCCTCGGCGCGCTGGTCCGGCACCGGAATTTCGATCGCGCCAACACCGCGATTGCCCGGGACGCGGCGCGAGACCGCAGCGCAGAAGCGCTCTTGACCGATTTCCGTGCAGTCAGTGCACGCCCGGAAGGAGTCGGTAGGTACTTTCCGGCGCGGCTCCTGCTGGGCGACCACATCACCCATGAGTTGGACATCCTGTTCGCCGTCGGCCGGGAACCGAACATCCCGCCGCACCTGCTGAATGCGGTGCTGGACACCCAGGTGGCCTTCCCCAACCCGTTCGTCCCGGCCTACCGCAACAGCCAGGACCTGCGGCTCGTCGCCGTCGACACCGGATGGCGCCACGGCAATGCCGGGCCGACCGTGGAGGGGACGGCCGCCGAGCTGATCTCGGTCCTGGGCAACCGGCCGAAGGTGTTGCCTCGGCTGCGGGGAGCAGGCGCCGAGATACTGGCCGACCGGCTGCTCAGCCGCCAGACCCGTACGGCCGGGTGATGATCTCCAGGTAGTGCCCACTGGGGTCCTGGAAGTAGACGCCCCGACCACCGTCGTTGTGATTGATCTCGCCGGGGTGCTGTGCCCGCGGGTCGGCCCAATGTTCCAGCCCGCGTTCACGAATCCGGCCGTAGATCGCGGTGAATTCGTCCTCGGACACCAGGAACGCGTAGTGCTGGGGCACAACGGCGGTGCCCTCCGGCATCTGGGCGAAATCGAGGCCCACGCCGTGGTTGAGTTCGACAGCGAGGAAATGCCCGGCTTCTTTCGCGGGCGGGAGGCCGAAGAGCTCGGTGAAGAAAGTGGCCGCGGCCGAGCGGTCAGTCGAGTGGACGATGGTGTGGTTGAAGGTGATGGCCATAGATCTCTGTTCTACCCCGTCGCGCGCGCCGCGTCACTGCCGGTGTGGGAGGTCCTGGCCTGTCATGATCTAGGCATGGCGTTCGACCTGCGAGAGCTGGCGGTTCCGGTCATCGTCGCGCCCATGGCCGGCGGACCGACGACGCCTGAGCTGGCAGCCGCCGGTTCGACGGCCGGCGGTCTGGGATTCGTGGCGGCCGGCTACCTGACCGCTGCGGCGCTCGCCGATCGCATCACCGCCGCCCGCGCACTGACCTCCGGCCCGCTCGGCGTGAATCTCTTTGCCTCACAGCCCAGTACCGCTCAGCCCGGCGAGATCGAGCGCTACGCAACCGACCTCGCCGGTGAAGTCACCCGCTATGGCGCCGCACTCGGCGATCCGAAATTCAACGACGACGACTGGGCCGCCAAGCTCGACGTCGTTGCCGACCTGCGGCCCGAGGTCGTGTCATTCACTTTCGGCGGGCCCACCGCCGGCGAATGCGCGCGGTTGCGGCAGGCCGGCATCACCACGGTCGCGACGGTCACGACACGGGCCGAAGCCGTGCAGGCCGTCGCCTCCGGTGTCGATGCACTCGCTGTTCAGGGACCTCTCGCCGGCGGCCATCGCGGCACCTACGACCCGCTGGCCACGCCCGCGACGCAGACACTCACCGAACTGCTGGCCGACGTGCTCGCCGCGACGACGGTGCCGGTGGTCGCGGCCGGCGGTCTGATGACGGCCGACGACGTCGCCGCCGTGATCGCGGCCGGTGCGGTGGCCGCACAGCTCGGCACGGCGTTTCTGCTCGCCGACGAGTCCGGCTCCAGCCCGGTGCACCGCGCCGCGCTCGTCGATCCGCGGTTCACCGAAACCGTTGTCACCAAGGCATTCTCGGGACGCTATGCGCGGGGCCTGCGTAACCGGTTCATCGACGAGCACGACGAGCGGGCGCCGCTGGCCTATCCGGAGGTGCACTACCTCACCAGCCCGGTGCGCAAGGCGGCCGTGGCGGCCGGCGATCCGGACGGCACAAATGTGTGGGCGGGCACCGGATTCCGCAAAATCCGGTCGGGGTCGGTCGCGGACATCATGGCCGGGCTGGTGTGAACCTCGTGAAAGGAGCCGGCATGCGAACCGTTGTGGCGATCCCGTTGGCGGTGGCCTGTGCCTGGCCGATCACTGTCGCTCATGCCGACCCCCTTCAGGTGCCGCGTTGTGCCAGTACGCAATTGACGCCGAGTCTCGGCCCGCCCGACGGTGCCGCCGGCACCACGTTCTACCCGGTGATCCTGAAGAACTCCGGTGACGCCCCGTGCAGCATGTCGGGCTATCCGGCGGTGTCGTTCATCGCAGGCTCGGACAATCATCTGGTCGGGGTGGCCGCCAGCCAGGAAGCGGAAACCACCATCGGCGTCGTGGTGATCGAGCCCGGCCAGGCCACGTCGGCGAACCTGGGCATCGTCAACGCGGGCAACTTCCCCGCCGACTGTAATGCTGTGCCGGTCAGCGGTTTACAGGTCAACCTGCCGGGTGAGACCGATCCGATCATCGTCGGCCACGCCGATACCGCCTGTGCCAGTACGGCATACCCGACGTTGCGAGTGGGGCCGTTCACCGGCGCGTAGTGACGGCGACGCTGCCCTCGGGGGCGCGTGCGGTGATCTGGGCAACCGCGCGAGACGCATCACTGGTCTGAGGAACTCGCACTTTCGCTTCATCGCCGGCCTCTGCCCGAACCAGGTACGGCCCACCCGGCGGCAGGGTGATGTCGACGTCAGAACTCTGTGTGGTGATGTCCACGGTGCGCGGGGCGATCTCCTTGAAGTCCACGGCGATGTGGCCGTCGGTGGAGTCGGCGATGAAGGCGTCACTGACCACGATCGGGTCGCGGGTCTGCACATCGGCGCTCTGCGTGTGGATTTCGATCCGGCGGGCGTTGCCACCGAGCACCACGGCGCCGTCGGTATTGTGCACCGTGAGCTGATCCAGGTCGGTCTGGCTCAGCATCACGCCAACCTGTTGTTTGGTGGTGACCGAAAGCCGGTGTGCGACATCGGGCGGCAGCGTCACCATGATCTCCCCGGGCGGGCCGAAGTCCAACAGCGGGGACGGCTCACCGGTGACCGTCAGGCTGACGGCGCCGCCATTGCGCGTGACCTTCAAGGCCTGTCCGTCGTCTCGCGATGTATTGAGCAGGCGCATCCGGACCCGCGGCTCGCGGACATTGCGGTCGTTGGTGATCCGGATGGCGGTCGGCATCTCACCGGTGTCGATGGTCAGGGAGTTGAAGTCGGCCGGCAGGGTCTCGGTTTCGGCGGCGACGCGCACCGAGCTGATGCCCCAGGCCAATCCGCCGATCCCGGCGACGCCCGACAGCGTCACCACGACGGCGGTCACCACCAGCAGCGACCGGATCGCCGAACGCCCGCCCGGTGACAGCGACGGCGGGCCGGCTGGCTCGGCCGGGCCGGCAAGGATGTCGGTATCCAGATTCGAAGTCATGGAAAGTCCTTTTCTCTCTTCAGGATTCGAGGTAGCGCAAGACTGCGAGGACGCGGCGGTTCTCGCTGTCGTCGGGGGTCAGGTCCAGCTTGGCGAAGATCGACGCGATGTGTTTCTCCGCGGAGCCGATCGAGATGTGCAGCAGCCCGGCGATGGCCGAATTGGTCTTGCCTTCGGCCATCAGCTGCATCACCTCCTGCTCGCGCGGGGTGAGCACGGCCAACGTGGAGCGGCGGTGCGTGCGCACCAGGATTTGCGACACCACTTCCGGGTCCAGGACGGTGCCGCCCGTGCCCACTGTCGTGACGGCGTCCAGGAACGCCGGGACGTCGGCGACCCGGTCCTTCAACAGATAACCGAAACCCCTTGTGTCCGAAGTGATCAGGTCGGCTGCGTACCGTTCTTCGACGTAGTGCGACAGCACCAGCACCGGTGACTCGGGATTCTGGCTGCGGAGCAGGGCGGCGGCGCGGATGCCCTCGTCGGTGAAGGTCGGTGGCATCCGGACATCGACGATGACGAGGTCGGGCTGGTGCTCGTTGACGGCACGCAACAGCTCCGTGGCGTCGGGTACCCCGGCCAGTACGTCGTGGCCGGCGTCGATCAGGATGCGCTCGATTCCCGCGCGCAGCAGAGCCGAATCCTCGGCGATCACAATGCGCATGGCAGCACCGCCGTGACGGTCGTCGTTCCGGTTTCGGGGCTCGAGACAGCGAAGGTGCCCCGCGCCGCGCGTACCCGCTCGCCGAGCCCGCGCAGGCCCGTCGTGTCGTCACCGGTGGTTTGGGCCCCGCCGATCCCGTCGTCGAATATCGAGATGTGCAACTGGTTGGTGGGCTCGTGGTAGCGCACCGACACCACGGCATGGGTGGCCTGGGCGTGCTTGGCGATGTTGGTCAACGACTCGGCGACGACGAAGTACGCGCACGACTCGACCTCATCGGAAAAGCGTTTCGGCAATTGCAGTTCCAGCGTCACCGGCACCCCGGCAGTTTCGGTGCGCTGCACCACCGCCGACAGTGCGGCGTCCAGGCCGCGGTCGGCCAGGATCGTCGGCGCGATGCCGCGCACCACATTTCGTAGTTCGAGGAGCGCGGCCTTGGCGTCGTCGTGCGCTTCGGCGATCAGCTTGCGGGCCTCGGGCAGGTCCGTGTCGAGCTTGGTCTGCGCCAGCCCAATCGTCATGGCCAGCGACACGAGCCGGGGCTGCACGCTGTCATGCAAGTCGCGTTCGATGCGGTGCCGTTCGGTGGACGCCGAGGAGACCGCGCCGCGGCGGGCCTGGTGCAGGGCGGTGACCTCGTGCTGCAGTGCCGCGGTCGGCGAGGCCGGCAGCAGCCACCGATCGATGACGGCGTCCACCCTCGGGCCGAACACCAGGATGGCTCCGGCGGCCGCCAGCGCGATGACGGCCAGCAGCCAGGACAACGGCGGCGAGATGAAGCTCAACCCGGCGGCCGGGTCGCTGTTGTGGATGGCGGTCGCGGCGGCAGGTCCGATCAGCGCGAAGGCCAGCAGGGTGAACGCCAACCCGACCGCGAAGATGTCGAAAGCCATGCGCAGGTAGCTGTGCGCCAACACCTTCCAGAATCGGCCGCTGCTCACGTCCAGCCAGAGCTGATGCGCCCATCCTTGAAAACCGGTGTAGGGCGTCATCTTTCGGTACGGAACGGCGATGCCGAAGCCGAAGATGGCTTCGCTGCGCACCCGCTCCACCCGGTCGGTGGCACGGACGGCGTAGACGAACACCACCCCACCGAACACGGTCCCGATCACCGAGGGAATCGAGCTGACAGTGAGGACCATCAGAGTCAGCGGAATCCAGAACCAGATCATGCCGGTCACGGCGCCGATGATCATCGACGCGGTCGGGACGATGCCGAGGTCTGGTGCGCGCCGCGCTGGCGGTGCCGTCGTCGGATTTGTCGGCTCGGCCGAAGCGGTGCCAGTAGCTGTTGCAACCATGCCTCCAACCTAGGCACTGGCGGTGCCTGGCGACACGGCGTTTTCCCGCGATTGAGCTGGGGGTAAACCCCCACTCGACTCGCCAACTCGGACCGCGCGCTGGACGCGCGTGCCAGAATCGGCTGTGTGCAGATCGGGATGACGATGCCAGTGATGGAGTCCAACCTCGACGCGGCCACGCTGACGGCGTGGGCTCGCGTGATCGACGGAGGGCCGTTCTCGTCCTTGTGCTGGGGTGAGCGCATCGCCTTCGACAACCCGGATTCACTGACCCTGCTCGGCGCACTCGCGGCCTGGACGGACCGGGTGCGCCTGGTTACCACCGTGATCGTCCCGCAGTTGCACGATCCGGTGATGCTGGCCAAAGCGCTTGCCACCGGCGACTTGCTCAGCGGCGGACGGCTCACCGTCGGGATCGGTGTCGGGGGCCGACACGAGGACTACAACGCCGTCGGCGCCGACCCCCAGACTCAGACGATGCGCGGCATGGCCGAGCGTGTCGCGCTGATGAAGCGGGTTTGGGCGGGGGAGAAGCTCACCGACTCGGTGCTGCCCGTTGGTCCCCAGCCGGTGCAGCCCGGTGGCCCGCAGCTATTGGTGGGCACCATCGGGCCGAAAACCATACGCAGTGCGGCGAATTGGGCCGACGGGATGGCGGGCACGACGCTGGACCTCAGCGTGGAGCGCGAGAGCGAATTGTTCGACGTCGCCCGCGCGGCGTGGGCCGAGGCGGGAAAACCCAAGCCGCACTTGGCCACCTCGTTCTGGTTCGCCCTCGGTGACAAGGACACCGCGCGTGACCAGGTGCACCGCCACCTGCGCCGGTACATGAACTGGATTCCCGAGGAATACGTCGACGCGATGGCGCCCACCACGGGCTGGGCCGGCACCGAAGACGAATTGCTCGACGTGCTGCAGAAATTCGATGACATCGGCGCCGACGAGGTGCATCTGATTCCCACCAGTTCGGACATCGACCAGCTGCGCAGGGTGGCCGACGTGGTCAAGGACTTCACCGGAGAGGCATCGCTATGAGCCGTGCGACGGAGGTGCTGGCCGGCTTGCCCACGGTGCGGGCCTGGCAGGAAGACCTGTACCGCGATCTGCATGAGCACCCGGAGTTGTCACACCAGGAGCATCGCACCGCAAAACTGGTGTCGGACAGGCTCAATGAGCTCGGCTACCAGGTGACCGAGGGCGTCGGCGGCACCGGCGTGGTGGGCATCCTGCGCAATGGCGACGGCGCGTCGGTGCTGATGCGCGCCGACATGGACGCGCTGCCCGTCGCCGAGGCCACCGGGCTGCCCTACGCCAGCACGGTGCGCGCCACCGACGCCGCAGGCAAGGACGTCCCCGTCATGCACGCGTGCGGTCACGACACCCACGTCACCTGCCTGTTGGGCGCAGCCGCGCTGCTGGCCGACGGGCGAGATCACTGGCAGGGCACGGCGATTGCGTTGTTCCAGCCGGCAGAAGAACTCGGCGGCGGTGCCGCCGGCATGGTCGCCGACGGGCTGGCGGACATCGTCGGCAAGGTCGACGTGGCGCTGGGCCAGCATGTCGCCCCCGCCCCGGCCGGATGCGTCGGCACTTGCAGCGGCCCGATACTCGCCGCGGCCGACAGCATCCGCGTCACGGTGTACGGGCGCGGGGGCCACGGGTCCATGCCGAACGCCACCATCGATCCCGTGGTGCTGGCCGCCATGATCGTGATCCGGCTGCAGACCATCGTGTCCCGCGAGGTGGCGCCCACCGACACCGTCGTCCTCACCGTCGGCAGCATTCATTCGGGAACCAAGAGCAACATCATCGGTGACCGCGCGGTGCTGGAACTGAACCTGCGCACCTACGACGCCGCCGTCCGCACCGCTGTCATCGCCGCGATCAAGCGCATCGTCATCGCCGAATGCCAGGCCTCGGATTCACCGAAGGAGCCGGAATTCGACTTCTACGACCAGTTTCCGGTCACCGACAACGATGAGGCCGTCACGACCCGCGCCCACGACGCCTTCGTCGAGCACTTCGGCGACCGCGCGCTGACCGTCCCGCCGGCGGCCGCCAGTGAGGACTTCAGTGACATCCCGCGGGCCCTCGGCGTGCCGTACACGTACTGGATGTTCGGCGGTATCGATGCAGCCGAGTTCACTCGTGCGGCCGAAGCCGGCCGGATCAGCCAGGACATCCCGGTGAACCACTCGCCGACATTCGGCCCGGTGATTCAGCCGACGCTGGACACCGGCACCGAGGCGCTCGTGGTGGCCGCGCTGTCCTGGTTGTAGTCCTTTGGCCGGTAGGCGATTTCGAAGACGCACGCGGCCAGCACACAGAGGGCGATGGCTTCGACCATCTGGATGATCAGCATCGTCCACGTCGTGTGTGCGACGGCGACGAAGAACTGCATGTTGGGGATGACGACGAACAGACCGCAGCCGAGACAGCGGCGGGAACTGCAGCGGGCCGCCGTCGGGTCAAATTCGTGACGCTCGATGCCATGGAAGCCGCTGCACGAGGCTAGGCGGGGTGCCTCCGAACGCTCTCTCAAAGGTCAAGAGCAGCAGCGTATTTAGTGGTTTCCAGAGTCGATTGGCCTCGGCGATCGGTATGCGGCCTGGTCTATCCCCATCGATATTGCCGAAGTTGCGTTTAGACAGTGGTGTGGCGGGGTAACCTCCGCCTTGAAAACTGCCTCGTTGTGGGAACGGGAGTAACCGTGAAGATCAAACTTGTGGCGCCCGTTGGCATCGCCGCGATCGTGTTCGGCATGGCCGGCGTAACCGCGGGCACCGCCTCGGCGGCCAACAACATCAAGCCATTCGGCCAACAGGAGACGCTGAACGAGATCGGCTACACGGTCAAGGGCCTGAAGCCGAGTTCGGACCCCGTGCCCCACAACGGCCAGCTCTACTCAGCGACCGTGACAGTCGAAGGCCTCGGCGGCTGGGCCAACCCGATCGTCGGCTTCTTCAACGCCCGCGCCGAGAGCGGGGCGAACTACCGGGTCATCGGGGGCGGGGTCGGGTCGGCACCGCCTGGAGGGACGACGACCGGCAAGCTCTACTTCGACGTCGTCGGCGACGTGCCGAACAGCGTCGTCTACAACGACGGCATGCAGGACCTGCTGGTCTGGGTGCCTCGCGGTCCGGTAGGCGGCGTATCGGAAGAGGAGTCGGACACCCCAGTCGGGACCAGCGAGATCATCAGCACGCCACCGGCCGAGAGCGCGCCGGCGCCTGCTGAGGGAACTCCGACGGGCGGCAATCTATTCACCCCTGAAGTCCTCGCTCCGCCGCCCTTCGAGCTCTCGGAATCGGACGTGGCTTCACCGGGCTACAACTCCGGCAGCGGCCGTCGCTGAGCGATCTTTGATTGCTCAGCCCGGGCACCACGTGTGCGGCGGCAACGGGCCGGCCTGGGCGGGAGCTGCCGGCGCCATGCCGCTGGTCGTTAAAGCGGCGGCTGCCAATGCTGCGATTCGCCGGTTCATGATCTGATCCGTCCTCGTGCGTGTTGGTGAGGACAGACGGCGCCGGACCGCTTGGGGATTTCTTGGGGCGACGTCGACGACAGAGGCCTGATCAGCGGTCGTTACGTGGAAATTTGTGCGGGATAGCAGCGCACTGGCTGGAAAGTGCCCCCGGCAGGATTCGAACCTGCGGCCTTCTGCTCCGGAGGCAGACGCTCTATCCCCTGAGCTACGGGGGCGCTTGATGCTGGCAAGCCAGCGGCGCCGTTGGGCGATCACAGACTAGCGCATCGGCGGCCTGGCTCCCGAATCGGCGTCAACCGCTGGGGGACGGTGCGTCAACCAGCGGACGACCGATGACAAGCGTGAGCAGCTCAGCCCATAGGATGGACCCCCGTGACCCCCGCCGATCTGGCTGAACTGCTAAAGAACACCGCCGCCGCGGTCCTGGTCGAACACGGCCTGGACATTGCCGCGCTGCCCGAAACAGTGGTCATCGAGCGTCCGCGCAACCCTGAGCACGGCGATTACGCCACCAACCTGGCGCTGCAGCTGGGCAAGAAGGTCGGCGTCAACCCGCGTCAGCTGGGCGAATGGCTGGCCGAGGCGCTGATCAACGCTGACGGCATCGCCGACGCCAGCATCGCCGGTCCGGGCTTCGTGAACCTGCGCATCGAGGCCTCCGCGCAGAGCGTCGTCGTCCTCAACGTGCTGGGCGGCGGGGCGAGCTACGGCACGTCCGAGGAGCTCAAGGGCCGCCACATCAACCTGGAGTTCGTCTCGGCCAACCCGACCGGGCCCATCCACATCGGTGGCACCCGCTGGGCCGCCGTCGGCGACGCGCTGGGCCGCCTGCTGGCCACGCAGGACGCCACCGTCGTCCGCGAGTACTACTTCAACGACCACGGCGGGCAGATCGACCGGTTCGCCCGCTCGCTGGTCGCGGCCGCCAAGGGCGAGCCGGCCCCGGAGGACGGCTACGGCGGCGACTACATCAAGGACATCGCCGCCGATGTGGTGACCAAGCGGCCCGACGCGTTGGAGCTGCCGGCCGACGAGTGCCAGGAAGTCTTCCGCGAGGTCGGCGTGGATCTGATGTTCGGTCAGATCAAGCAGTCGCTGCACGATTTCGGCACCGACTTCGACGTCTATACCCACGAAGACTCGATGCACACCTCGGGCCGGGTGCAGCAGGCCATCGACAAGCTGCGCGACAACGGCTCCATCTACGAGCAGGACGGCGCAATCTGGTTGCGCACCACCGACTTCGGTGACGACAAGGATCGCGTCGTCATCAAGAGTGACGGCAACCCGGCGTACGTCGCCGGCGATATCGCGTACTACCTGGACAAGCGCCAGCGTGGGTTCGACCTGTGCATCTACATGCTCGGTGCCGACCACCACGGCTACATCGGCCGCCTGAAGGCCGTCGCGGCCGCGCTGGGTGAGGACCCGGCCACCGTCGAGGTGCTGATCGGCCAGATGGTCAACCTGGTCAAGGACGGCCAGCCGATGCGCATGAGCAAGCGCGCCGGCACCGTTATCACCCTGGAAGACCTGGTCGACGCCATTGGCGTAGACGCGGCCCGCTACGTGCTGATCCGGTCGTCGGTGAACAGCCCCATCGATATCGACTTGGGCCTGTGGGCCAGTGCCTCCAACGAAAACCCGGTCTACTACGTGCAATACGCGCACGCACGGCTGTCGGCCCTGGCGCGTAACGCCGCCGACCTCGGCCTGGGGCTGGACCTCGGTCACCTCGACCTGCTCGACCACGACCGTGAAGCCACCCTGATGCGCACCATCGGCGAGTTCCCGCGGGTGCTCAAAACCGCTGCGTCCCTTCGGGAACCGCACCGCGTGTGCCGGTACCTCGAAGACCTGGCCGGTGACTACCACCGGTTCTACGACTCCTGTCGCGTGCTGCCCATGGGCGACGAAGAGCACAGCGACCTGCACCGGGCGCGGCTCGCGCTGTGCGCGGCGACCCGCCAGGTCATCGCCAATGGTCTGCACATCCTCGGTGTCAGCGCTCCGGAGCGGATGTGAGCGGGCAGCCGACCGGCAACACTGTGCCGGAGAAGCCACGGTCCGCCGACGAGGTCAACTTGCTGGCTTCGAATGTCTGGCCGCGCAACCTCGTTCGGGGTGCCGATGGCCAGGTCAGCGTTGCCGGCGTTACCGTCGGTGAACTGGCGAAGCAGTTCGGCACGCCGCTGTTCGTCATCGACGAGGACGACTTCCGGTCCCGTTGTCGCGAGATCGCTGACGCCTTCGGTGGCGGCGAGCACGTGCACTACGCCGGAAAAGCGTTCCTGTGCGCAGAGATTGCCCGCTGGGTCGCGCAGGAAGGCCTGTGCCTCGACGTGGCCACCGGCGGCGAGCTCGCCGTGGCGCTGCACGCCGACTTCCCGGCCGAGCGAATCACCGTGCACGGCAACAACAAATCGGTTCCTGAGCTGACCGCCGCGGTCAAGGCCGGCGTCGGGCACATCGTGCTGGACTCCGAGATCGAGATCGAACGCCTGGAGGCCATCGCCGGTGCGGCGGGCGTCGTCCAGGACGTCCTGGTCCGCGTGACGCCCGGTGTCGAGGCGCACACCCACGAGTTCATCTCCACCGCCCACGAGGACCAGAAGTTCGGTCTCTCGCTGGCCAGCGGCGCGGCGATGGATGCGGTGCGCAAGGTCTTCGCCACCGACAACCTGCGCCTGGTCGGCCTGCACTGCCACGTCGGCTCGCAGATCTTCGATGTGGCCGGATTCGAGATCGCGGCCCACCGCGTCATCGGCCTGCTGCGCGACGTGGTCGCCGAATTCGGCGTCGAGAAGACCGCGCAGATGTCCGTCATGGATCTCGGTGGGGGACTGGGTATCTCGTACCTGCCCAGCGACGACCCGCCGCCCATGAAGGAACTCGCCGACAAGCTCAAGGCCATCGTCAAGGCCGAGTCCGCGGCCGTCGGGCTGCCCACGCCCAAGCTGGTCGTGGAGCCTGGCCGCGCCATTGCCGGCCCGGGCACCATCACGCTGTACGAAGTCGGCACCGTGAAAGACGTTGCCGTTTCGGCCGACAAGTACCGGCGCTACGTCAGCGTCGACGGCGGCATGAGCGACAACATCCGGCCGTCGCTGTACGACGCCCAGTACGACGCCCGGTTGGTGTCGCGTATCAGCGACGCCCCCGCGGTCCTCGCGCGGATCGTCGGAAAGCACTGCGAGAGTGGCGACATCATCGTCCGGGACACCTGGGTGTCCGACGATGTGGGGCCCGGTGACCTGTTGGCAGTCGCCGCCACCGGCGCCTACTGCTACTCGATGTCCAGCCGGTACAACCTGCTGACCCGTCCCGCCGTCGTCGCGGTGAAGGACGGCAACGCACGGCTGATCCTGCGTCGGGAGACCGTCGAAGACCTGTTGAGCCTGGAGGTGAGTGGTCAATGAGTGAAAAGCCAATCGGCGTAGCAGTTCTCGGACTCGGGAACGTCGGGACCGAGGTGGTCCGGATCATCGAGAACAGCGCCGACGACCTGGCCGCTCGCATCGGTGCGCCCCTGGAGCTGCGCGGCGTCGGCGTCCGCAAGGTGGCCAAGGGCCGCGGCGTCTCGGTCGACCTGCTCACCGACGACATCGAGGCGCTGGTTTCGCGTGACGACGTCGACATCGTCATCGAGCTCATGGGTCCCGTCGAGCCGGCCCGCAAGGCCATCATGGCCGCGCTGGAGCAGGGCAAGTCCGTGGTCACCGCAAACAAGGCGCTGATGGCCCAGTCCACTGGCGAACTCGCTCAGGCCGCCGAAAAGGCGCGCGTGGACCTGTATTTCGAGGCGGCCGTGGCCGGTGCGATCCCGGTGATCCGTCCGCTCACGCAGTCGCTCGCGGGTGACGTGGTGCTGCGGGTAGCCGGCATCGTCAACGGCACCACCAACTACATCCTGTCGGCGATGAGCGAAACCGGCGCCGATTACGCCGACGCGCTGGCCGAAGCCGGTGTGCTGGGCTACGCCGAAGCCGACCCGACCGCTGACGTCGAGGGCTACGACGCCGCTGCCAAGGCCGCGATCCTGGCTTCCATCGCGTTCCACACCCGCGTCACCGCCGACGATGTCTACCGCGAGGGCATGACCAAGGTCAGCGCCGCCGACTTCGAGTCCGCCAAGGCGCTGGGCTGCACCATCAAGCTGCTCGCGATCTGTGAGCGCCTGACCACCGGTAAAGGCAAGCAACGGGTTTCGGCCCGCGTCTACCCGGCGCTGGTGCCGCTGGACCACCCGCTGGCCTCGGTCAACGGCGCGTTCAACGCGGTCTTCGTTGAGGCAGAGGCTGCCGGCGAGCTGATGTTCTACGGCCGCGGCGCCGGCGGCGCTCCGACTGCGTCGGCCGTCATGGGCGACGTCGTCATGGCTGCGCGTAACCGCGTGCAGGGTGGCCGTGGTCCGCGGGAATCCAAGTACGCCAAGCTGCCCATCGCATCGATCGGCGCCATCGAAACCCGCTACTACGTCAGCATGAACGTCGCGGACAAGCCCGGTGTGTTGTCTTCTGTCGCAGCCGAATTCGGCAAGCGCGAGGTCAGCATCGCCGAGGTCCGCCAGGAGGGCATGGAGGACGAGTCCGGCCAGCGCAGCGGCGCCCGGATCGTCGTCGTCACCCACCGGGCCACCGATGAGGCGCTGTCGGAAACCGTTGCGGCCCTCGCAGATCACGAAGCAGTACAGAGCATCAACAGTGTGCTGCGCATGGAAGGAACGAGTAAATGAGCGTGCACAAGCCGTGGCCCGGCCTGATCGAGGCCTACCGGGATCGTCTGCCCGGCACCGAGAACTGGACGCCGGTCACCCTGCTCGAGGGTGGCACCCCGCTGATCCACGCCAAGCGGATCAGTGAACTGACCGGCTGCACAGTGCATTTGAAGGTCGAGGGCCTCAACCCGACCGGTTCGTTCAAGGACCGCGGCATGACCATGGCCGTCAGCGACGCCGTGGCGAAGGGCCAGAAGGCGGTGCTGTGCGCGTCCACCGGCAACACCTCGGCCTCGGCGGCCGCCTACGCCGCGCGTGCCGGCATCACCTGCGCGGTGCTGATCCCGCAGGGCAAGATCGCCATGGGCAAGCTTGCGCAGGCAGTCATGCACGGCGCCAAGATCATTCAGGTCGACGGCAACTTCGACGACTGTCTGGAGCTGGCCCGCAAGCTGACCGCCGACTACCCGACCATCGCCCTGGTCAACTCCGTCAACCCGGTCCGCATCGAGGGCCAGAAGACGGCGGCGTTCGAGATCGTCGACGCCCTCGGCATCGCTCCCGACGTGCACTCGCTGCCCGTCGGCAACGCCGGCAACATCACCGCCTACTGGCGCGGCTACAGCGAGTACCACCGGGACGGCGTCTCCGACCGGCTGCCCCGCATGCTCGGCACGCAGGCTGCCGGTGCGGCGCCGCTGGTGCTCGGCGAGCCCGTCAAGAACCCCGAGACCATCGCGACCGCGATCCGAATCGGTTCTCCGGCTTCGTGGGACGGCGCCGTCGCGGCCAAGGAGCAGTCGGACGGTCGCTTCCTCGCTGCCACCGACGAAGAGATCCTGGCCGCCTATCACCTGGTCGCCAAGGCTGAAGGCGTGTTCGTCGAGCCGGCGTCGGCCGCCAGCATCGCGGGCCTGCTCAAGTCCATCGAGGACGGCTGGGTCAAGCCCGGCTCGACCGTGGTCTGCACCGTCACCGGCAACGGCCTCAAGGATCCCGATACCGCACTCAAGGGCATCCCCGAGGTCAAGGCCATCCCGGTCGATCCGACCGCCGTGGTCGAACAGCTCGGACTGGTCTGACGCCAGTGACCGAAAGCCTGCCCGCCGGCCTGCTCGCCACCGCCGTCGTCCCCGCCTCGAGCGCCAATCTCGGCCCCGGCTTCGACAGCCTGGGCCTGGCCTTGAGTCTGTACGACGAAATCCAGGCGGAGACAACCGATTCCGGCCTCGTCATCGAGGTGACGGGGGAGGGCGCCGGGCAGGTTCCGCTCGACGAGTCCCATCTGGTCGTGCGGGCGATCCGGCGTGGTCTGGCTGCCGGCGGTGTCTCGGCTCCTGGCCTGAACATCAAGTGCCGCAACGTCATTCCGCATTCGCGGGGCCTCGGGTCGTCGGCGGCCGCGGTGGTCGGCGGCCTGGCCGTCGCCAATGGTCTTATCGCACAATCGGGTTCGCAGCCGCTGACGCTCGATCAGCTGGTGCAGCTGTCTTCGGAGTTCGAGGGGCATCCGGACAATGCGTCCGCCGCGGTGCTGGGTGGCGCGGTGGTGTCCTACACCGAGCCCGGCCCGGTGTACGCGGCGGTGCCACTGACGCTGCATCCCGACATTCACCTGTTCCCGGCCATTCCGCAGGTGCGGTCGTCGACCGCGGAGACCCGGGCTGTGCTGCCGGAAGTCATCGCTCACACTGACGCGACGTTCAACGTGAGCCGCGCCGCGCTGCTGGTGGTGGCACTGACACAGCGCCCGGATTTGCTGATGGCGGCAACCGAGGACGTCATGCATCAACCGCAGCGGGCAGCTGCCATGCCGGCCTCGGCGGAATATCTGGCGATGCTGCGGCGTTCTGGAGTGGCAGCAGTGCTTTCTGGTGCTGGACCTGCGGTTATCGCATTCAGCACCAATCCCGAGTTGCCCGCCGAAGTCCTCGAATTCGGCGCTGCCAACGGGTTCGTCGTCGAAAAGATGGCAGTGGGCCAAGGGGTTCGCTGGACCGTCGGTGCCGGCGTCTAACGAAAAGCACACGCCGGAGTGGCATTTCTTGCTTCATTGTCGGATCAGAGATATTCTCGCACCGTCCAGCAATCGCAGGCTCTAGTACCTGCGCCTACGGTAGGACGACCACTCTTCTCTTAGATGTTCAACTCGTGGACTGATGGTTCGCCGCACGGCGGCAAATCCCGGTGCTTGGCTGTTGCACTGCCTCAGCTGACCAGGACTCTTGCCGATTGCGGTTCGGGGAAGCCGTCCGACTGCGAACAAAACCCTCGCCTGATCCGATGCGCGAGGGCACAGAAAGGAAATCCGTGACTGATACGGACCTCTTCACCGCCGATGGCACCACTGATGCCCCGGCAACTGAAGCGCCGGCGGCCGGACGCTCCGGATCGCTGACCAGTCTTCTGCTCCCCGACCTGCGTGCGCTCGCCTCCGAGGCCGGCGTCAAGGGCACCTCCGGCATGCGCAAGAGCGAATTGATCGCCGCCATCCGGGAACACCGCGGTGAGGCAAACGGCGCCAAGAGCGAAGCCAAGGCCGCCAAGGCTGAGCCCAAGACCGAAACCAAGGCCGCCGAGGCCGTGAACGGCAACGACGCCGCCAACGAGGCCAAGGAAGCCCCTGCCGCGGCCGCGAACACCGGCGGCGAAGCTGCCGCTGACGCCCCCGCCGCCGAGCAGGCCCCGCGCCGCGAACGCCGTGGCTCGGCGCGCCGGGCCGGTGCGCCCGTCGACGGCGAATCCGGCGATGCCGGCGACAAGCCCGCCGAGAACGCGGACAACGCCGACGCCCCGCGCGAGGAGCGCAACCGCGAGCGGAACGCCGACAACAGCAACCAGGGCGGCAACAAGTCCGAAGGTAACCAGGGCGGCAACCGCGACCAGGGCGGCAACCGCGACCAGGGCGGCAACCGCGACCGCGGTGGCGACAACCAGGGCGGCAACCGCGATCGCGGCGGCGACAACCAGGGCGGCAACCGCAACCAGGGTGGCAACCGCAACCAGGGCGGCAACGACAACTCCAACAATGATGATGACGACGACAGCCGTGGAGGCCGTCGCGGCCGTCGGTTCCGCGACCGTGACCGTCGTCGTCGTGGGGAACGCGGCGACAACCAGGGCGGCGGCAACGCCGAGACCGAACTGCGCGAGGACGACGTCCTGCAGCCGGTCGCCGGCATCCTCGACGTGCTGGACAACTACGCGTTCGTCCGCACGTCGGGCTACCTGGCCGGCTCCAACGACGTCTACGTCTCGATGAACATGGTTCGCAAGAACGGCCTGCGCCGTGGTGATGCGGTGACCGGCGCCGTGCGGGTCCCGCGTGAGGGCGAGAACACTGGCGGCAGCAGCAACAACCCGCGCCAGAAGTTCAACCCGCTGGTTCGCCTGGACACCGTCAACGGTGGCCCGGTCGATGCCGCCCGCAACCGTCCAGACTTCAACAAGCTCACCCCGCTGTACCCGAACCAGCGGCTGCGTCTGGAGACCACTCCGGACCGGCTGACCACGCGTGTGATCGACCTGATCATGCCGATCGGTAAGGGCCAGCGTGCGCTGATCGTGTCCCCGCCGAAGGCCGGTAAGACGACGATCATGCAGGACATCGCCAACGCGATCACTCAGAACAACCCGGAATGCCACCTCATGGTGGTGCTCGTCGACGAGCGTCCGGAAGAGGTCACCGATATGACGCGCTCGGTGAAGGGTGAGGTCATCGCCTCGACCTTCGACCGTCCGCCGTCAGACCACACCCAGGCCGCCGAGCTGGCCATCGAGCGGGCCAAGCGCCTGGTCGAGCAGGGCAAGGACGTCGTCGTGCTGCTGGACTCGATCACCCGTCTGGGCCGCGCGTACAACAACGCGTCGCCGGCCTCGGGCCGCATCCTCTCCGGTGGTGTCGACTCCACCGCCCTGTACCCGCCGAAGCGGTTCCTCGGTGCTGCCCGCAACATCGAGCACGGCGGTTCGCTGACCATCATCGCCACCGCGATGGTCGAGACCGGCTCCACCGGTGACACCGTCATCTTCGAGGAGTTCAAGGGCACGGGTAACGCCGAGCTCAAGCTGGACCGCAAGATCTCCGAGCGCCGGGTATTCCCGGCGGTCGACGTCAACCCGTCCGGTACGCGTAAGGACGAGCTGCTGCTGTCGACCGACGAGTTCGCGGTGGTGCACAAGCTGCGTCGCGTGCTCAGCGGTCTAGATCCGCATCAGGCCATCGACCTGCTGATGAGCCAGCTGCGCAAGACCAAGACCAACTACGAGTTCCTGGTCCAGGTCTCCAAGACTGCACCCGGCGGTCCGGACAACGACTAAACGTCGCAGTTCTTGAAACTGAAGGCCGCAACTCTGCACGAGTTGCGGCCTTCAGTGCGTTCTGGGGGACCGCTACGGCTGGGCCTTGAGCCCCGGCATCACATAGCGGCGGACGTGCGCGCGCAGTTCCTCGGCATTGTTGGCGTCCAGCCGCTGCCCGGGCATGGTGGCCAGCGACAGGATGACCCGCGCGATCCACTCGGCGGCGTCGTCGATGTCGGTGTCGGCGTGGATCTCGCCGTTGTCGCGGGCGCTGACGAGGTAGCGCGACCAGAAAGCGGCGAGATCGGGCACCAGGCCCTGCACGCCGGCGCCGGCGCAGGCGGCGAACTCGTCGGGCTCCTCTACGCGCAGCTTCATCAGCAGGGCGCCGGGGTCGTCATAGGCGGTGCGGCCGTGCTGGATTCCGGTCACCATCTGGTTGTCCAGGCCGTCGATCGACTCCAGCATGGCGTGCGCGTCGGTCCAGTAGGCGTTGTTCAGGCGGACGATCGCCGCGCCCAGCAGTGTCACCTTGTCCGGGAAATGCCGGTAGAGCCAGCCGCGTGAGACGCCGGCGGCCTCGGCGACCTCGGATACCGTGGTGGCGCGAATTCCCTTGGCGCGCATGCACTCTTCAGCGGCGTCGATCAGTCGATCGCGCACACTTTTCGGGGATTCTGGGCTAGCCACCGGATGTCTCCTCACTTGTCAACCGGGCGAACGACGATTCTGCCAGGGCGCGGACGCTAGTGCGCTACCCCTCAGCCATGGTAGACACTTTCTAGAATCTGTTCACTCTGGGTGGTTCGTGGCCGCCCACCGCACCGGGAGCCTAAATGGCGGAGACCCTTCAGCAGCTGCTTCGCGAACGTGCCGACCAGGACACCGTCGCCGTCAAGTATGGCGAGACGACCTGGACGTGGCGAGAGTACGTCGCCGGAGCCAAGGCGCAGGCCGCCGCCCTGGTCGGTCAGGCCGACCCGCTGCGGCCGCTGCACGTTGGCACGCTGCTGGGCAACACCCCCGACATGCTGACGGCGCTGGCCGCCGCGGCGCTGGGCGGCTACGTGCTGTGCGGCATCAACAACACCCGTCGAGGTGAGGCGCTCGCGCGCGACATCGCGCGCGTCGAATGCCAGATCGTGCTCGTAGATCAGGCGGGTCGAGAGCTCCTCCAGGACGTCAACCTGCCGGGCGTCACCGTCATCGACGTCACCGCGACCGAGTGGCCGCAGCAGGACCTGACGCCGCATCGTGAAGTCGGACCCGACGACACCTTCATGATGATCTTCACCTCGGGCACCAGCGGCGAGCCCAAGGCCGTCGAGGTGGCGCACTCCATCGTGCTGTTCTCGGCCGCGGCGCTGGTGCAGCGCTACCACCTCACCGAGGCCGACACCTGTTACCTGGCGATGCCGCTGTTCCACTCCAACGGCGTCTACGCCGGCTGGGGCGTCGCCCTCGGGTCCGGAGCGGCGATGGCGCCGGCACAGTTCTCCGCGTCGGGCTTCCTCCCGGACATCCGCCGCTACGGTGCGACCTACATGAACTACGTCGGCAAGCCGCTGGCCTACATCCTGGCCACCGCCGAGCAGCCCGACGATCACGACAACCCGCTGCGGGTGGCCTTCGGCAACGAGGCCGCCGACCGCGATATCGACGAGTTCAGCCGCCGGTTCGACTGCAGCGTGTGGGACGGCTTCGGCTCGACCGAGCTCGCGATCATCATCACCCGCTCCGAGGGCACCCCGGCCGGCAGCGTCGGACGGGGCTTCCCGGGGGTGGCGATCTACCACCCGGAGACCGTTCAAGAGTGCGAGGTCGCCCGGTTCGACGAGACCGGCGCGCTGGTCAACGGCGACGCCGCCACCGGCGAGCTGGTGAACACCAACGGCAGCGGCATGTTCCGTGGCTACCACAACGACCAGGGCGCGACCGACGAACGGTTGCGGCACGGCATGTACTGGTCGGGCGATCTGGCCTATCGCGACGCCGACGGCTGGATCTATCTGGCCGGCCGCACCGCCGACTGGATGCGGGTGGACGGGGAGAACATCACGGCGGCCCCCATCGAACGAATCCTGTTGCGCCACCCGGTGATCAGCCGGGTCGCGGTCTATCCGGTGCCCGACGAGTTCGTCGGCGACCAGGTGATGGCCGCCATGGTGCTGCGTGACGGACGGGCCCTCGACCCGACGTCATTCGCGGAATTTCTGGCCGCCCAGCCGGACATGTCCCCGAAGTCCTGGCCGCGGTATGTCTGGCTCGCCGACGACCTGCCCAGCACTGCGACCAACAAGATTCTCAAGCGGGAACTGGTCACCCTCGGTACGGATCCGGCCGGTCGGCTGGTGTGGAAGCGCGACGGTACCGAGTACCGGCAGCTGACCGAAAACTGATTTCTGCCGACGTGTCCCCTCAACGGGCCCCCGTTCGTCTCACTGCTGTTGGACGATCAACCCAGAAGGAGACAACGATGAAATACGCAACGCTGATCTACATCAAGCCGGGCAGCCACGACACCGACATCACCGAGGAAGAGCACGCGGCGTTGACGGCCGAGTACGCGGCGCTTCGTCAGGACCCGCAGTGCGTCGGTGGCGGTCACCTGCAGCCCGTCGAAACCGCGACGTCGGTTCGGGCCGACCTGATCACCGACGGTCCCTTCGCCGACACCAAAGAGGTGTTCGCCGGCTATTTCGTCATCGAAGCCGACAATCTGGACGAGGCCCTCAAATTCGCCCAGCGGATCCCGGCCGTACGGCTCGGCGGCGGCGTCGAGGTACGGCCGCTCTTCGAGGTACCGGTGGAGACGGGCTACTGATCGACGCGATCTTCCAGCGCGAGTGGGGCCGCGTGCTGGCCGCGCTCATCGGCATCCTCGGCGACTTCGAACTCGCTGAGGATGCCGCGCAGGAGGCGTTCGCCCGAGCGGCCGAGCGCTGGCCCCGCGACGGCGCGCCAGATGCGCCGGTGGCCTGGCTGGTCCGCGCCGGACGCAATGTGGCGATCGACCGGTTGCGCCGCGAGCAGACGCTGCGCGCCAAAACCCGGCTGCTCCAAGCGGATCAACAGACAACCACCATGGACGACATCGACCTCGATGACAGCACCATCGGCGACGACCGCCTGCAGCTGATCTTCATGTGCTGTCATCCGGCGCTGGCGCGCGAAGCCCAGGTGGCGCTCACGCTGCGGGCCCTCGGCGGGCTGACCACCGCCGAGATCGGGCGCGCGTTCCTGGTCTCCGAGGACACCATGAAGCGTCGGCTCTCCCGCGCCAAGACCAAGATCAAGGCGACGAACATCCCGTTCGCCCTGCCGGCCGACCGGCTGCTGCCCGACCGGGTGGCGACGGTCCTCGCGGTGCTCTACCTGATCTTCAACCAGGGCTTCACCGAGCGGGACGACCTCGCCGCCGAAGCGATCCGGCTCGGCCGGCTGCTCGCCGAACTACTGGCCGACGAACCCGAGGCCTACGGGCTGCTGGCGCTGATGCTGCTGCACGATTCGCGACGCGCGGCCCGCGTGGTCGACGGCCAAGTGGTGCCGCTCGCCGAACAGGATCGGACATTGCACGACCAGACCAAGATCGACGCCGGACGGGCCGCCCTCGACCGGGCGCTGGCCCTGCGGCTGGCCGCCGGGCCGTACGTGCTGCAGGCGGCCATCGCCTCGTTGCAGGCCGATGAGGAGATCGATTGGGACGAGGTCGTGGTCTTGTACGAGCGGCTCGAAGAGCTGACCGGATCACCGGTCGTCGCACTCAACCGGGCGGTGGCGGTCGCCGAGGCCGGTGATCCCGCCCGGGCGCTGGACCTCATCGACGCGCTTGACCTGGGCGATTACCGTTATCTGCCGTCCACTCGGGCGGAATTGTTGCGCCGGCTGGGCCGCACCGATGAGGCGCGCAGCGAGTTCGAACGAGCGCTGGCACTGGCCACGACCGAGGCGGAACGACGATTCCTGGAGCGCCGGCTGGTCGAGCTACGTCCTGGCGCCGCCAAGGAATAGTCACCGGCTCGGCCGCGTTTAGGACCTTGGCGGCTGACCTGGCATAATCGACCGCCGAACCCCCTCGGTTCCGGTTCACGTCCGAATAATCGGGCGACCCGGCGCCATCGATCGCAGAGGACCATGAAATGAAATCGGGTATTCACCCCGCATACGTCGAGACCACTGTGGTCTGCGGTTGCGGCAACACCTTCCAGACTCGTAGCACCAAGGACAGCGGCCACATCGTGGTCGAGGTGTGCTCGCAGTGCCACCCGTTCTACACGGGCAAGCAGAAGCTTCTCGACACCGGCGGCCGCGTGGCTCGCTTCGAGAAGCGGTACGGCAAGCGCAACGCCGGCGCGAAGGCCGAGTCCGAGAGCTAGCTTTCACGGGCGGCGCCCGATCTGTCGCATTCGCGTCAGGTCCGGGCGCCGTTTTCGT
Organism: Mycolicibacterium sp. P4_G11; assembly: GCF_056555145.1. Lineage (NCBI taxonomy): Bacteria > Bacillati > Actinomycetota > Actinomycetes > Mycobacteriales > Mycobacteriaceae > Mycobacterium > Mycolicibacterium sp. P4_G11. Next base: position 337,475 of record NZ_JBFUJW010000004.1, read on the forward strand.
ATCCAGAACCCGGCACCCCAGAACTACCGCAGGAGTCCTCAAGTGGCACAGACAGATACAGCGCCCCGCATCGAGGCGCTGCTGGCCGAGCACGCCGATCTCGAACGGCAACTGGGGGACCCGGGCCTGCATGCTGACGCCGGCGCCGCCCGCAAGGTCGGTCGCCGCTTCGCGCAGGTGTCGCCGATCGTCGTGACCTACCGCAAGCTCGAGGCCGCCCAAGGCGACCTCGAAGCGGCCCGCGAGCTGGCCGCAGAGGACGCCGCGTTCGCCGCGGAGGTGCCCGAGCTGGAGGCCCGCGTCGCCGAACTCGATGCCAAGCTGACCGACCTGCTGGCCCCGCGTGATCCGCACGACGCCGACGACGTCGTGCTCGAGGTGAAATCCGGTGAGGGCGGCGAAGAGTCGGCGCTGTTCGCGTCCGACCTCGCGCGCATGTACATCCGGTACGCCGAGCGCCACGGCTGGACCGTCACCGTGCTCGACGAGACCTGGTCGGACCTCGGCGGCTACAAGGACGCCACCATCACCATCGCCAGCAAGGGCGATTCCGCCGACGGCGTGTGGTCGCGCATGAAGTTCGAGGGCGGCGTCCACCGCGTGCAGCGCGTGCCCGTCACCGAATCGCAGGGCCGCGTGCACACGTCGGCAGCCGGCGTCCTCGTCTATCCGGAGCCCGAAGACGTCGAGCAGGTGCAGATCGACGAATCCGACCTGCGCATCGACGTCTACCGGTCATCCGGCAAGGGTGGTCAGGGCGTCAACACCACCGACTCGGCGGTCCGCATCACCCACCTGCCCACCGGCATCGTCGTCACCTGCCAGAACGAGCGCTCGCAGCTGCAGAACAAGGCCCGCGCCATGGTGGTGCTCGCCGCGCGCCTGCAGGCCCTCGCCGAGGAGCAGGCGTCCGCGGACGCCTCCGCTGACCGCGCCAGCCAGATCCGCACCGTCGACCGCAGCGAGCGCATCCGCACGTACAACTTCCCGGAGAACCGGATCGCCGACCACCGCATCAACTTCAAGGCCCACAACCTCGACCAGGTGCTCGACGGCGACATGGACGCGCTGCTCGACGCCCTCGCCGCCGCCGACAAGCAGGCCCGGCTCGCGCAAGAGTGACCGGCCCGAGTGAACTCCGTCAGACAAGCGATCGCTGACGCGGCGGCCGTGCTGGCCGCCGCGGGCGTCGACTCGGCGCGGGTGGACGCCGAATACCTCGCCGCACACGCGTCCGGGGTGGACCGGGCCCGGGTGATGTTCGCCGAGCCCGACCCGGCGTTCTATCCGCGCTTCCGTGATCTGGTGGAGCGTCGCGCACAGCGAATTCCGTTGCAGCACTTGATCGGAACAGCCGCGTTCGGCCCGGTGGAGGTGCAGGTCGGCCCGGGGGTGTTCATTCCCCGCCCGGAGACCGAGGCGCTGCTGGAGTGGGCGATGAACCAGTCGTTGCCGCCGAGCCCGGTGATCGTGGACCTGTGCACCGGGTCGGGAGCGCTGGCCCTGGCGCTCGCGCACACCTGGCCGCAGGCGCAGGTCGTGGCCGTCGAGAAGTCCCTGGAGGCCCTGGTCTATGCCCGGCGTAACTGTGCCGGAAGCGCCGTCGAGGTGCTGGAGGCCGACGTCACCGTTCCCAGCCTGCTGGCAGACAGGGACGGCACAGTGGACCTGCTGGTGTCCAACCCGCCCTACATCCCCGACGGCGCCGAGCTCGATCCCGAAGTCATCGACCACGACCCGGCCGCGGCCCTGTTCGGCGGGCCCGACGGCATGTCCGTCATCGTGCCGATCATCGCGCTGGCGGCCCGGTTGCTGCGTCCGGGCGGCAAGTTGGGCATCGAGCACGACGACACCACGGCGGATCAGGTGGTGGCCGCGTTGGACCGCGACGGTACGTTCGGTGACATCACCGCACGGCGCGATCTGACCGGGCGGCCCCGGTTCGTCACCGCGACTCGACGGTAAACGGGTCATGGCAACCGACGAACGCTTGCGTGAGGAGTCATAGATGGAGACGTTCGACTGCGGCGATGCGGCGAAACGCAGCACCGGGATCGCGTCGGCCATAAGTGCCCTCAAAGGCGGGCGCCTGGTCGTGCTGCCCACCGACACCGTCTACGGTCTCGGCGCCGACGCCTTCAACAGCGAGGCCGTCGCGACGCTGCTGGCCGCGAAGGGGAGGGGCCGCAACATGCCGGTCCCGGTTCTGGTCGGTTCCTGGCGCACCATCGACGGCCTGGTCTACACCGTCCCGCCCTCGGCCCGAGATCTGATCGAGGCGTTCTGGCCCGGAGCGTTGAGCCTGGTCGTGCGTCAGGCCCCGTCGCTGTCATGGGATCTCGGCGACACCAACGGCAGCGTCATGCTGCGTATGCCGCTGCATCCCGTGGCGATCGAGCTGCTGCGCGAGGTCGGCCCCATGGCCGTGTCCAGCGCCAACATCTCCGGCCAGCCGCCCGCGGTCACCGCTGACGAAGCGCGCGAGCAGCTGGGCGAGAAGGTCGAGGTGTACCTCGATGCCGGCCCGGCAACCAAACAGTCCGCGTCCACCATCGTCGACCTCACCGGCGCGACGCCCCGGGTCCTGCGCGAAGGGCCGATCTCTGTCGCGCAGATCGCCGAAGTGCTCGGCGTCGACGCGGAGTCCCTGACCGGCGAGGTGCCGTGACCGTAGTTGCCGACGCCGGCCGGCTGCTCGCGCAGATCGATCGTGGTACCGGGGTCCCGCTCCGGGAGCTGGTGCTGGTCGGTCTCACTGCGGCGATCATCACGTACTTCGCCACCGGCTGGGTACGGGCGCTGGCCTTCCGGTTCGGTGCGGTCGCCTACCCGCGCGAACGTGACGTCCACGTCCAGCCGGTCCCGCGGATGGGCGGGCTGGCCATGTACATCGGGGTGGCCGCCGCCGTTCTGCTGGCTTCCCAATTGCCCGCGCTGACACGCGGTTTCGTCTATTCCTCCGGTATGCCCGCGGTCGTGGTGGCGGGCGGCCTGATCATGCTGATCGGTCTGATCGACGACCGCTGGGGCCTGGACGCCCTGACCAAGTTCGCCGGCCAGATCACCGCGGCCAGCGTCCTGGTCACCATGGGCGTGGCCTGGAGTGTGCTGTACATCCCGATCGGCGGCGTCGGCACCATCGTGCTGGACCAGGCGTCGTCGATCCTGCTGACCCTGGCGCTGACGGTCTCGATCGTCAACGCGATGAACTTCGTCGACGGCCTCGACGGCCTGGCTGCCGGGCTCGGACTGATCACCGCGTCGGCCATCTGCATCTTCTCCGTCGGGCTGCTGCGCGACCATGGCGGTGACGTGCTGTTCTACCCGCCGGCCGTCATCTCGGTGGTGCTTGCCGGCGCGTGCCTGGGCTTCCTGCCGCACAATTTCCATCCGGCCCGCATCTTCATGGGCGACTCCGGGTCCATGCTGATCGGCCTGATGCTGGCCGCCGCGTCGACCACCGCGGCCGGCCCGATCTCCCAGAACGCCTACGGCGCGCGCGACGTGTTCGCTTTGCTGTCGCCGTTCCTGTTGGTCGTTGCGGTGATGTTCGTGCCGGCCCTCGACATGCTGCTGGCGATCGTCCGCCGCACCCGTGCCGGCCTCAGTCCGTTCAGCCCCGACAAGATGCATCTGCACCACCGGCTGCTGCAGATCGGCCACTCGCACCGACGCGTCGTACTGCTCATCTACCTATGGGTCGGGATCGTCGCGCTGGGGGCGGCCAGCACCATATTCTTCGACCCCCGATACACCGGTGCGGTCATGCTCGGAGCCATCCTGCTGGCCGCCATTTTCACCCTGATCCCGCTGCTGCGGCGGCGCGATGACCTGCCAGAAGGCGAGTACGACAAAAAGTAGTAGGTGCCCGTTTTTGGGTGCCCACCATGTGGTACGGTTCTGGCAGAACCCGAAAAACCTCGCGGGTTGCCGGCCCGGCCCATCGGTTCACACAAGCCGATCGGCGCCGAATGACGACCGACAAAGGGAGCTTCCCCTTGGGTGATTCCAGTGTGCCCGACGCGCTCGATGTGACCTTCGATACGCTCTGTGGGCACGCACACAGGATTGCCAGGTATATGGGGACGGCACTCGTGACCGCGGGATTGAGGTGAATACCATGACGACGCCAGCGCAAGACGCGCCTTTGGTGTTGCCGGCAGTGGCTTTTCAGCCCGTGCGTTTGTTTGCTATCTCGCTCCTCGTCACGGCCATCGCGCTCGGTGGCGGCTACGCAGTGAGCGGCAATCTCAAATTCGGCGCCTTCTTCGGCTTGGGGATGGCGCTCGGTCTGGCCAACGCCATGATGGTCCGCCGCGCGGTTGCCAAGGTCACCGCCAAGGACCACCCGCTGAAGATGCAGATGGCAGCCAACTCCGCGATGCGGTTGGTGGCCATCTCTGTGATCGCCCTGCTGATCACGTGGTTTTTCAAGCCAACCGGCATCGGCGTGCTGTTCGGGGTGGCATTGTTCCAGGCGATTCTTGTCATGAGCACGGCATTGCCGGTCATGAAGAAGGTGCGCGCCGGCCAGCGTGAGGGTGGCGCCGGCGCCGACGGACCAGACGCACACGACGGATCAGAAGCAAAGGACTGACGACCCAAGTGATTCAACAATTCACCGCCGAGGCCGCCATTGAGGTCGGCCACCACGAGCAGCACGAGCTGTGGGGCTACACCTTCAACGTCGACACGATCATTGCCACCAGTGTGGCCGCGGTCATCGTCATCGCGTTGGCCTTCTTCGTGAAGGCGAAGGTGACCTCGACCGGAGTTCCCGGTGGTGTTCAGCTGTTCTTCGAGGCCATCACCATCCAGATGCGCCAGCAGATCGAGACCGCGATCGGTATGAAGGTCGCGCCGTTCGTGCTGCCGCTGGCCGTCACGATCTTCACCTTCATCCTGATCTCCAACTGGCTCTCGGTCCTGCCGGTGCAGTTCGGTGGGGAAGGCGGCGGCGCCAAGGAGCTGCTGGCTCCGCCGGCCTCGGACATCAACTACGTGTTGGCGCTCGCGCTGTTCGTGTTCCTCTGCTACCACGCTGCGGGCATCTGGCGCCGGGGCCTGTTCGGCCACTTCAAGAAGCTGCTGAAGGGCCACGTCGCGGTCCTGGCGCCGATCAACATCGTCGAGGAGATCGCCAAGCCGGTCTCGCTGTCTCTGCGACTCTTCGGCAACATGTTCGCCGGCGGCATCCTGGTCGCGCTGATCGCGATGTTCCCCTGGTACGTGCAGTGGGCGCCGAACGCCATCTGGAAGACCTTCGACCTCTTCGTCGGCCTGATCCAGGCGTTCATCTTCGCGCTGCTGACGATCCTGTACTTCAGCCAGTCGATGGAACTCGACGAGCACCACTAATCAGCAAGACCTGTAGGAACCGCAAATAAGACCCTGGTAGCGCAGCTACCAGTTACCAAGGAGGAAAAAGAGAATGGCCGACGCAGCAACGAACGCCACTATCATCCAGGGCGCCCTCATCGGCGGTGGCTTGATCATGGCCGGTGGCGCCATCGGCGCCGGTATCGGTGACGGTATCGCCGGCAACGCGCTGATCTCGGGCATCGCCCGCCAGCCGGAGGCCCAGGGCCGCCTGTTCACCCCGTTCTTCATCACCGTCGGTCTGGTGGAAGCCGCGTACTTCATCAACCTGGCTTTCATGGCGCTCTTCGTGTTCGCCACCCCGGGCCTGTCGTAATCCGTCGACATGGGTGAATTGAGCGCAACCATCCTGGCCTCGGGCCAGGCAGCAGCGGAAGGCGGCGGGGGTCAGAACTTCCTGATCCCCAACGCGACCTTCTTCGTCGTGCTGATCATCTTCCTGATCGTGCTCGGCGTGATCGGCAAGTGGGTTGTGCCACCGATCAGCAAGGTCTTGGTCGAACGCGAGGAAATGCTGGCCAAGACCGCTGCTGATAACCGGAAGTCGGCTGAGCAGGTGGCCGCCGCAGAGGCGGACTACAACGCGGCGATGGCGGGCGCTCGCACGGAGGCCTCGGCCATCCGTGACGAGGCCCGCAACGAGGGCCGCAAGGTCGTCGACCAGGCGCGTGCAGCGGCGAGTGGTGAGGTGGCCGAAACCCTCAAGGGTGCCGACCAGGCACTGTCCGCGAAGCGGCAGTCCACGCAGACCGAACTGCAGTCGTCGGTTGACAACCTGTCCCAGACGCTGGCGAGCCGAATCCTCGGCGTGGACGTGAAATCAGGCGGGAGCCAGTAGATGGAAATCTTCATCGGGCAGCTGATCGGCTTTGCCGTCATCGTGGCCATCATCTGGAAGTACGTGGTACCTCCGGTGAAGGGTCTGATGGCCAAGCAGCAGGAGGCCGTTCGCGTCGCGCTGGCCGAAAGTGCCGAAGCCGCAAAGAAACTCGCTGACGCCGACGAGATGCACGCCAAGGCTCTCGCCGACGCGAAGGCCGAGTCGGGCAAGGTGACCGACGAGGCGCGGCACGATTCGCGGCGCATCGTCGAGCAGCTCAGCGAGCAGGCCGGCGTCGACGCCGAGCGCATCAAGGCGCAGGGCGTCCAGCACGTCGAGCTGATGCGCCAGGGCGTCATCCGCGAGCTCCGTCAGGGGCTGGGTGCGGAGTCGGTGGCCAAGGCCGACGAGCTGGTGCGCCAGTTTGTCGCCGAGCCCGCCGCTCAGGCCGGCACCGTCGACCGCTTCCTCGCCGATCTCGAGCAGATGGCGCCGTCCTCGGCTGAGGTCGGTACCCACGCCGAGGTGAAGCTGCGGGCCGCGAGCCGGGAGTCACTGACCGCGCTGGTCGGCAAGTTCGACGCCACGGCCAACGGCCTGGATGCGGCTGCGCTCACGGCGCTGGCCGATGATCTGGCCGCCGTCGCCCGGCTGCTGCTGACCGAGGTCAACCTCGACCGGCATCTGGCCGAGCCCGCAGATGACCCGGCTCCCAAGGTCGCGCTGCTGGACGCGGTGCTGTCCGGCAAGATCGGCGCCCCCGCCCTGGAGCTGCTGCGCTCCGCGGTGTCGTCGCGGTGGTCGGAGCAGTCCGACCTGGTCGACGCCGTCGAGCACGTCGCTCGCCTGGCGCTGATCAAGCGGGCCGATGTCAGCGGCGAGGTCGCCGAGGTCGAGGACCAGCTGTTCCGGTTCAGCCGTGTGCTGGACGCGCAGCCGCGCCTATCGACGCTGCTCGGTGACTACGGCACTCCGGTCGATGGCCGAGTTGCCTTGCTGGACAAGGTCCTTACCGGTGCCAACGGCTCGGTCAACAGCTCCGTCAAGGCGCTGCTGACGCAGACCGTGAGCCTGCTGCGCGGCGAACGTGCCGATGAGGCAGTTCTCAACCTGGCAGAGCTGGCAGTCGCCCGCCGCGGTGAGGTTGTTGCCCACGTGGAAGCCGCCGCGGCACTGTCCGATGCCCAGCGGACCCGACTCACGTCGGTCCTGACCCGCATCTACGGCCACCCGGTGTCCGTCCAGCTGCATGTCGATCCGAGCCTCCTCGGTGGTCTGACCATCACCGTCGGTGACGAGGTGATCGACGGATCCATCTCGTCACGACTGGCTGCCGCCTCCAACCGGCTGCCGGACTAACCCAGACTCCGAAACACCCAAGACTAGGTAGGAAGACCAAAAACCATGGCAGAGTTGACAATCTCGGCTGCTGATATCGAAGGTGCCATCGAGAACTACGTAACGACGTTCTCGGCCTCGAACGATCGCGAGGAAATCGGCACCGTCGTCGACGCCGGTGACGGCATCGCACACGTCGAGGGTCTGCCCTCGGTTATGACGCAGGAGCTCCTCGAGTTCCCCGGCGGTGTTCTGGGCGTGGCCCTGAACCTCGACGAGCACAGCGTCGGTACGGTCATCTTGGGTGGCTTCGAGAAGATCGAAGAGGGCCAGCAGGTCAAGCGCACCGGTGAGGTGCTCTCGGTGCCTGTCGGCGACGCCTTCCTGGGCCGCGTCATCAACCCGCTGGGTGAGCCGATCGACGGCCAGGGCGAGATCGTCGCCGAGACCCGCCGCGTGCTCGAGCTCCAGGCCCCTTCGGTGGTTCAGCGCCAGGGCGTCAGCGAGCCGCTGCAGACCGGTATCAAGGCCATCGACGCCATGACCCCGATCGGCCGTGGCCAGCGCCAGCTCATCATCGGTGACCGTAAGACCGGCAAGACCGCGGTCTGCGTCGACACCATCCTGAACCAGCGTGAGGCCTGGGAGACCGGCGACCCGAAGCAGCAGGTCCGCTGCGTCTACGTCGCGATCGGCCAGAAGGGCACCACCATCGCCAGCGTGAAGCGCGCGCTGGAAGAGGGCGGCGCGATGGAGTACACCACCATCGTCGCGGCCCCCGCCTCCGACCCTGCCGGCTTCAAGTGGCTGGCTCCGTACACCGGCTCGGCCATCGGCCAGCACTGGATGTACGCCGGCAAGCACGTGCTGATCGTGTTCGACGACCTGTCCAAGCAGGCCGACGCCTACCGCGCCATCTCGCTGCTGCTGCGCCGCCCGCCGGGCCGCGAGGCGTTCCCGGGTGACGTCTTCTACCTGCACTCGCGTCTGCTGGAGCGTTGCGCGAAGCTGTCCGACGAGCTCGGTGGCGGTTCGATGACGGGTCTGCCGGTCATCGAGACCAAGGCCAACGACATCTCGGCGTTCATCCCGACCAACGTCATCTCGATCACCGACGGCCAGTGCTTCCTGGAGTCCGACCTGTTCAACCAGGGTGTGCGCCCGGCCGTGAACGTCGGTGTGTCGGTGTCCCGCGTCGGTGGTGCCGCTCAGATCAAGGCGATGAAAGAGGTGGCAGGAAGTCTCCGCCTCGACCTGTCGCAGTACCGCGAGCTGGAGGCCTTCGCGGCCTTCGCCTCGGACCTGGACGCGGCGTCGAAGGCTCAGCTGGACCGCGGTGTGCGCCTGGTCGAGCTGCTCAAGCAGCCGCAGTACAGCCCGCTGGCCGTCGAGGATCAGGTCGTCGAGATCTTCCTCGGTACCCAGGGCCACCTGGATTCGGTTCCGGCCGAGGACGTTTCGCGTTTCTCCGCCGAGCTGCTGGAGCACGTGAAGGCCAGCCACGCCGAGATCCTCGACGGGATCAAGTCGACCAAGAAGCTCTCGGAGGAGAACGAGGAGAAGCTGGTCTCGGTCATCAACGAGTTCAAGAAGGGCTTCGCCGCCACCGACGGCAGCTCGGTCGTGGTCAAGGAAGCCGGTGTCGAGGCACTGGATCCTGCTGAGCTCGGCCAGGAGTCGGTGAAGGTCCACAAGCCGGCACCGAAGAAGGCCTAGGTAACCAATGGCAGCCACACTGCGCGAGCTACGCGGACGGATCAAATCCGCCTCGTCGATCAAGAAGATCACGAAGGCGCAGGAGCTGATCGCCACGTCGCGGATCGCCAAGGCGCAGGCCCGGGTTGATGCAGCCCGGCCCTACGCCACCGAGATCACCAACATGCTCACCGAGCTTGCGGGGGCCAGCGCGCTGGACCACCCGCTGCTCGTCGAGCGGAAGAATCCTCGCCGTGCCGGGGTGCTGGTGGTGTCGTCGGACCGCGGCCTGTGCGGCGGTTACAACGCCAACGTTCTGCGTCGGGCCGAGGAACTGTTCACGTTGCTGCGCAACGAGGGCAAAGAACCGGTGCTGTATGTCGTCGGCCGAAAGGCCTTGGGCTACTACAACTTCCGTCAGCGTGCCGTCGCCGAGTCCTGGACCGGGTTCTCGGAGCGTCCGGAGTACGCCCACGCCAAGGAGATCGCCGACACCCTGGTGGCGGCGTTCATGGCGGGAGCCGACGACGAGGGTGACGGACCGGGGGCCGACGGCATCTTGGGCGTCGACGAGCTGCACATCGTCTCGACCGAGTTCAAGTCGATGCTGTCGCAGACCGCCGAGGCTGTGCGGATCGCCCCGCTGGCCGTCGAGTACACGGGGGAGCCGGTCGGCGTCCACACCCTGTACTCGTTCGAGCCGAGCGCGGACGTCTTGTTCGACGCGTTGCTCCCTCGCTATATAGCGACCCGTGTCTACGCGGCACTGCTTGAGGCCGCGGCCTCGGAGTCGGCTTCGCGTCGACGCGCCATGAAGTCGGCAACGGACAACGCCGACGACCTGATCAAGGCCCTCACGCTCGCCGCGAACCGCGAGCGCCAGGCCCAGATCACCCAGGAAATCAGCGAAATCGTCGGTGGCGCCAACGCGCTGGCCGACGCGAAATAGGCCCCGTAGGAAGCGAAGAGAGATATGACTTCTGCCGTAGAGACCAAGACCGCCGGTCGCGTGGTTCGCATCACCGGCCCGGTGGTGGATATCGAGTTCCCGCGCGGCTCGGTGCCCGAGCTGTTCAACGCTCTGCACGCCGACATCACCTTCGGTGCGCTGGCAAAGACTCTGACCCTCGAGGTTGCTCAGCACCTCGGTGACAACCTGGTGCGCTGCATCTCGATGCAGCCGACCGACGGCCTGGTGCGTGGCACCGAGGTCCGCGACACCGGCGCGTCCATCTCGGTGCCCGTCGGCGACGGCGTCAAGGGCCACGTGTTCAACGCCCTCGGCGACTGCCTGGACGAGCCCGGCTACGGCAAGGACTTCCAGCACTGGTCCATCCACCGCAAGCCGCCGGCCTTCGCCGACCTGGAGCCCCGCACCGAGATGCTGGAGACCGGTCTGAAGGTCGTCGACCTGCTGACCCCGTATGTGCGTGGTGGCAAGATCGCCCTGTTCGGTGGTGCCGGTGTCGGTAAGACGGTTCTGATCCAGGAAATGATCAACCGTATTGCCCGCAACTTCGGTGGTACCTCGGTGTTCGCCGGCGTCGGCGAGCGCACCCGTGAGGGCAACGACCTGTGGGTCGAGCTCGCGGACGCGAATGTGCTCAAGGACACCGCGCTTGTGTTCGGCCAGATGGACGAGCCGCCAGGCACCCGTATGCGCGTCGCCCTGTCGGCCCTGACCATGGCCGAGTTCTTCCGCGACGAGCAGGGCCAGGACGTGCTGCTGTTCATCGACAACATCTTCCGGTTCACCCAGGCCGGTTCCGAGGTCTCGACCCTGCTGGGTCGTATGCCTTCGGCCGTGGGTTACCAGCCGACGCTGGCCGACGAGATGGGTGAGCTCCAGGAGCGCATCACCTCGACCCGTGGTCGTTCCATCACCTCGATGCAGGCCGTGTACGTGCCCGCCGACGACTACACCGACCCGGCCCCGGCCACCACGTTCGCCCACCTGGACGCCACCACCGAGCTTTCTCGTGCGGTGTTCTCCAAGGGCATCTTCCCCGCTGTGGACCCGCTGGCATCGTCGTCGACGATCCTGCACCCCAGCGTCGTCGGTGCCGAGCACTACCGGGTCGCTCAGGAAGTCATCCGAATCCTGCAGCGCTACAAGGACCTTCAGGACATCATCGCCATCCTCGGTATCGACGAACTGTCGGAAGAGGACAAGGTGCTGGTGTACCGCGCCCGTAAGATCGAGCGCTTCCTGAGCCAGAACATGATGGCCGCCGAGCAGTTCACCGGCCAGCCGGGTTCGACGGTGCCGCTGAAGGAGACCATCGAGGCGTTCGACCGTCTCGCCAAGGGCGACTTCGACCACCTGCCCGAGCAGGCGTTCTTCCTCATCGGTGGTCTCGATGACCTGGCGAAGAAGGCCGAAAGCCTCGGCGCCAAGCTGTGACCGTCGTAGTTACTCGAGCACGAAAGGTGGTGTGACATGGCCGAAATGGACGTCGAGATCGTCGCCGTCGAGCGCGCGCTGTGGACAGGCAAGGCCACATTCGTCTTCACTCGCACCACCGCCGGCGAGATCGGCATCCTGCCCCGGCACATCCCGTTGGTCGGCCAGCTGGTCGAGGACGCGATGGTCCGGGTCGAGCGCGAGGGCGAGGATGATCTGCGGATCGCAGTGTCCGGTGGGTTCCTCTCGGTGACCGAGGAGACCGTGCGGATTCTGGTGGAAGATGCGGCGCTGGAGTCGGAGATCGATGCGCATGCGGCCAAGGCCGATGCCGCGTCGGACGACGAGGCGACCGCTGCGTGGGGCCGGGCGCGTCTGCGCGCCGTAGGCCAGCTCGACTGATATCCCGATGAGCGCGTCCATGTTGATGATGGTCGCGCTCGTCGGTGTGTTGGTGCTGGCTGTAGCCGCACTGAGTTATCGGCTGTGGAAGTTGCGTCAGGTTGGCGGTACTGCCGCCATCCTGCGCGACTACCCGGCTGCCGGCGGCCACGGGTGGCGGCATGGAGTCATGCGCTACCGCGGTGGTGAGGCCGGCTTTTATCGTTTGTCGAGCCTGCGCTGGTGGCCCGACCGGACACTGTCCCGTCGTGGCCTGGAAGTCGTCGGGCGCCGCGCCCCACGGGGCGACGAATTCGACATCATGACCATCGAAACGGTCATTCTCGAGCTGCGCGACAACAGCCCCGAACGGCGCAGCGGTTACGAAATCGCTTTGGACCGTGGAGCTTTGACGGCTTTCACGTCGTGGCTGGAGGCCCGGCCGTCGCCGCGGTCGCGGCGCCGCGCGGTCTGATTTCTGCTACTGCATCCCGCCGCCGGGCTGCCACAGCACATCGCCATCCGGGTTCGCGACCCGCGACAGGATGAACAGCAGATCCGACAGCCGATTCAGATATTTGGCCGGCAGGATGCTGACGCCGTCGCCGTGTTCGTCGATCGCCTGCCAGGCAGCTCGCTCGGCCCGCCGCACCACGGTCCGGGCGACGTGCAGGTACGCCGACAGGGGAGTGCCGCCGGGCAGGATGAACGACGTCAGTTTCGGCAGCGGTTCGTTGAACTCGTCACACCACGCTTCGAGCCGATCGATGTACGGCTGGGTGATCCGCAGCGGCGGGTATTCCGGATTCTCGACCACCGGGGTCGACAGGTCCGCGCCCGCATCGAAGAGATCGTTCTGAATCTGCAGGAGTACCAAGCGAATTCGTTCGTCGGGCGCGCCCGCGGAGACTGCGACGCCGATCGCGGCGTTGGCTTCGTCGCAGTCGGCGTACGCCGCCAGGCGCGAATCGTTCTTCGACACGCGGCTGAAATCGCTGAGTCCGGTCGACCCGTCGTCGCCGGTCCGGGTGTAGATACGGGTCAGGTGAACAGCCATGGTCAAACCGTACTCGCGGAGACTTCTTCGTGGCCTGACACCGGCCGACGCCGCTGTCTACACTTAGCCGCGTGAGCGAGCGTTTCGTGGTGACTGGGGGTAGCCGGTTGTCCGGCGAAGTTGCCGTGGGGGGCGCTAAGAACAGCGTGCTGAAGCTGATGGCCGCGGCACTGTTGGCCGAGGGCACCACCACGATCACCAACTGTCCGGACATCCTGGATGTGCCATTGATGGCCGAGGTGCTGCGCGGTCTTGGGGCCACCGTCGAGCTCGAAGGTGATGTGGCCAGAATCACTTCACCTGACGAACCCAAGTATGACGCGGATTTCGCCGCGGTCCGGCAGTTCCGCGCTTCGGTGTGTGTGCTCGGGCCGTTGGTGGGCCGTTGCAAGAAGGCGAAAGTCGCGTTGCCCGGTGGCGACGCGATCGGGTCGCGGCCGCTGGACATGCATCAATCCGGTCTGCGGCAACTCGGTGCCCGATGCAACATCGAGCACGGTTGTGTGGTCGCTGAGGCCGATCACCTGCGTGGGGCCGAGATTCAGCTCGAGTTCCCGTCGGTGGGTGCGACCGAGAACATCCTGATGGCTGCCGTGCTCGCCGAGGGCGTGACGGTCATCCACAACGCGGCGCGGGAGCCGGACATCGTCGACATCTGCGACATGTTGAACCAGATGGGTGCCAAGGTCAGTGGGGGAGGGACGTCGACCCTGACCATCACCGGGGTGGACAAGCTGCATCCGACCGAGCACCGGGTGATCGGTGACCGGATCGTGGCAGCGACCTGGGGAATTGCCGCGGCGATGACGCGGGGCGATGTCGCTGTGACCGGGGTGGACCCGCAGCACCTGCAGCTGGTGCTGCACAAACTCCACGATGCCGGCGCGACCGTGACCCAGCACGACAACGGTTTCCGCGTCGTGCAGTACGAACGGCCGAAAGCCGTGAACGTCGCGACGCTGCCGTATCCCGGATTCCCGACCGACCTGCAGCCGATGGCCATCGGCTTGGCGTGCATCGCCGAAGGCACCTCGATGATCACCGAGAACGTGTTCGAAGCGCGGTTCCGGTTCGTGGAGGAGATGATCCGCCTGGGCGCCGATGCGCGGACCGACGGACACCATGCGGTGGTCCGCGGAATTCCGCTGCTGTCGAGTGCACCGGTATGGGCGTCGGATATTCGCGCCGGCGCCGGTTTGGTGTTGGCGGGATTGGTCGCCGACGGTGACACCGAGGTTCACGACGTTTTCCACATCGACCGGGGGTACCCGTTGTTCGTGGAGAACCTCGTAAGTCTGGGCGCGGAGATCGAACGGGTCAGTTGACGGGGATTGGCGTGTCGCACTGACCGTTCCGGCGGACAGCTGTGCAACGCGTTTTCGCCGAAAAACCCCCCGTATGCAGCCGTTTTGTAAAATCAAGATCAGCCCGCTAATGTATTCCAAGTCAGCAGCGAGCGGGGCCGAAAAAGCCCAGAGCAAGAGCTTGACAGCCCGACCAAGAGGTAGTAGGTTGGTGGGGTTGCCCGAAAACGGCGTGTTGTTTGAGAACTCAATAGTGTGTTTGGTGGTTTTTGTTTGTTGTTTTTTTGACTGCACCTCTTGTTTTCCCGTTTGTGGGGTGTGGTTGTTTTTTTGATGCCAGTTTGTTTGGTGTCTTTTGTTTGTGATCGGATTTTTCTG
>NZ_JBFUJW010000031.1:0-416 GCF_056555145.1 Mycolicibacterium sp. P4_G11
GCTCGACTGACCTCCGTCGGAGGACCTTGAATGGCGAGATCAAGGCGCAACGCCGGTCTTCTCATGGCTCGATGGTTCAGTGCTGTTGGTCCGCTACGCGGAGTTGGAGTCAGGCGAGCGGTGGCGTCGGTCTGCCTGCTGCTGCTCATAGCCGGGTTCGTCGGCGTGCCGGTCTACGTACGACCGCAGGTCGATCCGCTGCAGCCCGCCGATGCGATATTGATCCTCGGCGGCGCCGATTCCCGCCGGTATTCGTTCGGTCTCGAACTCGGCGCAGCCGGCTGGGCACCCACCGTGGTCCTGTCGAACCCCTACGGGGCGAAAGACGAGTGGTTAACCGAACTTTGCGCGACGCCACAAACCAACTTCGAGTTGGACTGTTTCGTCCCTGATCCGCCGACAACAAGGGGCGAAGC
>NZ_JBFUJW010000032.1:0-410 GCF_056555145.1 Mycolicibacterium sp. P4_G11
TCCTTGATGTACCCGACGGCCTTGTCGGTGAGGTCATCTGTGAGGTAGTAGTTTTCGGGGTACTCGTCGATGTCGACCACCGAATTGTCCGAGACCAGCTGGTTCGGGTGGAAGAAGGAGTTCAGGCCCTCCAGGGACCCGTAGTAGCGGTCGAATCCGCGTTGGGTGGGCCAGGAGTCGCGGACGGCACCCGGACGCAGGTTGGCGTCGCGCACCAGGTGCCATTTCCCTACGCCGTAGGTGGCGTAGCCGCCGGCCCGCAGCATCTCCGGCAGCGTGAGCACGTCCTCGGCGAGTTCGAGTCGCAGGCCCGGGAAGCCGGGGTCCGCGTTGGCGACGAAGCCGTAGCCCGCGCGATGCGGGTTGATCCCGGTGAGCAGCGCCGCGCGCGACGGCGAGCAGAGCGGGGT
>NZ_JBFUJW010000033.1:0-403 GCF_056555145.1 Mycolicibacterium sp. P4_G11
TCGCTGGGTTTCGAGTACGCCGGCGCGCTGTGCACGCTGCCCCCGGTGACCCTCTCGCCCGGCCTGGACGTGCTGTCGGTGACCGCGGTGCTGGCCTGGGACCGCCCGGCGAAGCCCGCGTTGCACAAGAAGGTTGCCGAGAAGAACTCGATGATGCAGTTCGGGTCGATCACCGTGATCACCCGCGGCAAGCTGGCCGACGTGATCCTGCGCTACACCTTCCCGGCCGCCGGGCTCGAGGACGAGGCGCTCACCACGATGCTGCTGCTGGTGCTCTCGGGTGCGGATCAGGGGCGGCAGGGGTTGCTGCCCTAGTCGCCGCGCTCGAGTGCGCGACCGGGATCAACTCTTCACCGATGTGCGCGCTTGGATTCGCGGGCGGCAGTCTTGGCGGAGCGTGCGA
>NZ_JBFUJW010000034.1:0-401 GCF_056555145.1 Mycolicibacterium sp. P4_G11
TCTCACCCCGGACCGGTGGATGGCCGATTTCGCCGAGCTCGGAATCAAGGACGAGGTCATGCCACTGGTGATGAAGGAGAACGCCATCCGGGTGCTCGGCCTCGACCGAGCCAAGCCGTGAGCACGCAGTGAGAACGAGCACCGAGGCCGAGTGGCTCCTCGACGAGGAGCACCGCGCTCTGCGGGAGCTGGCCGCCGAGGTCGCCGATCGTCAAGTGGCCCCGCATGCCGCCGCAATCGACGAATCGGGGGAGTTCCCAGAGGACTCGCTGGCGGCCCTGACCGCCGCCGGACTGCACGCCATCGGCATTCCCGAGGCGTACGGCGGTCAGGGCGGCGACCACCTCGCGTCGGCGATCGTCGCGGAGGAGATCGCCCGCGCGTGCGCGACCACCCAGCAG
>NZ_JBFUJW010000035.1:0-373 GCF_056555145.1 Mycolicibacterium sp. P4_G11
GCCCGGCCGGGCAGCGACTAGCATTCACTGCGGCCGGTCACTTCCGGCCGATGGTCCGCACACAGGAGTAGAGCGCTGACAGCCTCGCGTGAGTACTTCCGGCCCGGCGCTTCCACGCCGGCCCGGGTCGTGGTCCTCGCTTCCGGTACCGGAAGCCTGCTGCAGTCGCTGATCGCGGCCGCGGTCGACGACTACCCAGCCCGCATCGTGGCCGTCGGCGTCGACCGGGACTGTGACGCCGCGCTCCACGCGCGCGCCGCCGGCATCGCCGACTTCCGCATCGCGCTGCGCGAGCACGCCGACCGTGCCGACTGGGACCGCGCGCTCACCGAGGCCGTAGAGGCCCATGCCCCGGACCTGATCGTCTCCGCCG
>NZ_JBFUJW010000036.1:0-371 GCF_056555145.1 Mycolicibacterium sp. P4_G11
CCTTGCGCTTGTCGTGGACGCGGGCGATC
Organism: Mycolicibacterium sp. P4_G11; assembly: GCF_056555145.1. Classification (NCBI taxonomy): domain Bacteria; kingdom Bacillati; phylum Actinomycetota; class Actinomycetes; order Mycobacteriales; family Mycobacteriaceae; genus Mycobacterium; species Mycolicibacterium sp. P4_G11. The sequence goes on from NZ_JBFUJW010000036.1 coordinate 30, forward strand.
TGTACCGCGAACTCGAAGAGGACGGTGAGCGCCAGCGCCAGCGCCAGCATCGAGAACGGGTCCGAGCCGGGAGTGGCGAACGCCGCGAAGACGAACAGAGCGAAGATCAGCCCCCGACGCCAGGCCTTGAGCTTCTCGTACGGGAGCACCCCGACGAAGTTCAGCGCCACGATGATCAGCGGGATCTCGAAGCTGACGCCGAAGATGATCAGCAGGTTGATGATGAACCCGAAGTACTCGTTGCCGCTGAGCGCGGTCACCTGGACGGTGTCGCCGATGGTGAGCAGGAAGCTCAACGCCTGCGCGACGACCACGTAGGCCAGCACCGCGCCGGTCACGAAC